>DASYYI010000328.1:0-13403 GCA_035933995.1 Candidatus Acidiferrales bacterium | reverse complement strand
TTCACCAGCGCCCCGGCCACGGAGGGAGGCAGCAGGATTCCGATTTTTGATTGTCCTTCCCACACTTTCGCAAGCCGCCGCGCCAGGAATAGCGAGCGAGCAAGCGCCGCTCCGAATCGCAGCCGGGGCGTCCGCGCATCCGCCATGGCAAATCGGAACGGATGCCGGTGCGCCGAAGCGACCAACGACTTTACCAGCGGCCGCATGCGCTTCTTGCGAAACTGAAATGCTTCGCTCTGCAATTCCTGCACGGCCTGGCGCACTTCCGGCGCGCTCGCGGTCGGCGGCAATGGTTTGCCGAAACTCACGGTAACGGGGTAGGGAAGCTGGCGAGGAAGTTTCCAGAGGAAGCGCTCGCGCTCGAAGCTGAAAATGCTTCCCCACACGCCGTCCAAAGCGACGGGCACTACGGGCGCCTGTACGTCCTTCATGATTCGCTCGAAGCCGCGCCGGAAAGGCAGCATCTGCCCGATTCTTGTGATTTGTCCTTCCGCGAAAATACAAACCACTTCGCCACGTTGAATCGCGGCCGTCGCCTCCCGCAGCGAGCGCAGCAGCTCTCGCGGACGTTGCAGCGAAGAGATCGGAATCGCCCTGAGCATTCGCGCAAACGGCCTTATCGCCGACTTTTCGTACATGTCTTTGTCGATCAGGAATCGGATGTGACGGTCCGTGGAGGCAATCAGCAACAGCGCGTCCACGAAAGACAAGTGATTCGCCACGAACAGCGCGCCGCCGCGCTCGGGAATGTTCTCGCGGCCTTCGATTCGGATGCGGTAAATGGAGTGCGTGGCCATCCACAGCACGAAGCGCAGCAGCGAATCAGGAAGCAGCACAACGGCGTACACGGTGGCTACAAGCGTCAGGCCCGAGCCGACGAGAAAAACAGTGGCGGGAGCCAAGTGCAGAACGCCTTCAAGTAGGTAGTAGGCGCCTCCCGCGGCGGCGACGCCGAGAAACGAAACGACGCCCGCTGTGGCCAGGACCGCTCCCCTGTGGCCGCTCTCCGGCCGGTGCTGGATCAGTGCGTTCACGGGAACAGCAAAAAAGCCGCCGAAAAAACCGAGCAATGCAAGGCGCACGCCGACACCAAAGAACGTCAAGTGACTCGAAGAGAGCATCACAGCAAAGACCGTCAGGCCCATGGAGCCCAACGGAATCAAACCATATTCAATTTTTCCGCCTGAAAGGTAGCCCGCGGCGACGCTCCCCACTCCGATTCCGATGGCGAGCGCCGCCTGCAAATACGTATTGTGTGTATCGCTGAGGCGCAGCACTTCCTTGCCGTAGAGAAGAATCACTGGCTGCAGCAAGCCTCCGAGAAACCAGAAATACGTGTTGCCCAGCACGGCGAGCCACAGCACGCGGTCTTTCTTGATTTCGCGCATCTCTCGCCAGATTTCCGTGACGAAATTGGCATGGTATCGACGAACAGGATTGGCGGTGGGAACACGCGAAATGCCGAGACTCATGAACGTCCCGGCAACAGCAAGAGATATGAAAATTATTCCGGACCACTGCTGGCGTCCGTGGAAACCGTCGGAGAGGTATCCGGCGGCCATCGTTCCTGTGATGATGGCGGCAAACGTGCCCAGCTCGATGATTCCGTTGCCCCACGAGAGTTTTTCTTCTGGCAGGATTTCTGGCAGGAGACCGTATTTCGAAGGCCCAAACAGCGCCGCTTGCGTGCTCAACAGAAAAATCGCGATGAATTCGAGAACCAGATTCTGGCGCGCGAGGCCCGCGAGCGCGAAGAACGTGGAGCTGATTTCGAATATTTTCGTGCCGATGGTTACTGACCGTTTGCTGAAACGGTCGGCGAAGTAGCCTCCCGTCATTGAAAATAAAATGAAGGGCAGCGCGAAGAGCACCAGCACAATCGGAACCAAGTGGTTCTTCTCAGCTTCCGTCAGTCCCATTCCCAGAATTAACAGGATGACGAGGTTCTTAAGGGCGTTCTCGCTGAAGGCGCCTTGAAACTGCGTGGCGATCAGCGCCCAGAACCCGGACTGCCACTTGCGCGGAGGAGTGTTTTTTTCGGCGAGTGTGTCAGCGCGCATGGTTATCGCAAAATATCAGGCAAGAAAGCGTTTTGAGAAGAACACAGAATGCCGCGTGTTAGCGAGTCAGCGCAAAAGCGCATTCACTTTACGCATCTGCGCGGCGAACTGGAATCCATCGTACTCCGACGGATTCTGCAATTGCTGGTAAAGGCCCGCGATCGCGCCGCGCAATTCCGTGTCATTCGGCATCTTTGTGTTTCGCGAGTATGCAAGAAACAGCGAATTGAGCGCCATGGTCGCTTGTTCGGCGCTGCGCTCTCCCGCCATGGCTATTCTGTCGCTGTCGCTCGAAATATCGCGCATCAACTTTATGGTGGTCACCTGGTCGAAGGGCATCGTCGCAATGCGTTGCGCCAAGTCGTCGAGCACGCCTGCGGTATCTGTGGCGGATGCAGCGACTTTTGTCCGATCCGGAGCCACGCGGCTCATCTCTGCACTGACGTTTGCAAGCGACGCATCGAGTTTTGTCGCCAAAGCCGGGTCTACCGCGCGAGCCATGTGGCGAAACACAATATAGCGCGACGGATTCCACGAAGGGCTTCCGGGCTTGCGGCCAGCATATCCGCGTTGCTGGCGCCAACTATTTTCCGTCTTGACTAAATCGTGATGGCAGGCGAAGCAATCGAGCTGCGTGTACTCCGGCCATTGCTCGCGCTGCGTCAAATCCTGCAAATATTTCATCTCCGTGCTCAACTGAACCGCCTGGCCCGTACCCCAGTCGCGCACGTCGCGCCACGCGTCCTGCTCAAGCGGCTGCTTCCAATGACGCGGCATGGTCGCCTCGAACGAGTCCAGCTCGAAATATACATCCGGATGACCGGCGGCGAGCATCTCGTGATCGACATATTTGTTTTTTGTTCCCAAGTGGCATTCCAGGCATCGTTCTGTTCGCTGGACAATATCCCGCGTGTCGTACATGCCAAGTCTCACCGATTGCTCATGCGTCCACCCGACCGTGGTGTGCGGGCCGAGCCACGCAGAAGCCGGTCCGTGGCAGCTTTCGCAACTCACGCCATCGGCGATATCGAATGTGCGTGCGCGATCGGATGCGGGCGCGTCAATCGCGTGGCACGCCAGGCATTTTGGAGCCGTATTCGCCGCCGGCAATCCGAGGATTTTCGCCATGCGCGTCGCCACGGGACCGCCCAACATCGCGTAGGCGCGCGAGTGTTTGTCTTGCGTCACCCACGTGCTGTACTCGTTCTGCCAGATGCGCGTTTGCGTCATTGGCCGCACGCTCCCATGGCACGCAGGCGCGCTGCACCCTCCCGCGCCCACGTATTGAACGGGCGTCGCGGCTTGCGTGGATGTCTTGTCGGCACGGTTTTGCCCCCCGGCGGCGGCGAAGCCCGCGACTGAGAGCATTAGCGAGACGCCGGTGAGGCCGCGTAAAACGCGCGCTGTGGTCATGTTCGTCATAGTCGAAGACCGGGCTGCTTATACTCCGCGCCCGCGCGCCAAGTCAACGCTTGCCTCGTTGCGCTTCTGGAAGGTTGGCCAAACAATTACCGGTGGATCGTCTGTCTTCATGGACACAGCATCTTCGGTCTGCTATAAACTGCCGAAGTTCCGGCCACAATCGTCACAATTTCGTTCAGCGGCCGGCAGATCGCAAACTGTCAACTGAGGCTCGCTGGATTGTCCTCGATTCCATTGATCTACGACGAGCTGCAGGCCATTCAAGGTCAGTTCGGCTACCTTCCGGCCGATGAATTGGCCGCGTTGTCGTCCCGTTCGAGCATCCCGCTTTACCGGCTGCACGGCGTTGCGAGTTTTTATCCGCATTTTCGCTTAGCGCCGCCGCCAAAGGCTGACGTTCGAGTCTGCGGCGATATGGCGTGCCATCTCCGCGGCGCCGACGATCTTCGCGCGACGCTTGAACGGCGCTATCAAATCGTTGCGCCCGCGGATTTTTCTCTACAGGAAGTTTCGTGCCTCGGCCAGTGTGACGGCGCTCCCGCGATCTCCGTGAACGGTCACATTTTCAGGAATATCAATTCCGCCGCCGCGGATCTCCTGATTCGTGACGCGCTTGCGGGTGAATCTTTGTCGGAACAGCAGCACGAACCGGCGAAACAGGAAATTCTGTCTGACCCGTATCGCGGTTCCCAGCGCTATGGCGCTCTTCGCAACTACGCCGCTTCGCGCGATTGGACGGGCTTCATCGGGCAGTTGAAAGCTAGCGGCCTGCGTGGGCTGGGCGGCGCGGGCTTTCCCACAGGCACGAAATGGGAAATCGTGAAAACGGCGCCCGGCGACGAGAAATTCATCGTCTGCAATGCCGACGAGAGCGAGCCCGGCACGTTTAAGGATCGCTTTATTCTGGAGAATCTTCCGCATCTGGTTGTCGAGGGCATGATTCTTGCCGGCCTTTTCACCGGCGCGCGAAAAGGAATTCTCTACATTCGCCACGAATATGAGTTGCCAAAGAAAACAGTCGCTGCGGAGATTCAGTCCTGCTATCGCGACGGCATTCTTGGTAAAAATATTGTGGGCTCGAATCTCGCCTTCGACCTCGACATTTTCACCAGCCCCGGCGGCTACATTTGCGGCGAAGAAAGCGCCTTGCTCGAAGCCATCGAAGGCAAACGCGCCGAGCCTCGCAACAAGCCGCCGTTCCCGGGCGTGCAAGGTTTGTGGCAAAAGCCCACGGTGATTAACAACGTCGAAACATTTTTGAATGTTCCGCTGATTCTTGTTCGCGGCGTCGATTGGTACAAATCGCAAGGGCAGGGCGGAACCCCGGGACTGAAATTCATCGGCGTCAGCGGCGCGGTGAAGCGGCCCGGCGTTTATGAAGTCGCGATGGGCGTCCCGGCGTCGGATTTAATTTTTCGCTGCGGCGGCGGCCCGCCAGACGGCCGGCAACTGAAATCCTTCGCGCCGTCAGGGCCGTCCTCCGGTTATCTTCCCGCCTCCATGGCTGATGTTCACATGGATTTCAAATCGTTGGCCGACGCGGGCTCGATGCTTGGCTCCGGCGCACTCGTCGTTTGCGACGATTCCGCCTGCATGCTCGACATGGCTCTCAACTCGACAAGGTTTTTTCGCAACGAATCGTGCGGCAAGTGCGTTCCGTGCCGCGTCGGTTCGCAAAAACTCGTGGACATCCTCACAAATTGGACGCGCGGCGAAGGTAATGCATCGGACCTCGGGCTTGTCGAAGAACTTGCGCAAGCATTGACGCTCACTTCGATTTGCGGTTTGGGCCAGGTAGTCCCTGTTCCCATTGCGTCCGTGCTGAAATATTTTTCTGACGAAGTGACGGCCCATTACAAAGATCGCCGCTGCGCCGCGGGCGTTTGTCCCGTGAGCCGTGCGAGGCCGTCATGATTGCCGCACTGGTCGAACTGACGATCGACGGCAATAAAGTGTCCGTGCCTGCTGGCACGACGGTATTCGATGCGGCGCGCTTGAACGGCGTTCGCATTCCCACACTGTGCCATCAGCAAAATGAAACGCCGGTCGGCGTTTGCCGGGTGTGCGTGGTTGACGTGGGCGCACGCGTCCTGACAGCTTCTTGTGTTCGTCCGGTGGAAAGCGGCATGGTCGTTTCGACGACTTCCGAAAAAGTCCGCAACGCGCGCCGCATGCTCGTCGAACTGCTGGTGTCGGATCATCCGTCGCCGTGCGCGCGGCAGCAACAATCGGGCGACTGCGAACTCGAAGTGATGGCGCGTGCCGAAGGCGTTGAGAAACCACGCTTCGCCCGCCGCGCAACTTCCCGGGGTCGCGATGACTCCTCCGTCGCCATCGCCGTGGACCACGACGCGTGCATCCTCTGCGATCGCTGCATTCGAGGTTGCGACGAGATTCGTCACAACGACGTTTTGGGACGCATGGGCAAAGGCTACCGCACGGGAATCGCCTTCGACCAAAATTTGCCGATGGGCAACTCCTCGTGTGTGTCGTGCGGCGAATGCATGATTTCGTGCCCCACCGGTGCGCTCACGAATAAATTCCACGTAGGTACTTCTCTTCGCACAGGCGAACCCGCGTCACCTGAAACACTCCACCAGTTGCCCGTTTTCACTGGAGTCTCCGGCACCTTCCTCGAATTGAATCGCGGGGCCATCGTGGTGCGGCATTTCAGGCCCGGCGAAATCATCTGTCGTGAAGGCGAATTCGGCTCCACGGCGTTCTACATGCTCGAAGGACGCGCGCAAGTTTCCATCAACACGCAAATCGGCCACGTGAAGACCGAAGGCGGCGCTCGCGGTTTCTTCAGCAAACTTTCCAGTCGCCTCGCTCGCGGCGCTGAAGATCGTCGCGACGAAGAATCCGCCCGCCGGACGATTCCCATCGACGGGCCGGCAGATTTGCCGCTCGAAAAACCTGTCGCCGAACTCGGCCCGGGCGATTTGTTCGGCGAAATGACGTGCATGAGTTTCTATCCGCGCTCGGCCACGGTACGCGCAGTTACCGACGTCACGGCGCTCGAAATGCTTCGCAATGTTCTGGACATTCTCCAGCGCAACAAGAATTTCCGCGGCCAAATCGAGGAAAATTACCGCCGCCGCGCGCTTGATTCCCATCTGCGAAGCGTCCCCGTATTCTCAGGGCTTACGACCAGCTTCATCGATCACCTGCGCGACAAAGTGGATCTCGTCCGCTATTCGCCCGGGCAGCTTATTTGCCGTCAGGGCGAACCTGCCGACAGTTTTTATCTGGTGCGCATCGGATTCGTGAAAGTCTGGCAAGCGCATCCGGGCGGAGAAATGATTTTCGCGTATCTGGGCCGCGGCGGGTATTTCGGCGAAATCGGCCTGCTCGGCGGGGGACTTCGCACGGCGTCGTGTACTGCGCTCGACCACGTGGAAGTGGTGCGCATCGGGGCGGACGAGTTTCGCCTCATGCTTGAGAAATTTCCAGAGATTCGGAGCAGCCTCGAAACTGTGGCTGCGGGTCGCCAGCGCGAAAATCGCGAACGGCTCGCCTTCGTCGAATCCACGCCGCTCCAGGATTTTCTTGCGCAAGGCCTCATGGAGGCGCAGAGTCTGCTGATTCTTGACCTCGAGCGTTGCACGCGCTGCGATGCTTGCGTCCGCGCATGCGCCGATGCACACGACGGAGTGACGCGCTTGATTCGGGAAGGCCTGCGCTTCGATAAATACCTTGTGGCGACTTCCTGCCGGCAATGCCGCGACCCGTTGTGCATGGTGGGATGTCCGGTCGGCTCGATTCGGCGGCGCAATTCCCTGGAAGTGATCATTGAAGATTGGTGCATCGGTTGCGGCCTGTGCGCGAAGAATTGCCCCTATGGCAATATCAACATGCATCCGTTTCCCGTTCAAATTGCCGATGCGGATTCGCCGGGGCGAACGCGCGCGATCATGAAGCAAAAAGCCACTTCTTGCGATCTGTGCACGGAGCACGCGGAGCCAAGCTGCGTGTACGCGTGCCCGCACGACGCCGCGCATCGCGTCGACCCACGCAAATTCTTCGGTGCGCTTCTGGCGCAGTCGAAGCGGGATTGAGATTCGAGTGCTACTCGACCGCACGCAGCGCAACTGGATGATTGCAGCAGCGATTCTCTCGGTGATCGCTACTGCCACCTACATTCCGTACGCGCTGAATTCTCCGCAAGGCCCTCATGGCGGCAGCGCCATTGGCCTTTCCTTCGGCATTGTTGGCATCGCGCTGATGATCTTCGCGGGACTACTCGGCGTGCGAAAGAAATTCCCTGTCTGGCGCGTGGGGCGCGCTCAAACGTGGATGCGCGGCCACCTTTGGCTGGGGCTTGTGAGCCTGCCGATAATTCTCTTTCATGCGGGCTTTCACATGCGCGGCACGCTGACGATGGTTTTGATGATGTTGTTTTTCATCGTTGTCGCCAGCGGCATCTTCGGCGCGGCGCTGCAAATTTATATTCCTCGCAAAATTACGGTCGAAGTCCCCATGGAAACGATTTACGAGCAAATCGGTCACATTCGCGCGCAACTGCGCGAAGAAGCGGACCAGTTGGCGACCGCCGCATGCGGCTCGCTCGACGGGACTATCGTGATTGGCGCCGCGCCCGGCGGGGACACTTCGGCTTCCGCCGTTGAGGTTGGCGTCGAGGTCAGCGAAGACGCCCGCGACCAGTTGCGGGAATTTTATTTGCGCCGGATGCGTTCGTTTGTCGAAGATCCCGCGCGCAGCCGTTCGCCGCTCGCAGATCCGCCGCAAGCGTCGGCAATATTCGAGGAACTGCGCCTCCGGTTGCCCGTTGAACTGCGTGACACGCTAAAAGATTTGGAGAGCATCTGCGAAGAAGAACGCCAACTGACGCGTCAGGCGCATTTGCACCGCGTGTTGCATACGTGGTTGCTCGTTCATGTTCCATTGTCGTACGCGCTGCTCGCGCTAGCCGCGGTTCATGCGGTGATGGCGTTGAGATTTTGACGAACGATTTTGACGAGCAGTGAATCAGGAGCGAAGATTTGGCACGTCGCCCGCGAACTGCAAAAAAACTGGCCCAGCGTATCGAGCTTTCCTACTTCCAGCGGCCGCAACCGCTTCGCCGCTGGCGGTTTATTCTTTCTGTTGCTTTTCCCGCGCTCGCGCTACTGTGGCTCGCCGTCGCGGGAGTTTCAAAAAACCGGGCGCCATATAGCATGGGCGCTGTCTCAACTCCACACGCATTGTTCGGGCAGAAATGCTCGGCGTGCCACGTGGCGGACACGGTTTCGTTTCGCCATCCGGTGACGGATCAGGCTTGCCTCGCGTGCCACGATGGGCCAATTCATCACGCGGATCAGAAATTTACCCCATCCTGTTCATCGTGCCACGCGGAGCATCAGGGCCGCATTCGCCTCACGGCTGTGCGCGACTCTTCCTGCACGCAGTGTCACGCAAATCTGACGACTCGCGCGGGCGCGCCGCATTTTGTTCGCACGGTGGTCTCGTTTGCAAAGCACCCCGAATTTGCGCCGCTGCGCGCGAATTTCGCGGATCCGGGGACGATAAAATTCAATCACTCGGTACATCTTGTGGCAAGCCTCATTGGTCCCGGAGGCCGCCGTGTCCAACTCGCGTGCAACGACTGCCATCGTCCCGGCGCGCCTAGCGGCTCGTGGCCCTATGGCATGCCGGGCGTCGAAGCTGTGACTTTCTCCGGCGGCTCGCAATACGCTTCTCAGCACGTTGCGACACCGAGTGGCTTCCATCCGACAACCGCCATGCAAAAACAAGCGGAGCTCGCTTACATGGCCCCGCCGACATACGCGAACACTTGCTTTTCGTGCCACGCTCTGCAATTCGATGCGCGCTTCGCTGATTCCGTCCCGCACGGCAAGCCTGAAGTCGTTCATGCCTTCCTGGTAAAAAAATACCAGGACTATGTCGGCGCGCATCCAGACGCAGTGCGCGAATCGGTCGCGCTCCCGCGTTTGCCCGGGCAGTCTGTCGTGCGGAACGTACATGCCGTCACGCGCGAAGAATGGGTTGCGGAGCAAGTGGCGGCGGCTGAAGATTTGCTGTGGCGCAAGACGTGCGCGGAATGTCACGCGTTGAATTTTTCAGGAGGGAATTCGCTGCCCGCGATCGCGCCTTCGCGCATCACAACGCGGTGGCTGCCGCATGCTAATTTTAGCCACGACGCGCATCGCATGGTCACTTGCGTCAGTTGCCACGCGAGCGTTGCGTCGAGCCAGCTCACTTCCGAAGTAAATCTTCCGAGCGTTCGCGTCTGCCAGGAATGCCACGCCTCGCGCACTTCCGCCGCTCCGGCTGGCTGCTTCGAGTGCCACACGTATCACGATTGGTCGCAGGAGAAAGTTTACCCGGGGAAATTCTCACTTCCCGATTTGCTGAAGAGTTCGCGCAATGTCGTCGCGCAGCCGCCAGTAGCAGAACTCATTCGGCACTGAGATTTGGCGCTGAACTTCGACTGCCGATTACTTTCCGCTCTTCCGCATCAGCCACCCGCCGATCCATTTCTCCGCGCTTTGAATGGCGCTCATCGGCTGCGGTTTTCCCGGCGGCGTATCCGTTACGGTGTAAAGCTTTCCGTCGCGCAAATACATACGCTGCATTTCTTCCAAGTTGAATGGCCGCGCGCCGCGTCTGCCAAATACGGCGATTTGGTTTCCGCTCTCATCCACAGCGCGATCGCGGTCAATTCCTTTGGAAATGGCCAGCGCCGGCCCAGCGGTGCGATAAGTTGCAACAAGCTTCGGCATCGGCCGCGGGCTGAAGCCTTCAAAGCGCGGATCGTTTTCCGGAGCGATCAGTTGCACCACGCGAAGCCCGTTCTTGCCGTCTGCAATGTACGCGAAAATACTCGCCGCCGTCGCGCCCAGCTTCACGTCATTCACGTCGTTGAGCGCGCCGCCTGCGTTGAACAGCTGATCCATCACAGGATGCTCGGGCCTTTCGACATTCACAATCGCGAGCCCTTGTTTGCCTGCCGACACGTATGCGTACGTTCGCGCCACATACACATTTCGCGCATCTGCAAATGGCACCACCGCGCCCGGCACAACGCGTGGCTTATCCAGTCGCGTGACGTCGAGAACCTTCAGTCCATCGCGGTCCACGACAAACGCATAGCGGAACTGAATCGCGATTCCGCGCGGCCCATTCAATTCCGGCGCGCCGATTTGCGCCACCAGTCGCGGCGCCAGAGGGTTGTTCAAATCAACGACGACGAGTCCCTTGTCGCACAAAATGTAAGCATACGTTCCCGCAATCGCGATTCGCCGCGCGCCGTTCAAAATCCCGCCAGGATTGAACGTCACCGCGCGCTGCAAAAAATTATCTTCTGGATTTCCATTGAGCAGCGTGGACACGCCCGGCGCTTTGCCTTTCAAATTCGGATTGCCGATGACGACGAGGCCCTCGTACTTGTCCGTGACGTAGAGAAATCCGTACATCAAATTGATCGGCTGCTCCTGGTTTTGCGCGAACTGCGTGCGCGTAGGATCGACCGCGAGGGTCGTTGGCGTCGCCACGTCCGTCGCGTATTTTGTCTTCACGTACAATCGCTGGCCGAGCGGCGAAACGGGCGCGGTGACCATACGCTCCGAGAATCCTTTGTTATCGACGTTCGCGATGTCGTACACGCGGAAGCCGCCTTTACCCATTGCCGCATAGACATATTCGCCGCGCATCTGCACATCAAGAATTGTCTTTCCTGCGTGATGATACGCGACGCCGAGACGGCGGCCACTCGCGACGAATTTCTTGTAATCGTCGGGATACGCAATGCTTTGAAAATCGCTGCCGTAGATTGTGTCCGGGTCGTCGTGCTCCGCGACGGCGACCGCCGAAAATCCCTTGTTGCCCTCGGCGACGTAAATGTATCGCCCCTCGTAATTCAGAAAATTCGTGCCGAGCAGCAGCACCTCCGCCATCCACGCATTGTTATCCTTCGCGCTCGAAATGTGGCAATCGGTGCACTGCTTCGTCTCCGTGGCGCGCACCGTATGCGGCACGTATGTGCTGAACGCCTGCCCGCTGAATCCCGGCGCGGAAACAGTTTGCTGCGTGTAGTAGAGCCAATCGCGGTTCGCGTTTTGCGAACTCACCAATATCGCGCAACTCGACCGCGCAGGGGCGACGCGATGGCCCGTTACGGTGCCATCGATTGCCAGCATGTACGCGTCATCGCGCAACACTTGAAAGTTGTAGCTCGTCCAATTCCGCGTTAACGTTCCTTCGTTGTGCAGCATTTGCCGGCGATTGTTCGCGGTCATTTGCAAATGGCAGCCGAAGCAATTCGGCGTCCATGAGGAATGGCACGCGAAGCACGTCATCGTCGTCCCCGAATGCGCCAGGTTTGCATCGCTTGCCGGGACGCTGCCCCACGTTGTGCCATCCTTTTGCAGTGTCTTTGCCAGCCGCGACTTTTCGCTATAGTGCGGATTCCCCGGCGTGATCGTGTCCAGCACTTGCGTCACTTCCCATTGCAAATCGCGCTGCATCATCGACCGTTGAAAGAGCTTCCCATCCTGCCAGTAAAATTCCCGCTTGCCCCACGGCGTTCGCAATGTCGCCAAATTAATTCCGCTCGCCGGCGACGCGGGGCCAGACGTGATGAGCGTCGCTTTCTCTCGAATTGTCCCGTGGCAATCCGTGCAGTGAATCGCAATCGCCGCGCGCGGCTCGTTGTAAAGCTGCCCCGTCCCGTGAGCGTCCTGCGCGAAATGGCAATCGACGCATTGCATCCCTTTTTGGAGATGCAAATCTTCGAGGTGCACCGCTTTCCCGAATTTGTCCGCATCGTTGAAGGGCACAACGTGATCATTGGTGTCCAGCAGATTTCCTTCGCGGTCATGCTTCTCGACCCAACGGAAAATCCATCCGTGGCCGTGAAAATCGTCGAACTGCGTGCTTTGAAGTTGTTTGTTGAATTTCGCCGTTCCGGTTTGCGTCAGAAATTTCACGCTGGCCCACAAACCGCGCGGCGCTGCCGCTTCTGGATTGCGCAGTCCAACGCGATAGCGTTCTTCGTCGGTGGGGTTGTGCTGCTTCGCTGGATACATTGCCTTGCCGTCGACTTCGTTGTCCCACCACGTATCGCCGTAGAAGGTCGTCATCATGTTCGTGCCCGGATGCACATGGCACACCATGCACTGGCTCGACGGCATCGAGAGCGTGAATTCATGTTTGATCGGGTGTCCCGGCTGGCCGCGCGAAATCGTGGAATCACCTTCTGCACTTTCGCCCATGTTCCCGTACTTCGCGTACTGCATCGAATGCGCTGCCGAACGGTCATTCGCGTAGACCACGTGGCACGCCGAGCATCCGCTCGCGCGATAATCGCCCGGCTGATCGTTTGTTCCCGGCATATTTAGCGTTGGATCCAGCAGCCGCGTTTTTTGCAAGCCCAAAAACACCGGATCAGTTCGCAACTGCGTCCCAAACCCGCGAAAGCTTAATTTGTCGTCGGGCTTTCCCGGTTCTTCGAGCCGATTCGGATTGCCGATCCCGCTCTTTTCTTCGCTGCCGCGCTCGAAGACGCGCAGTACGTTCCCAGGCTGCGAAATTTCCCATCGCTCGAGCGGCTGAACAAACGGAAGCACGCCTTTGTTCATCGTTTCTTCGAGTGTCGGCGCAGGATATGTCGTCACGCGCTGCGGCGTTCCATTGGGCGCGTAGCTTTCTCCAAAATGCTCGTCCTTCAGGGGAAAAGAACCGTTGTTGTAAAGCGCCGCGCCCCACAAAATTCCCCCCGTCGTCATCATGCTTGTCCGCACGGCGTACGTTTCCTGCGCGTGACATCCATTTTGCCCGCACGTTTTGGCGGCGACGCGCAAATCCCCCGGATTCACGAATTGGATGTAATCTGCATTTTCGCGCAGCCAATCCGTATTCGCGCGTACTGGATTCGCCGAGCTTTTCCATAGCCACGGCAGT
>DASYYI010000289.1:0-13077 GCA_035933995.1 Candidatus Acidiferrales bacterium | reverse complement strand
GGGAGAGTTGATCACGGAATTGACGCTGGACATGAACCGGATTCGCCAGGCCAGCATCACCAAGGAAATTATTGAAATCGTAAGCGGCGCCGCTTTCGCGGCGTCCTCATAGGCAAGGGAGCTTTCCGATGGCAGAGGATTCAAAGGCAGCAGAGAAAAAGGGCGGACACGTTGGCCACGTGGTGCAGGTGATCGGCCCGGTGGTGGATGTGCAATTCGAGGAGGGCCACCTGCCGCAAATTTACAATGCGGTGCGCATCACGAGTGAAGGCTTCGAGGTTCCGGAGCCGCTCGACATCGTCACCGAAGTGCAGCAGCATTTGGGCGAAGGGCGCGTGCGCGCGGTCGCGTTGAAACCGACCGAGGGAGTGGTTCGCGGAATGAAGGCGTTCGACACGGGAGACGGGATTTCGATTCCGGTGGGACGCGGAACGCTGGGGCGCATCCTCAACGTGCTCGGCGAGCCCGTGGACAAATTGGGCCCGGTGGAGGTGAAGGAGCGCTGGGCAATTCACCGGCCAGCTCCCGCGCTTGACCAGCAATCCACGTCGCTCGAAATGTTCGAGACGGGCATTAAGGTGGTTGACCTGATCGAGCCGTACCTCAAGGGCGGCAAGATTGGATTGTTCGGCGGCGCGGGCGTCGGCAAGACGGTGCTGATCATGGAGCTGATTCACAATGTGGCGATGAAGCACGGTGGAGTGTCCGTGTTCGCCGGAGTGGGCGAGCGCACGCGCGAAGGCAACGACCTGTGGCTGGAAATGAGCGAGGGTGGCGTTATCGTGCCGGGGAATTCGGAGAAGTCGCGCGCCGCGCTGATTTATGGGCAAATGACCGAACCGCCCGGAGCGCGCCTGCGCGTCGGGCTGACCGGACTGACGGTGGCGGAATATTTCCGCGACGCGGAAGGGCTCGACGTCCTGCTTTTCATCGACAATATTTTCCGTTTCGTGCAGGCGGGTTCGGAAGTATCGGCACTGCTGGGCCGCATGCCTTCGGCCGTAGGCTACCAGCCGAACTTGAATACGGAAATCGGCGAACTGCAGGAGCGCATTACATCGACGAAGAAGGGCTCGATCACTTCGGTGCAGGCGATTTACGTTCCCGCGGACGATTACACGGATCCCGCGCCGGCCGCGACGTTCGCGCACCTTGACGCGACAACGAACCTGAGCCGCCAAGTTTCCGAGCTGGGAATTTATCCCGCTGTCGATCCGCTGGCCAGCTTCTCGCGCATTCTGGACGCGCGCATCGTGGGCCAGGAGCACTACGACGTGGCGCGCTCGGTGAAATCGACGCTGCAGCGCTACAAAGATTTGCAGGACATCATCGCGATTCTCGGCATCGAGGAATTGCCCGAGGAAGACAAGCTGACCGTGGCGCGCGCGCGCAAGATTCAGAAATTCATGTCGCAGCCGATGTTTGTGGCGGCGCAGTTCACGGGATTGGAGGGAAAATACGTGAAGGTGGAGGACACGATTCGGGGGTTCAAGGAAATCGTGGAGGGCAAGCACGACGATTTGTCGGAACAGGCGTTCTACATGGTGGGGACGATCGAAGAGGCGCGGGAAAAGGCCGAGAAGATGGCGGCCAGCGCCTAAATTGGGAAGCGGAACGGGAGAAGCAATCAAGAAGCGATGCTACCGCAAGACATCGAACTCGATATTGTGACGCCGGAGCGATTTGTGCTTCAGGAGACTGTGCAGTCAGTCGAATTGCCCGGCAAGGAAGGATACATGGGCATCCTGCCTGGACACGCACCGCTGCTCTCCGAGCTTGGCGTGGGGACGCTTTCGTATCGCAAAGGCAGCGATGTTGAGTATTTTGCGGTGATAAGGGGCTTCGTGGAAGTTCTGCCCAGGCGAGTGATCGTGCTGGCCGATGCTTGCGAGCGCGCGGAGGAAATCGATGTGGCGCGAGCACGGATCGCGCTGGAGCGAGCAAGGAGCGAGATGGCGAAGAAGTCCTCCGCGGATGCGGATTGGGATCGCGCCAGCTTGGCGTTGAATCGCGCGCTGGCTCGCTTGCAGGCCGCTGCGAAGGGCGGCGTTGCCGGTGCGTCCGAGGAAGTCCCCCGCCATTAAAGAGCTGCAGGGCTGTCGCGACGTTCCCGCCTCACCCACAAAGTTGTGGTCTGATCCGCACTGTGAAGCGCCCCGATTGAATCTGCGACGTTTGTAGCGCATCTTTAAGAGTGGTAACAGCGGGAGACTATTCGATGGCTGTGATCACGATGTACTGCACCAGGTGGTGCGGGGATTGCTGGAGGACGAAGCGCTTCCTGAAAGAGCGCGGGATCGAATTTCGTGAAGTAGATATCGATAAGTCGCCCGAGGCAGAAGCGCTGGTGCTGCGCGTCAATGATGGCCGGCGCAAAGTGCCCACGCTGGAAGTGGATGGCCGGTATTTTGCGAACAGCCCGTTTGATCCTTACACGCTCGCCGAAGAACTAAAAATTCCGCTGAATTCCTGATTGGTTAGCAAGCCCAGCCGCACGTTACTGCGCCGCGATGCCGCGCGTGTAGACACTGGCGACTTTTAGCTCGGGAGTGAGGAGAACGAAGTCGGCGTCTGCGCCCACGGCGAGGACGCCTTTTTTCTTCTCCAAGCCCACGCGGCGCGCGGGATTGAGAGTGCCCATGCGCACAGCTTCGATTAGCGGAACACCCAAGCGCACCATGTGCTGCAGCGCGCGATCAAGCGTGAGCGTGCTGCCGGCGAGCTTGCCTTCGCGATTGCGGCAGACGCCGCCTGAAACAGTCACGTCGAAAGTCCCCAGGCGATAACTGCCGTCGCGCATGCCCGTGGCTGCCGTGCCGTCGCTGACTAGAATCACGAGGTCAGGACCCTTGGCAGCCAGCAGCAAGCGTATCGCGGGATCATCCACGTGGACGCCGTCCGCGATAATTTCGGCGGTGACGGAATCATCAGTGAGGACGGCGCCAAGTACTCCTGTTTCGCGATGCGAAAAGGGACGCATGGCGTTGAAGACGTGAACCGCGTGGCGTGCACCGCGAAAAATCGCCGTATGCGCCTGTTCGTAGGTGGCGTCAGTGTGGCCCAAAGCGACGACGATGCCGCGGGCGTAGCCGTGCTCGACCAGTTCAAGGGCGCCGGGAATCTCCGGGGCGAGCGTGAGAATCCGCACATTGCCCGCGGCCGCTTCGAGATAACGATCGAGAAGTGGAATGGAGGGCTTGGCGATGGCGCCCGGCGGGTGAACGCCGCGACGGTTCAAACTGATGAATGGGCCTTCGAGGTGGATGCCGACGATTTCGGAGGTTGGCGTTTCAGGAGCGTCGGTGTTGGCGGGGCTTGCGATGTAACGCGCGATGTCTTCGAGGCAGCGGCGCGTTTCGTCGGGTGGCGCGGTGACAGTTGTTGCGACCAGCGAGGTAGTTCCGTGACGCGCGACCGTTTTCGCGACGGTGGTGAGAGCCTCCTCGGTGGAAGACATCACGTCGTGTCCGCCCGCGCCGTGGATATGAATGTCGACGAAGCCCGGAATCAAGGTCATGTCGCGCGCGAGGATTTCCTTCGCGCCGGGCGGAATCTCGAATTCGTCGCGGCGTCCGATACGCGCGATCTTTCCGTCTTCCACAACGACGACGGCGTCGCTGATTTCTTCATGCGGCGTCAGCGCGCGTCCCGCGTGTATGGCCAGGGAAGGCATAGCGCTCCATCCTACTTGAACTCGTTACTGTGCGCGGAAAATGATAATGCGGGGTTGCAAGAATGTTACGCTCCGCTACAATCGATAGGCTCGCAATCGATCCGGAGGATACGCATGGCAAACGACAAGCGGTTCATGGCCTGGAAGCGCCACCATAAAAAGCGGAAGTCGGCGAAGGCCAAGATGAAGCTCTACGAGCAAGGAAAGCTCGCGCACGACAAACTTCCCGCGCTGGCCAAGACATTCCTGAAGCGCAAACAGCGTTCGCTGGCAAAGGCCGAATAAGTTCGCGCAAAAACAAGAAAGGGAGGCATCCCTCAGGAGAGCCTCCCTTTTTGTGGCTTGCCGCCTCTCGTCGTAGTTCGGGGAACGCGAGGCTTTTGCTCGGGTAAAGCCTGTTCTACTCGCCCGTGCCGCTAGTCGCCGCTTGGGTTGTGGTTCCAGCAGTCTTAGGCACGCTTAGATAACCAGTGATTTTATTTTTCCCCACTTGATTGATGACGAGTTCAAGCGGCGCCTGGTAATCGTGCGTGTAGAAGTAAATCGGCTCGTCGGCGGAACGGTTCTTCTTTTCGAACCGCTTGTCGTCGACGAAGAGATACATCGTGAAGAGCTGCTGCTTCACATTAGTGCCACGCAACTCGACGGTGAGAGAGCCAACGTGTTTCCGCAGACCCTTTTTGTCCACGGTGAATTCGTAGATGTTGCGCTCGCCCATCTGGCGCAATTGTGCGATTTCATCGTGATTCCGCGCGATTAGGTTGCCGAACTGGTCGCGTGCCATTTGAAGGGACTGCTTGGTCGAGTCCAAGTCGGTCTTGACCCCGTTGACGTCGCCGCTGAGCTTGTTAACGTCGTCCGAGTTCGCCTTGGTGGCCAGCTGCGTGTTCACCTGGTCTTGCTGCTGTTGGAACGCTGCAAACTGCTTGGCGTCCATGTCCTTGATCTTCTTGGCCTGGTACCGGGCGCTGGCGAGTTCGCTTTGCGTGAGCTTCAGGCGATTCGTAATGACGCTTACCTCGCCCTGCACTTGCGCTTGAGCTTCTGCGGACTGTTGCAAGCGCTGTTCAAGAACAGTTTGCGCCTGCTTGTCAGCCTGCACCTGCGCGGTAAGGGCCTGCTGAGTGCTCTTGGAAGCATTCTCAGCGCTCCAGCCAATACCAAGCGCCACCAGTGAAACTATCGCCAGCACTACTACACCAATTCCAACCCACCGGGGAGTCGCCGCTTCGTGCGGCACAACAACCTCACGCTCTTCAATCATCGAATTGCTCCTTAGAACTTGAATTCCCCCTGCCGAGAGCATAAAGAGCACGGGTATCGCCAATCTCCTTCTGGCAGGCCGTCTTCGGCTATATCGTTCAATATAAGCAGGTTAGCGGACACTGGTCGTTGGGACAGGGGTACAGGAATCCCGGTATGCCCTGCAAATTTTACATGTATCTGTTGTTTCTGCACTGAATATGGGGGTTCACGACAGGGCAAGATGTTGACGCGAATCTCGAAGGAACTAAGCTCCTGAGGAAGGCAGGAGCAACTTACGTTTTTCAGGCCTGGAGATTCATGCGGCGGACTAGGTCTGAGAAGCGAGGGTCCGAGCGCACGGCATCCATTCTTTCGTCAATCTTCAGGAACAAGAGCTCAAAGGAACGATCCGCAAAAGCCCTCCGTAGCCAATCGAAAGCAAGGTTCTTTTCGCCGAGACCCACATAAACCACGGCGATCTGATACGGTGAAACGTAAGCATGTTTGGAAAGTTGCACCAGCTGCTCCAGACTTCTTGTCGCTTGGATCCTCTCGCCAGATGCTCCGTAGGCGTAACCGAGGGCACCCAAATATTGCGGCTCTCCGCCGGAAACATCGAACGCCCTTTGGAACTGCGTGATAGCATTTTGGTACATCCCTTTTCGTTCGTACACTCGGCCGAGCTCAAAATATGCCTCGGCGAATTCCGGGTCGAGTTCGAGCCTCTTACGCACATTCTCTATAGCCAGGTCGTATTGGTCGCTGTAGATGTACTGGCCAACGCCTGCAACAATGAGCGACAGTGGGTCCAGGTTGTGTGCACGTCTGACCTCTTCGGCCCAGTTCTGCCGTCCCATGGCTTTTTGGAATTGCCCGTACCACTGATGCGCCATGGCATAATTCTGGTTGAGCGCAATGGCGCGCTGGAATTCCTTTTCAGCGCCTGCCCAATCCCAATCGTAAGCAAACATGCTGAATGCCAAAGCAGTGTGCGCTTCAGCAAGGTCGTCGTCCATCTGCAGAGCTACCCTTGCCATGGCCTTTGCCTTTGAGAACCTCTCTTCAGGTGAAAGATCCGTGCGTACGATGTATGCATCGGCCATGCCCGCATAAGCGAGTGCGTAGTTTGGGTCTCTTTGAATCGCCTGTTGGAAGTACTCGATACCCTTTCGAGCCGAAGCGTTTGTCCATTTATCCGAGAAGTAGCGGCCTTTGAGATAAAACTCATAAGCTTGCGGATCAACCGATTGCGTGCGTGCTAGATGCGCCCGCTCTTGCGGAGTGAGCTGGACTTGGATTGCATGTGCAATGGCTTGGGCGACCTCGCTCTGTAAGGCGACCACATCGCCGGGACTGCGTTCATACGTGCTTGCCCAGAGGTGCCGGTCCGTAGCCGCTTCAATGAGTTGCGCACTAACTCGCACCCGTTCCGCCGACTGGACCACCGCACCTTCCACGATGCCGTCCACGTTCAATTCCTTGGCGATGTCCGGAAGAGACTTGCGCGTATGCTTGTAGCGCATCACGGACGTGCGCGAGATGACACGCAGTGAGCCAATCTGCGCCAGCTCAGTGATCAGGGCATCGGTCATACCGTCGCTGAAGTACTCTTGCGCCGGATCGCCACTCAGATTTTCGAGTGGCAGCACGGCAATGGAGCGAATCCTAACGGGAGTTGCTCTTGCCAGAAGTCGTTCGCGTAAGCCGCCAGCATCCAGCCCGGCGAGCAATACCACAAGACTCACGAGCGCGGCAGCGCTGGCCCAAAACATCCACCGCCTGTGTGCACCAGTCATCGCCGGTACTTTGGTTAGGATTTCTTCGGTCGTAACGGAGGACCGTTCCTTGATCACTCGCCCGGAAGCTCTGGGTGTGGGCTCCGGTGTGGAGGTCAAACCGTCAACGACCGACCCGATGAAACGGTATCCACGCCGCGGAAGGGTCTCGATGTACTTGGGATGCTCAGATGAGTCACCCAGGGCATCGCGCAGCTTATTGACTGCGATGTTCACGCTGTGATCGAAATCCACGAACGTGCCGTTTGGCCAAAGCTTTTTTCGCAACTCTGCGCGTGAGACTAGCTCGCCTGGGTGTTGGATCAGCAGCACCAGCACCTGACACGGCTGCTCCTGCAGCTTGATCCGCTTGCCCTGTTTGAAGATCTCCCCGGTGCACAAATCCAACTCGAACTGGCCAAAACGCATCAAGCGCGGCAAATCGGCGGAGTTTGACAACGAAGTATCCCTGTTGGTTCAAAGCATAACATACTCCTCAGCGGACCGGAATGCTGATGAGATGCCGCCCAAATTGGCTGAAAGCACGCTATTTTGTGGTAGACACGCAGTTGACCCGCTGTAGATACAGAGTGAATTGACCTATCAGCAACCCCAAGCAAAACTCAGGGCATCGCGCGAACAGCGCAGGAGGACGTCATGAACAGCCAAGCGCCGCCGAGGAGAATGCTTGTAGTTTTGGGAATTGTGAGTCTTGTATTCTTTGCTGGATGCGCAGGCGGCACGAGTCAGTCATTCAACAATCAGCCTCCGACCACCACCAATCAGCCTCCGACGATCAGCGCGATCTCGCCGAACAGTGCCCTGGCCGGCGGTGCGGCTTTCACGCTGACGATTAACGGGACGAATTTCGTCGCAGCTTCGATGGTCGACTTCGCTGGGACGGCGCGCACCACCACGTTCGTCAGCTCCACGCAATTGACTGCGGCCATCCCTGCTGCCGCCATCGCCTCGGCCGGCAATGCGTCCGTGACAGTGACCAATCCCGCGTCCGGCGGCGGCGCCTCGAACGCGGCGAACTTCAGCATCGCCAGCGGGACGAATCCCGTCCCCGCGGTCACTTCTCTGATCACAAGCTGCGCTCCGCTTGGCACGCAGTCGTTCGCGTTGGGAGTAATCGGCTCGAATTTTGTGGGCAGTTCGGTGGTGCGTTGGAATGGGAGCGACCGACCAACAACAGTCCTTGACGCAACAAACCTCACAGCTCAGATTGCTGCAAACGACGTCGCTGCCACCGGAACCGCCTCCGTGACAGTTTTCAATCCTGCGCCTGGCGGGGGGAACTCCAATAGCGTGGCCTTCATCGTGGCCGCAGGGGGAGTGGGTCCGGCGTCAATCGCCGTGGACCCTACCGGAAAGTTTGCGTATGTGGCCAATGGAGGCTGCCCTGACACATTTGCAGGCAACGTATCGATGTTCGGGATCAACGGTACCACCGGAGCTCTAACATCCATAGGGTCGCCGGTAGCTGCAGATTTCGGTCCCCATTCAGTTACAGTAGACACTTCTGGCAAGTTCGTCTATGTCGCAAATGACGGTGCCTTTGAGGTCACTGGGGGCAGCATGTCCATGTACACCATCAACGCCGCGACCGGTGCCTTAACGTCCATCGGAACGATGGCGGCTCCGTGTGCATCTCCTCCGAGTCCGGGTTCTTGCGCTTCCTTTTCGGTGACCGTGGATCCATCCGGCAAGTTCGCTTATGTGGCGAATGAGGGCGGTTTTGCTCCAACCAGCATTTCGATGTATAGCGTCGACGGCACAACAGGGGCCTTAACGTTCATAGGTGTGGTCAGCGCAGGGGGTCGTGCCATCTTCGTGACCGTGGATCCCTCCGGCAAGTTCGCTTATGTGGCGACCTGGAGCGACACTCCTGGATCGGCTGGCAACGTGTCCATGTACAGCATCGACGGCAGCACCGGGGCCTTAACGTCTATAGGGCAGATAGCCGCAGGAACAGACCCTGCCTCCGTGGCCGTGGATCCTACGGGCAAGTTCGCCTATGTAACGAATTTCGGGTCGAACGACGTCTCGATGTACACCATCGACACGACCACAGGGATCTTAACGCCTGTAGGGCCGATCGCCGCTGGAACAGGTCCTGCCTCCGTGGCTGTGGATCCCGCAGGCAAGTTCGCCTACGTGGCGAATTCCGGCTCGAACGACGTCTCGATTTACACGATTAACGCAACCACGGGGGTTTTAACGTCCATAGGAACAATAGCTGCGGAATTGTTTCCCACGTCTATCGCCATCCATCCATCCGGAAAGTTCGCCTACGTCACGAATTCCGGTTCCAATAGCGTCTCGATGTACAGCATCGATACTGTCACCGGGGCCTTGACCCTCATAGGGACGGTAGGCACATAAAAACGCCAATACTCTCAGAAGCGAGTTCGATGCTGATCAGCGGGTGATTTGCATGCGCTTCAGGGCTTCGATGCGGTCGTCGAGCGGCGGATGAGTGCTGAAGAGGCCGGCGAGCATTCGGCGAGCCTGCAGCGGAGCAACGATACAGAGGGCGGACGTCGACTGGGAAATTTGCATGGGGATTTTCTGATTGTAGGCCTCAAGCTTCTGAAGTGCGCGAATCAGACCATACTGATGGCCGACCATTTGCACGCCGGAAGCGTCGGCTTGATATTCGCGTTGGCGGGAAATGCCAAGCTGCAGCAGCAGGGCGGCGATTGGGGCCAGGATGAGCATCAAGATCGCGGTGATGGCATTGCCTTCGCCTTCGCCATCACGCGAGCCGCCGTATCCGCCGAAAATCATTCCCCAGCGGCCCATCTGCGCGACCCACGTGATAGCACCCGCAAGAGTGGCTGCGATGGATGACGTAAGAATGTCGTAATTTCGCACATGCGAAAGCTCGTGCGCAATCACGCCTTCGAGCTCTTCGTCGTCCATCAACTGCATCAACCCGGCGGTGACGCACACAGCCGCGTGGCGGGGATTGCGGCCGGTAGCAAAGGCATTCGGCGCTGCTTGCTGGCTGATGTAAAGCTTCGGCATGGGCAAGCCTGCTTTGCCGGCCAGGCTCTCCATTACGGCATAGAGGCGTGGAGCTTGTTCGCGGGTGACGGGCTGGGCGCCGGCGGAGCGCAGAGCAATTTTGTCCGAGAAGAAATATGAGACGCCGTTCATCACCACGGCGATAATCAGGCCGATAGTCATACCGCGGGTGCCGGCGATGGCTTTGCCACCGAGAATCAACAACAGCGTGAGTCCTGTCAGTAGCAGCGTGGTCTTGATGGTCTTCATTTGTTCTCCGCGACAATTTGGGGTGCCAGTTCGCCTTCTGTCATTGGATGCTCAGCGCGCCGCGCTCGACTTCGTTTTCTCGCGCTTAAAACGCATCTCGCCCGTTTTGGCGTCCGCGTCGACAAGCACTTCATCGCCGGGCAGGATCTTCCCATCGAGAATTTCAAGTGCAAGCGGATCCTGAATCATCCGCTGAATCGCGCGCCGCAACGGCCGCGCACCATACGCCGGATCGTAGCCTTCGCGCAGCAGGAGTTCGCGCGCCGCGGGCGTCATCTTCAAAGTGACATGCTTGCCTTCGAGCAGTTTCGACACGTGCGCCAGTTGCATATCGACGATGTGCTGAAGCTGCTCTTTGCCAAGGGGCAGGAAGAGCACGATGTCGTCGACGCGGTTCAGAAATTCCGGCCGGAACGTTTGCCTCAAAGCCTCCATGGCCTCGGTGCGGGCGCGCTTCGGATCGATGGCTGCGAGCTCGAAAATCGCGTGCGAGCCAACGTTCGAGGTCATCACGATCACGGTATTGCGAAAATCAACGGTGCGGCCTTTGCCGTCGGTCAACCGGCCATCTTCCAGAATCTGCAGCAAGACGTTGAAGGCGTCCGGATGGGCTTTTTCAATTTCGTCGAGCAGCACCACGGAATAAGGATGCCGGCGCACCTGTTCCGTGAGCTGGCCGCCCTCTTCGTATCCCACGTAGCCGGGAGGCGCGCCAATCATTCGCGCCACGGAATGCTTCTCCATGTATTCGGACATGTCGAGACGGATCATGGCGCGCTCGTCGTCGAATAGAAATTCAGCGAGAGCGCGCGCCAGCTCTGTTTTCCCCACGCCGGTGGGTCCCAGGAACAGAAACGAGCCAATGGGACGGCGCGGGTCCGCCAGACCGGAGCGGCTGCGTCGTACTGCATTCGCAACTCGCGCCAGAGCGTCATCCTGCCCAACGACGCGCTGCCGCAGGCGCTCTTCCATGTGCACGAGCTTTTGCACTTCGCCTTCAAGCAGCCGTCCAACGGGGATGCCCGTCCATTTGGCGACAATGCGCGCGATGTCTTCCTCGCCGACTTCTTCCTTGAGCATTGCGCGGCCGCCTTTTTGCCGTTGGGTGAGCGCGTCCTGCGCTTTTTGCAATTCGCTCTCCGCGGCGGCCAACTTTCCGTAACGAATCTCCGCGACTTTCGCGAGTTCGCCGGCGCGCTCCATGCGCTGCTCTTCGGTTTTAAGTTGATCAATCTCGCTTTTGATTTTTCGAATGCGGCCAATGGCTTCCTTCTCGACTTGCCATTGGGCTTTAAGGCCGTTCGATTTTTCTTTGAGCGCCGAGAGCTCTTTTTCGATTTCCTTTAACCGCTCGCGCGAATGCGCGTCGGATTCCTTTGAAAGCGCCTGACGCTCGATTTCCAGCTGCATAATGCGCCGCTCGATTTCGTCAATTTCCGAAGGCATGGAGTCCAATTCCATGCGCAATCCCGCCGCGGCTTCATCGATAAGATCGATCGCCTTATCGGGAAGGAAACGGTCAGAGATGTAACGTTGCGAAAGTATGGCGGCGGCGACAATGGCGGCGTCCTGAATGCGCACGCCATGATGGACTTCGTAGCGTTCCTTCAAGCCGCGCAGAATGGCAATCGTATCCTCGACGGAAGGCTCGGGAATCATCACGGGCTGGAAGCGGCGTTCGAGCGCGGGATCCTTTTCGATGTACTTGCGATATTCGTTGAGGGTGGTTGCGCCAATGGCGCGAAGTTCGCCCCGCGCCAGCGCAGGCTTGAGCATGTTCGAGGCGTCCATCGAGCCTTCCGCGGAGCCAGCGCCGACCACTGTATGCAATTCGTCGATGAAGAGAATGACGCGGCCATCCGATTCGGTCACTTCCTTCAGCACGGCCTTCAGGCGGTCTTCGAATTCGCCGCGATACTTCGCGCCGGCG
Organism: Candidatus Acidiferrales bacterium; assembly: GCA_035933995.1. Taxonomy (GTDB): domain Bacteria; phylum Acidobacteriota; class Terriglobia; order Acidiferrales; family UBA7541; genus DAHUXN01. The sequence continues at coordinate 1,172 of DASYYI010000289.1, read as the reverse complement.
ACCAGCGCCGCCAAATCGAGCGCGACAATTCTCTTCGGTTTCAAGACTTCCGGCACGTCTCCGGCGATAATTCTCTGTGCGAGGCCCTCGACAACGGCGGTTTTGCCGACGCCGGGCTCGCCGATTAGCACGGGATTGTTCTTCGTGCGGCGCGCGAGAATCTGCATGACGCGGCGAATTTCTTCATCGCGGCCGATGACAGGATCGAGTTTGCCGCGACGCGCGAGCTCCGTGAGGTCGCGGCCGTATTGCTCCAGGGCGCGATAGGTGGTTTCTGGATTTTGGCTGGTGACGCGATGGCTTCCGCGCACGCTGACAAGCGCCTGAAGAATGGCATCGTGGCTGGCGCCGTTGCGCGCGAGCAGCATGCCCGCCGGATCGCGATCGAGTTGCGCGATGGCAAGTAAGATATGTTCCGTGGATACGTATTCGTCTTTGAAGCGTGCAGCTTCATCGAAGGCGCGGCTCAGCGCGTCATTTGACGCCGGACTCATGTATTGCTGCGCGGCGCCGGATATTTTCGGGAGACGCTCGATTTCGCGGTGCACCTCGGCGATGAGCGCTTCGGGCGCAGCGCCCAGTTTGGCCAACAGCGGCGCCACAACGCCTTCGCTTTGCGCGAGCAGCGCGGCCAGCAAATGCAGCGGCTCGATCTGCTGTTGACTTGCGGACGCGGCAACTTCCTGCGCGGCTTGCAGGGCCTCCTGAGCTTTCACCGTTAATTTGTCGTAGCGCAGCATAATTCGTACTTGCTCCTAAACGCGCTAACTGCTGATCTATTTTAGTCCCGTCCGGCGACACAAAGGGGCCGAAATGCTCCGGCCCCCATGTTCCACGAATGTTCCACGACGAGAAGTTAGTTCTTTCCGTTTGTGACGTTGATCTTCACTTGCTTCGGCTTCGATTCTGCGCGCTTCGGCAATGTGACGGTCAGGACGCCATTCTTGTAATCCGCCTGAATCGCTTCGGTGCTGACGGTATTCGGCAGAGAGAAGCTGCGGCTGAATGAACCGTATGCGCGCTCCATGCGAAGGTAGCTGTCTTCCTTCACTTGCTGCTCAAATTTCCGTTCGCCGCGGACTGTGAGCATGTTGTTCTCGACGCGCACGTCCAGATCCTTCTCTGTGATATCCGGCAAATCCGCCTTGATCACAAGCTCGTTTTCAGTCTCA
>DASYYI010000280.1:0-2796 GCA_035933995.1 Candidatus Acidiferrales bacterium | reverse complement strand
GCCTTTGCGCGGCAGTTCTACAATGACGAAGTGATGAAGTTCAATACTGCTCAGGCGACGTTCCCCCGAAATCTCTTCGCAGGCATGTTCGGTTTTTCGCGGGCCACGATGTTCGCGGTTGATGAGGCCGAGCGCGCGAACGTACAAGTAAAGATGTGAGTGTTGGATCTTTTGTCGAGAGGCGCACATGTCAAGCAAGGGCGTCGTGCCGACATCAGTTTGCTTGCAAGCGCATGGAATGCCGCTAAACTAATGGCTGATGGCGAAGGTCTATGCAGGGACGTCTGGGTGGTCCTACCCTAGCTGGAAACCGCGATTTTATCCGGCAAAACTGGCTTCCGCGAAATTTCTGAACTATTACTCGACGCGATTGAATTCCGTGGAAGTCAATTATACGTTTCGCCGCTTCGCGACCGAAAGCTTGCTGGCGCGCTGGATCTCGGCGACGCCTGAGGACTTCAAGTTTGCGGTGAAGGCGCACCAAATGATCACTCATATCAAGCGCTTGCGCGAAGCGGGTGAGTGGCTGGCTCGGTTCGTTGATTCCGTAAAACTCCTGCACGAGGCGAACCGGCTGGGTCCAATATTGTTCCAATTGCCGCCGTACTTGAAATGCGATGTGGAACTTCTGGCGAATTTTCTCGACGAAATTCCCCGTACCGTGCGGGCCGCGTTTGAGTTCCGGCACGAGTCCTGGTTTTGCGATGAAGTGTTTACTGTGTTGCGCGAGAAGAATACCGCCCTTTGCGAAGCCGAAAGCGACAAATTGGAGACGCCCAACGCGGCGACGGCGGATTTCTCCTATCTGCGCCTGCGCAAAGAGAATTACTCAACTAAAGCTCGTGAAGCTATCGCAAAAAGAGCAAAACATCTTGCCGTCCGAGGGGACGTTTTTGTGTATTTCAAGCATGAGGACACGCCGGACGGAGCACTCTACGCGGAAGCATTGCTTCGGGAGTCCGAGAATGCATATTAGAAGTTCCGCGAATCGCCAGATGTGCCTTGAATGCATTCATGTGAACAGAGTGCCCCTGGATATGGAGGCGGATGCCTACCCGGTTTTAGTACTTTCGTACCGCAGTTTTGCCTCCAAAAAAGTGACTTGGCTCCTATCGACCTTCTGGAAGCTTTTGCCCACAATGGTGCCATGTCAAACACAAACGTACTTCTCGGACAAGCGTGGGTTGAGCGGCATTGGTGGTGCGTAGACTGTCGCGTTCCGACGGACCTGGACCGCCATGGACGCTGTGGTAGCTGCGGCTCAGATGCGGTGGACATGATGATTCGGCCGAATCCGATGGGGAAAGAGATGCGTCCGGCTCCGACCGTCTTCGAACGCCTGCCACGGTACACCCGCACGTCCTAGCCCTCGTTACTCGGCCCTTTCCGCGCTGGCTGAGTCGTTCCGCCTACGCGCAGACGTGCTCTTGATTTGCGCGCCGACTACTGATGCCTGCCGACTGAACGGGTTTCTAACGCCGGTTTCTTGCGCTCGGCGGCGTTCCAATCGTCGGGCGGGAAAGCGATATGCCAGAAGTATCCGGCAGGGCGGTTGAATTCAATTCCGGCTTGAATTTTGCCGCCTTCGGATTGACCAATATAGACGACGCGGCACTCGACGGCCTCTTCACTCTTTATATTGGTCAGCGTCAGCGTCTGGCCGCGGTTAACCACTTTTGCTAAACGGATCATGCACCCGTGTGCATTTACCGATTCAGTTGAGGCCCTCTCCTCGAATGTTTCGGCTCCTTGCTGTCCCTTGACAATCACCGGCATGGCAATGTAGACGCGTTTGCTTCGGCGCGCATCGCGCTTCGGATCAACGCCGCTCGATTCCACCGAAGACGAAGCTGAATCCGATTCTTCTGAAGTAACTTCTCTCGGCGGAGCAGACGCGCCCCGGCCACCAAGAATTTTTTCCCAAGCCATGGATGCCCCCTAGCGGGAATGATGCCCTGCTTCCACCCGTGGAGAAAAATTTCCGCGGGTTGCGTATCCATTCAGTCACTTCCCGCGGCGGCACAGAATTGCATCGGACTTCGTGTTTTGTTTTCGCCTCGATTTGCACGGCTTAGGCCCAACCAATGATAGAGTTAGCGCCGATTTCCGGCGGCGGCAGACGCACGCAAATGTAAAAGCGGCCTGAGAACGCTATGAGATCTTCGCAAAAAGTGAACGTCGTCTCGATACAAACCGGGCCTTCCGGACTTGCGGCACGGCTAGGCCTGTTCGACGCCACGATGATTGTCATGGGCGGAATCATCGGCTCAGGAATTTTCATCAACCCGTACGTGGTGGCGCGCCAATTACACACGGCGACACTCATCCTCGGCGCGTGGGTGATCGGCGGCATGATTGCCTTGGCCGGCGCATTTATCTACTCGGAGCTGGCCGCGCGAATGCCTAAAGTCGGCGGTCAATATGCTTACTTGCGGGAAGCTTATCATCCGGCGCTGGCGTTTTTGTATGGTTGGGTGTTGCTGCTTGTCATTCAGACGGGTGGAATGGCGGCGGTGGCCGTCACATTTGCAAAATACTTTCTCGAACTCACGGGGCTTCACCTGGGCGAAGGACTGATCGCGACGCTCGCGCTCGGATCGCTAACCGTTATCAATTGCCTGGGCGTCCGGGTGGGGAGCACGGTGCAGAGCACACTGATGGTGCTGAAGATTTTCGCGATTGCGGCGCTGGTGGGTTGCGGAGCATGGTTCCTGTTGCGCAGCGGAACGCCTTCGCTCGCCAATCCCGCATGGCTCGACCGGCCCGTGTCGTTCGACCTGGTGACAGCGATGGGGG
>DASYYI010000273.1:0-2755 GCA_035933995.1 Candidatus Acidiferrales bacterium | reverse complement strand
GCCCCTAGCGGGAACCCAACCACGGTGCAGACTTTCACGGATGAGCCGCGAACCAAATCTGCGGCAAGCGGCACGTAGCACGGATTGATGCACACCGACGCGAAACCGAAGCGCACCGCCTCTTCGCAAAGCGCACGAATTTGGTTGCTGGTCGCTTCAGGTTTCAGCAGCGTGTGGTCAATCAGCTTGGCAATATCTTCGGCGCGCATCACAATTTCGTTTTTCGGGGAACTTTTATTCCGACGGCAAAGTCAAAATGCAAACGTCTTTCAGATTGCGATAGTGCTCATCGTAATCCAAACCGTAGCCAACGACAAATTCGTTTGGAATTGTGAAGCCGACATAGTCCGCTTTGATATTTTGAATGCGGCGCGAAGGCTTGTCGAGCAGCGCGGCGATTCTCAGCGCCTTCGGCTTGCGCTGCTGCAACACGCGGCAAAGATAACTGAGCGTGAGTCCCGTATCGAGAATGTCCTCGACCAGAATCACGTTCAGTCCTTCGATGCTGGTGTCTAGGTCCTTGTAAAGGCGTACCTGTCCCGAAGATTGCTTGCCTTTGCCGTAGCTCGCGACGGCCATGAAGTCGATGGAAGTGTCGAGATCGATTTCGCGAATCAAGTCCGAGAGAAAAATGCACGCGCCTTTGAGCACGCCGATCAGGTGGACGCGCTCGCCGCGAAAGTCGCGGCTGATTTGGCGCGCCACCGCTACCACGCGTTTCTGAATCGCCGCCTGCCGCAACAAAACTTTCAGATGGCTCTTGTGACTCTTGCTCGCCGGACTCATGCGCGCGTCGCAACTCCTCGCTCGGAAGGCGGCTAATCTATCGTAGCTGCGCGCGGATGACAAGGCGCGGCGGAATTATGGAGTGGCTCAGTTTTCCGGTACTGCGCTACACGTCCACTTGCGTTGGCACGGCCATTATTTTTGCTGCCGATTCGAAATCCACAAGCGCATCTCGATTACGGACCGGCTTCTTTTGGATGTTTCATGAACTCTGTGACGCTATCTTCGGTCCGCTTATTGTTTCGCAACCACTGGACTTGCCACTCGGTAATCCGCTCGCCCCTCTCCGGGACGAAATGCCCTCGTTCGGGTTCGTCTATCCATTCAAGCTGACGAACTAACGCGATGGGTACCTCTGCCCCCCGTGTTTTTCTGGAGAATGCCTCTGCAGGTTCGTATTGAGCGAATGCAACGAAGTAGTCTTTATCGCCGTTAAGAGGCTCAGCGCCCTTGTCGCGGTTAAGCCAGACTCGATATTCGAGCACCTCGTCATAGAAGTACCCTGCGCCCGAGTCGGTATCGGGCGGATAAGTGCCGACAAGGTTCGGAGCGACAGCCAACGGGTACGCGCTCGATCCCGTAATCCGCCGGTCCGCGCGGACGACCCGAAAGCCAGAAGGCGTCCTACCATGATTGCATCCTGCTAAGAGCAGGACGAAAACAAACATCGTCAGGATATGCCCTCTACCGCGCACTTACGAACCTCTTCCGTTGCTCAAGTCCCTAAAAACGAAATCATAGCGTAAACGAGGAGACAGATGCGGCTTAACTTCTGGTAAGTCGGATAATCCGAAACTAACCAACCTGCGTCAATCTGAGTCGCCACCCGGAATTATCATTTTGCGGTTTGGCCGCTCAGTTTGGGTTTGCGGTCATGGAGGCGCGGCGTCCGGTAGCGATGGAGAAATACTTCATCCACTGCGTGCGAATGCCATTTGTACGTTCGATGAGTTCGCGACTCGGTTTGAGGCCGTGCTGAACGATAATGACCATTCCGGTGTTGAAGCGCCGTTGCGAGTGATCAACATCGGGCGAACGCGCTCCTTCTGCGGCAATGACGTCCTGAATCGTCACCTTAGTCCGGGTCGCCTTGAAGATTGGATGCCCGTTCGCATCTTTGCCGACGCGATCCAGGTTGCGAAGAATGAAAAAGTCAGGCACTTCGGCTGGAGAAATCAGACCCATCAGGTAGAGATCGAGATATGAGTACCCGGTCGCTGGCACGTAATAGTCGTCGTCGAGCTGCGTGTACGTGCCATCAAAGTTGTCCTGCCAAACGCCTCCACCCATGATGGATGCTTCCGTCGGCCGCACATACGGAAACGGCACGCGCGCCTGCAGACCCATCGCCCAATGCGTGGGACCGAGCGGAATCGTCTCGCCTCCCACCTTCGCCGAAACGAACGCGGCCCAGCGATGACCCATTTCGTGGCCGATCTGCGACATTGCGTACATGTAGGGAGGCATCTTGCCGTTCTGCGAAATTTCGGCGAGCTGCTTTTCATAGAACGTGATGTCGCGATCGTTCCCGATGGGCGCGTCCGGGGGCGGGTATTCCTGCATCTGGATGGAGCCGGAGTACACGGGCTGAATGAAGCCCCACTGAAACCGGCCCGCTGAACAGTAGGATGCGAGGCCGCGCTGCTCTGCGCCAATTCCCGTGACGGCGGGGCCAGTGGATCCCAGAGGGCCGTTGCTGGGAGTGCCTGCTTCCTGATTGTCGACGCGGAAGTCGGAGTAGTAGGGGAGGAAGTCGAATTTATCGCCGAGCGCTTTGATGACCGTGCACGCCAGGTCGTGATCATTGGGCAATGCGTAATAGTGGAAGGCTTCGTAGATGATCGGGAATGGCCCGGCCTGCGGTTTCAGAGAGGAAAAATGCACTTCAGGATTGCGAATGCCAGTGAGCGCGACGAGTTGAGCGGGAATCTGTGAAACAGGCTGCTCGGAGCCCGAAGAGGTGTCGGCG
>DASYYI010000031.1:0-11793 GCA_035933995.1 Candidatus Acidiferrales bacterium | reverse complement strand
CCATGCTCGCGAAATGGAAAGAGTTGCAGGCGAAATCAACCTCGAAGTAGAAACAAGCGGAAGGAAACTGCCGCAGCCAGCTTAACCCGGATTCACCGGACGATTTGACGAAAATACGCCTTAACGCGGATGACGCAGAGAACGAACGCCATTAACCCAGACTCGCGTGTGCAGACTCGGTTGCGCGACGGTGGCTGAGAAAGTCCGCGACAATCCACGCCGACGCGGAGATCGCAAGAGTCTCCAAACCTTCGGACCAGTTCTCAAAACTATGGGGATTGGCGAAGAGCGCCGGCAGCCATACCAGCAATAAGAAACCCACGAGCATCGCCGTGTTCAATCGAGACGCGAGCCGAGCCATGACCCCCGTGAGTAGAGCGATAGCGGCAAGCGCAAACGCGGCAGTGGTTGCGATCGCCCAGAACATTTGTCCAGGCGGAATCCATTTGGGAACAAGACTCGCTGTTGCGGAGAGATAGAAAAGCTGTTCCAGTGCGAACGAGACAACACAAATGCCGAACGAGTAGTACCCGAACTGAGCCAATCTTGACATTCGAGCCGTAGAGATTGGACCGGAAGACGCATACAGGGTCAGGGCGCCCGAGACATATGAGAATTGTTCGAAGAAGTTGCCAAAGTTATTGTAGACGAGCGGATGCTTAATGATGAGCGGTACTCCCAGCAAGGCGAAGAAGAGGTAGATTGCACCCAGTGCCACAGCACCGGCTCGGACCGTTCTCGGCCATAGAACGGCTACGCCTCCAAGGATTTCGATGATGGCGAGGATGTAGATGAGAATCCCGCGGTGAGGAACTGCTGCAAGCGCGTCGTAGTTATGCCACACCAGGGCACAGATACCGGAACCACACGTCGCCAGGCCATAAACGTAACGCCCTAGAGAATATTTCATCGCAGCGCCTCAGCCGGAATTCGTGCGGATACCTCAAGCAAGCTCAGGTAGGCTGAGGCAGTTTGCCGCCGGGCAGCATCGGCATGGTGCGGATGCGCATGCCCGTGGCGTTGAAGATGGCGTTGCCGACGGCGGGGGCAAGTCCCACGATGGGCGTTTCGCCCGCGCCTGCCGACGGCAGATCCTTGCGGTCGACGAGAACCACTTCGATTTTCGGCTCATCCTTGAAGCGGCCCACATGGTATTGCGAGAATCGCGGATTCAGAATGCGGCCATTGTCGAACTCGATGGCTTCATCTAACGCGCCGCCGACGCCCATCGTGATTGCGCCGGAAATCGAGTTCTCCAGGCCCTCGGGATTCACAATCGCGCCGCACTCAAACGCCTGTACCACGTGCACAATGTGCACTTCGCCGGTCGCGCGATCCACGGCCACTTCCGCGCACGTGGCGATGTGCCCGCCCTTGTCGATTCCGCCCGCGATGCCGAAGCCGCGTCCCGCTGCGGCTTTGCGATTCTGCCAGCCAAATTTTTTCGCGGCCGCTTCGTAAACGGCGCGCAAACGCGGCTCCTGCAAATTCTTCATGCGGAATTCGAGCGGGTCCATCCCCGCGGCGTGCGCGCATTCGTCCATGTGCGACTCGCGCGCGAAGTGATTCGCCGCCGCCGCAAGCGAACGGTACGATCCCTGCCGCAGGGGCGACTTCACGGGATGAAATTCGGTGACTTGGTTCGGCACTTCGTACATCGTCGCAATCGCAGCCGCGCCGGAATTGTAATTGTGAAATTCCCACGCCGTCAGCATGCCGTTCGAGCTCACGCCGCTCTTGATTTCAATCACGCCCGCGGGACGGAAATACGCCCACGTGAATTCCTCTTCGCGCGTCCACAGCAGATGCACGGGCTTCCCCGCGCCTTGCGCCAGACGCGCTGCTTCCACTGCGCATTCGCCCGTGTGCTTTCCGCCGTACGCCGCGCCCGTGTCCGGAACCATCACGCGAACATTGTCATTGGAAATATGAAACGCCTGCGCCAGTTCTTCGCGGACGGCGAAGGGCCGCTGCGTTCCGGTCCACACAGTCAACTTCCCGTCTTTCCATTCGGCGAGCGCCGCGCGCGGCTCCAGCGGACAATGCGCAATGTAAGAAATGTGATACTCGGCTTCCAGGCGATGCGACGCAGCGAATAATCCGTCGCTCATCGAGCCTTTTGTTTGACGGTAGCGATTTTCCTCCGCCGGATTCTGGTCGGCGTTCTTCTTCAAAAATTCAAACAGCTCTTTGTTGGAGATTTGCGGCGTGGTTTTCCATTCCGCTTTGATCGCGGCGGCCGCGCGCTCGGCGGTCAATTCATCCGCAGCAGCGACGCCGATGAAATCGCCGTCATGAACTACCGTGACGCTGGGCATCGCTTTTGCCGCGCTCACGTCCACGGAAACCAGCGTTGCGTCAAACGCGCTGGGACGCACAACTTTCCCGTAAAGCATCCCCGGGCGTTTCAGATCCGGCGTGTACTTGTGACGTCCGGTGACAAAATCGCGCGCGCCAATTTTCCGAACCGGCTGCCCCGCGATTTTCCATTCTGTCGCGGGCGTGACGGGATCCTCGGCGGGCATCATCTGCGCGAGCGACTGGCCTTGCGCCAGTTCCGCGTAAGTGATGGAACGGCTGCCAGAACGCTCGGAAATTTTCCCGTTTTCGGCGACAAGCTGCCCCGCGTCCACGTTCCATCGCTTCGCTGCCAAACCCGTCAAAACATCGCGCGCCGCCCACGCGACTTTGCGAAGTTGCGTTCCCATCTGCGGAGTGGTGCGGCTGCCAAACGTCCCCATATCAAACGGCGTCAATTGCGTGTCGCCCATCACCATCGCAATCGAGTCGAGCTCGACGTGCAACTCGTCGGCAACCGTTTGCGCGAGTGAAGTCCGGACATTCTGCCCGATTTCAACTTTTCCCGTGAAGACAGTGATGCTTCCGTCCTGCGCAATGTGCAGCCAGGCGTTGATTTCGCGCGGCATGTCTTCGCGCATTCCGGTGCGGCGTCCGGATTCCTGCAGCGCCAGCGCTTCCTTCGCCACCAGCAAAATGGCGATGCCGCCGCCAATCGCTTTCATGAAGTCGCGACGATCCATCGCGAACAAATGCATCGGCGTCGCGCGAAATTCGTAGCGTTCGGGTTCGAGAACAATTTTTGTTTCTCGCGTCGCGCTCATGCGGCACTTCCTTTCATGCGCGTTGCAGCAAGGGAGATTGCTTCACCAATGCGTTGATACACGCCGCAGCGGCAGATGTGCCCGTTCATGTATTCGACAATTTCCGCTTCGCTCGGGTGAGGATTGCTCTTGAGCAGCGCGACGCCGCCAAGAATCATCCCAGAAGTGCAGTACGCGCATTGCATCGCGTCCACATCGATGAACGCCTGCTGAACGGGATGAAGCTGGCCATTTTTTTCGAGGCCTTCGATGGTGGTGATTTGCCGCTGGCCAACCGCGCCTACTTTCGTTTGGCAGGAGTGCCGCGGGTTGCCGTCAATCAGCACCGTGCACGCGGCGCACTGGCCTTCGCCGCATCCGTATTTCGTGCCGGTCAAATCAAGTTGATCGCGCAACACGCTTAATAAAGTGGCTTCGCCATCCACGTCTATCGCGTGCCGCGTTCCGTTCACATTTATTTCGGTGACTCTGGCCATCGCGGAATCCTTTGTCACGGGAAAAACCCCGCTCTCTCGGGCTGGAGGAACTCCATTCTAGTTCTCGCCGCTTCCCTGGGTCAATACGGAGTGCAAGCGGCGATGGATTCGGCGCGGAGGGCGCGTGGACGAAAATGGGCTGGAAAGCCGCACGTTGCAAATGAATTCATTACCGATCAAGAAAATGGAAGTAGCTCGTTTTAAAGTAGTTGCGCTTGCGGCACTGTGAATGTCATTACCGATCAAGGTTTGGCGTTTTCGGGGAGTTTTTGGGAATTTTGAGGTGGCTTTTGGACTGTTGTATGGCGCGCGCATCGAATCTTCGCTCTGAGAACGTTAGCACGATGTTGGGCGCGGCGCTAGATGACGTGGCTGTGGTGTTTGGCGTCGTGGACTAGAGCGTACCAACAAAAAGCCCCGCGCTCACAAAACGAGCATGGGGCACCCTCAAAAGCAGGTTAGTCTGCGCCACCCGCCAAAATGCCAAGGGCAAAGCGAGAAGCGAAAAACCCCACCCTTCGCAAACGTCGCTCAGGATGGGGCACCCGGCGTGATCCTTTCAAAGTAGTACCACAAGAACGAATTCGGGACTAATAGGGGCACGAGGATTAGGGGGAAGATATGCTTCTCGTGGCGAACAATCTTGAACAACATCCACCATCCTCCGAGGCCTGAGGCTGTAAAGGCCACAAGGATCAAAGGAAAGAGAATAGGGTTGTTCGCAAAGTTCATGGGCCCAGATTGCAAAAATACAACCCAGACCTCGAAGCCAGTAAGGCAAACAGCGAGCAAAATCCATCCGTAGCGTTTCATCCTTATCCGTCTCCGTTGGCGATACAGGGCTCGTTTGCGAGTGCCGCACGTCGTCGCGGAAAAGCAGATCCCTCACCCCGTTCGCCAAGAGCGGGCGACCGGGTTCGGGATGACACTTATTAAGGGGCGACGAAAGCCCGCGATGCGGAATCGCCTCCAGCGATATCACGGAGTCTTCCGACGAGCCTGGTCTCCGACGCCTTAGTTTTCCGCGGCGGCGGGGCGCTGCATGCCTAGCTCGATGGGCGCGATTTTTGCGCGGTGCAGTTCCTTATTCAGCGCGGGCAAATCGGTGGAGACAATCGCTTCCCATTTTTGCAGCGCCGCTTGCGCGATCTGGTCGTCCTGCGCAAAAGCGGAGGAGGCGTCGGGTGACGGAGCGGCATCGTCGCTTTCGACCACGCGTTCCACCTGCCCCAGTGCGCCGGAAACATATCGCAGAGTCGTGCGGTCTGTCGGCTCCGGCGTGCCGCCCAATTCTCCGGCGGGAGGCTTGCCTAGAAGAGCGCTCACTCGTTTGTCGAGTTCGTCCACCGTATCGGCAAGCTTCTTCTCCTTGGGCGACGCAACGCGCGGCGCGATTTCCTGCAAGCGCTTTTGCAGTGCCGCTGCTTGCTGAGCCGCTGCGTTCACTTCCGCCGTCCGGGCCAGCACCTGCTGCGCCAGATCGAACTGCTTCTGCAGATCCGTCTGCGACACTTTCACTCGCGGATCCATTTTCACCGTCAGCGGCTGCGAATAGCTTTGCCCGCCCGCGGTCAATTTCACGGTGTAATCTCCGGGAACCGCCCACGGCCCGCCGCCGAAGCCGAACATCGCAGCCAACGCGGCCAGTCCGCCGCGCCGTCCGCCGCCTGCGCCGGGATAATGCAAATCCCAAACGAAGCGATGCATGCCCGCAGCAGCCGATAACGGCTCCGGCGAATGCACCCAGGCTGCGGGAATATCGAGCTGCTTAGGGTTGATGGGCGGGATGCGTTCGGCGCTGGAATAGCGGCGAACCAGTTTGCCGCTGCTGTCGAAAACTTCGAGTGTCACCGGACCCGCGAAAGCTGTTTTCAGATAGTAGTCAATCGACGCGCCGTCCGGAGGATTTTCTCCCGCCGGAATCTCCGCAGGAAGAGGCGTGCCTTCATCGGAGCCGGGATGCACGCGCCAGGCGATTTCTGGTTTGAAGAGGTACGCCGGAGAATTCTCGACTCGCTCCGACGCTTCGCGCAGCGGCGTGACGTCATCGAGAATCCAGAAAGAACGTCCGTGCGTCGCCGCCACCAGATCGGCGCCATGAATGACCAAGTCGCGAATCGGCGTGGTTGGCAAATTCAATTGCAGCGGCTCCCACTGCCCGCCGTCGTTGAACGAGACAAACACACCCCTCTCCGTCCCCGCGTAGAGCAGCCCGCGCCGCGCCGGATCCTCGCGAATCACGTTGACGTAACTGCCGTCGGGAATTCCCGTGGTGATTGGCTGCCACGTTTTTCCGGCGTCTTGCGTTTTGTAAATATACGGCTTGATGTCGTCGAGGCGATGACGATCGACAGCCGCGTACGCTTCGTTCTGATCGAAGTGCGAAGCCTCGACGAAGGTCACTTTGCTCCACGGCGTGAGATTGGGCGGCGTAACGTTCTGCCAGTTCTTGCCGCTGTCGCGCGTCATCTGAATGTTGCCGTCGTCGGTGCCTATCCAAATTTCGTCCGCGGCCATCGGCGAAGGTGAAATCGTGTAGATGAGACCGTGCTCGCCATTGCCGTCCTGGTCCTTCGCTGTCGTCGGATCCAGATTCGGCGGGACTCCGGGCGCGGCGCGTGTTAAGTCAGGGCTGATGATTTGCCAGGTCTGGGCGCCGTCAGTGGTTTTGAACAGGACTTGCGCGCCGAAATAAAGAGCGTGCGGATCGGCAGGCGAAAAAACGAGCGGCTGCGTCCAAGTGTGCCGATAATCGCCGGGATGCGCGAGCGACGGGGTAACTTGCGCGGTCGCTCCCGTGAAAACATTTTCGCGCGACACCGTGCCACCGAAAAGAATTCCGGTGTGAAGCGGATCCGGCGCGATGTAACCGTTCTCGCCTCCCACTCCCAAGGGCAGCCAGTCGCGCGAACTGATGCCGCGATGCCGGCTGTGACTGGTGGTGCCCGCCGCGCCGCTGTCCTGCTGCGCGCCGTAAACCCAATACGGAAACCGGTTGTCGGTGGCGACATGATAAAACTGCGCGGTTGGCTGGTTGTACCAGGAACTCCACGACTGCGCGCCGTCCACGCTGACCACCACGCCCTGATCGCTGCCCAGAATCATTCGTTCGGGATCATTCGGCTCGATCCACAGCGTGTGATAATCGTCGCCGCCCGGCGCGCCTTTAATAGCCGTGAAACTCTGGCCGCCGTCCGTCGAGCGGTACGTCGAAGTATTCATCACGTAAAGCACATCGGAATTTTTCGTGTCCACGGTGACGCCGCCGAAATACCATCCGCGGCCCCAGATGCGCGCCTCGTTGTCCGCGAGCTTCCACGTCTGGCCTGCGTCATCCGAGCGGTAGAGGCCGCCATTTTTTGCGTCGACGATAGCGTAGACGCGATTCGAATTGCTCGGCGCGACGGCGACGCCTATGCGGCCGAGGCCTTCGGTGGGCAGGCCATTCGTAAGCTGCGTCCAGTTGTCGCCGCCGTCAGTGGATTTGTAAAGGCCGCTGCCGGGACCGTTCGAGGGTGGATAAACGTTCCAGGGCGGGCGGCGCGTTTGCCACAGCGCGGCGTAAATGGTTTTTGTGTTTTGCGGATCGAACGCCAAATCAATCGCGCCCGTATTTTCGTCCTTAAACAGAATTTTCTTCCACGTCGCGCCGCCATCCGTCGAACGGAAGACACCGCGCTCGACGTTCGGCCCGTAAGAATGTCCCATCGCCGCAACGTAAACGAGATTGGGATCGCGCGGATCAACAAGTATCGAGCCAATCTGCCGCGTATCTTCCAGGCCAATGTGCTTCCAAGTCGCGCCGGCGTCCGTCGATTTGTACATTCCGTTGCCATAGGAAATATCCGAGCGCATGTCGGGTTCGCCGGAGCCGACGTAAATCACATTCGGCTCTGAAGGCGCCACTGCTATCGCCCCAATCGAAGCGATATGCTCCGCATCAAATACCGGCTTCCATGTCAGTCCAGCATTCGTCGACTTCCACACGCCGCCGCCGACCGCGCCAAAGTAAAAAACGTCCGGCTGGCCTGGCACACCAGTGACGGCAACAGCGCGGCCTCCGCGGAACGGCCCAATCAGCCGCCAATGCATGCCGCTGTAAAGATTTTCGTTAATTTGCTGCGCGCTCGCACGGCGAGGCGCAACCGCGCCGAAAATCATCAGCCCAATGACACTTGCCGCAAAAAAATAAGCGAAACGCCGAAGATGGCTCACGTTTGCAATTCTCCTTGGGAAACACGAATGCGGAACGCGCGAGTATATACCCGCGGACCTGCGCCCGGCTACAAGACGTGAAGCCTCGGCCTCACGTTTCCTCGCAGCTCGCGCTCAACTCTGTCGCGCGGCGCAAAAAATGCGGCCATCGTCAAAAAATCGCGTCATAATATTTGCGGCCGTCATACGGAGCCATTTGTAAAACGCAATGTTGGACATGCGGAGGCGAAAAATGAATTTGCCGAAACGTAAATTGGGCTCGAGCGGAATGGAAGTCACCACGGTCGGCTTCGGCACGTGGGCCATGGGAGGCGGGGACTGGGCATTCGCGTGGGGTCCGCAGGACGACGCGGCATCGCTCTCGACCATGCGCCATGCTCTCGAGCTTGGCATCAACTGGATCGACACTGCCGCCGTTTACGGGCTGGGGCATTCCGAAGAGCTTGTCGGCAAACTGTTGCACGAGCTCTCGCTCTCGGAGCGGCCGCTCGTGTTCACCAAGTGCGGCGTCGTGTGGGACCCAAAGAACCGCATGGTCCCGGGCAAGCGCAGGCTCAAGCCTGAATCCATCCGCGAAGAGTGCGAAGCTTCCCTCCGCCGGCTCGGCGTCGAGCGTATTGACCTCTACCAATTTCACTGGCCGGATGAAAGTGGCGTACCCATCGAGGATTCCTGGGGCACGATGTCGCAGCTCGTACGCGAGGGAAAAGTACGCGCGGCGGGCGTTTCCAATTTCGACGCGAAGTTGATGCAGCGCTGCGAATCAACCCGCCACGTTGACTCGCTGCAGCCGCCGTTTTCGCTTATCAATCGCGCCGCCGCGGAAAGCAATATTCCCTGGTGTGCAAGCCACCACACCGGCGTGATTTGTTACAGCCCCATGCAGTCGGGTCTGTTGACCGATACATTCACTGCCGAGCGCGTCGCAAAAATGCCGAAAGACGACTGGCGCCGCAATGCCGCCGAATTTCAGCGGCCGAATCTGAAAAACAATCTCGCGCTGCGTGATTCCCTGCGCCCCCTCGCGCAACGGTATGGCGTCTCCGTCTCCGCGGTGGCCGTGGCGTGGATACTCGCGTGGCCCGGCGTCACCGGCGCCATCGTGGGCGCGCGTCAGCCGGAGCAGGTGGATGCGTGGATCGGCGCGGCGAGTCTGCAATTTAACGCGGAGGATCTCGAGGAAATTGCTGCTGCGATTCAGCGAAGCGGCTCTGGTGCAGGACCCGCGCAGCCTCCGGCGGCAACACCGCCGTCCGATAAGGAAACCTCACATCGCGCAAAGGTGTGAACTTTCCTCCAGCCTGCGCGGGCGGAATTGCACTCGTGCGGAACGGGGATTTTTTGCGCCCGGCGCGCGTCAGAAGTGGAACACAATCCCGGCGGAGAACCGCCCGTCGCTGGATGTTTGCTTTGTCGCGCCGGTGATCACATCGAACTGAGCCATGCGGATCGAAATCAGGTCGGTCACGCGATAATCCACGCCGCCGCCGATTGCCACCGCGAACGTCTTGCTGGTCACGCCGAAGACACTCGACCTTCCATCGCCCAAAAGCACATGCACGAACGGAGAGATTTTCCGGGGGAGCGACACTTCAGGACCCACGAGAATGTTGTGGTAATTGATGCGCGAACCGGTAAGCGTTCCATATTGCGCGCTCGCGTCGGCTGTCAGCCCCAAATACGGACTGAATTTGTACGTCAGCGCGGCTTCCCATCCGCTCATGTTCGCGTTTGACGGAAAGCCCTCGACGCGCTGGAACGAGTAGCCGGCGAATGCCTTGAATTTCCTCGCCTGTGCCTGTGCCGCGAACGGCGTTAATAGAGCAAACATCAGAATGAATGCGATTTTGTTCATAGCGTCCTCCTCCAAAGAATGGAGAGCGAGAATTGCAGTTAGATGCAGCGCGCCCTTGATGGCACGCCACGATGACCCCAGAGCAGAGTATCGCAGAAATGTCCTCTTGCGAACAGCCCGGTGTCAATGTGCACACTCCGCCACCGGCCGCGGTCCGCTTGTCTCGCGTCAGTGGCACGGCCAGTGGCTTCTGAGCTCGCGGCTGGTGGAGAGACCGGTCAGAAACGAGAAAAGTAGCGCCGCACGAGACTCGATGAAATTCGCCTGCTTTCGGGCGCGGCGAATCTCTGATAGGATGGACGGCATCATTTTACGGAATGAACCGGAGAAACAATGGCACTCGTTTGCGAAATCTGCGGCAAGAAACCGAGTTTTGGCAACACAATCAGCCACGCCAATAACCTGCGGCGGCGGCGGTGGAATCCGAATCTGCGGCGCGTCAAGGCCGTTGTGGATGGCGCGCGAAAACACGTACGCGTTTGCACCGCCTGCATCCGCGCCGGCCGTGTCCGAAAGGCCGCCTGAACTGCTCGCCCATCACGTCTCTCGAAGGAGCTCCACGTTGCTGAAAAAAATGACGCTTCTCGCGGCCCTGGCGGCCTGCGCTCTGGCCAGCTCGTGCCGGAACCAGCAGGCGCCCAGCGCGAATGTCTGGGCCGAGGTGAATGGAACACCAATCGATCGCAGCGAAGTGGAGAAATATTTCCACAGCCGCGAGCAGTCTCAGGGCGCGCCCGCTTCCCATGATGAAGCGCTTTCGCTCAAGCTGAGCATTCTCGACCAGCTCGTCAATAATGAAATTCTCTTTCAGCGCGCAAAAGCTGCGAACCTGGTCGCCACCGACGGCGAAGTCGAAAATAAATTCAACGAATCGAAGGCCGCGTTCACCGAGGATGACTTCCAAAAGAAGCTTCAGGAAAACGGATTAACGGTCGACGATCTGAAAAAGGAAATTCGCCGCGAACTCTCGATTCAGAAATTGCTCAATCGCGAAGTGGTTTCGAAAATCACCATCACCGACGCCGATGTCACCGGGTTTTACAACCAGAACCGGGCGCAGTTCAGCGTGGCCGAGCCGCAGTATCACGTGGCGCAAATTGTCGTGACGCCACACCCCGATCCGGCCATTCATAATCGCAAGAGCGACGACGCGAAAACTCCCGCCGAGGCAAAGGCGAAAGTTACCATGCTCGAATCGAAGCTTGCCTCCGGCGCGGATTTCGCGCAGCTCGCCATGGATTATTCCGAGGACTCCAACGGCGCCAACGGCGGTGACCTTGGATTTATTCCGGAGTCTTCCCTGAATCAGACCGATCCGGCGCTGAAGAACGCCGTGCTCAACCTTCAGCCAGGACAGGTGAGCAAGCCCGTCGAGCTGAAGGACGGCATTCACATCCTGAAACTGATTGCGCGCGAGCCCGCGGGGCAGCGGCAACTTTCCGATCCTCAAGTGCAGCAAACGATCCGCTCCACGCTGCAAAATCGCCGCGAACAACTGCTGCGCGCCGCTTATTTGAATACCGCGCGCGATCAAGCCCACGTCACGAATTATCTTGCGAAGGAAGTGGTGGAATCCGCGGGCAAGCTTCCGGCGGACGACACCACGGAAAAATAACAATTTCCTGGGTCATGATTTTTTTGGGCTGATTTTTTAGAACTGCTTTTGCTCACACGATCACGGCGAGAACTTCCCCTGCATTGACGGTTTGTCCCTCTTGCGCGGCGATGCGTTCGATCTTGCCGGCTTTCGGCGATTTGATTTCGTTCTGCATTTTCATCGCCTCCACCACCAGCAATCCTTGTCCCGCTTCCACCGCGTCGCCGGTGCGCACCATCACGCGCACTACTTTCCCCGGCATTGACGAAATGATTTGCTGATGTCCTTCCACCGCGGCAATTTGGTTGCGGTCGCGCCGCCACTGCCGCGGATCGGCGATTGCGATGGGAAATTCCCTGCCGTCAATCTGAACGCGCAGCCCGCTCCTGCCGCAATCGATGCGCGCTTCAAAGGCTTCGCCATCGATTAATACGGAATACACTTCGGGCTGGATTTGCTTTACGTCAGCGGCCACGACGCGGCCGTCGATGCGGAAGTGAAATTGCGCCCCGTGGCGCTCGATTTCAA
>DASYYI010000257.1:0-8052 GCA_035933995.1 Candidatus Acidiferrales bacterium | reverse complement strand
TGGACTCGCGCGCCAGGGGCTTCACCGGGAATCTAACCGACGGCCTGCCCGTCTGGGTTCGCTGCGACTTCGCGCGCCAGCATGGCGATGAGCCGCGCCACTTCTTCCGCCTCCATCGCAGTGTTGTCGACAAGCACAGCTCCTTCCGCGCGCACCAGTGGCGAATGCTCGCGCCCAGCGTCGCGCCGGTCGCGCTCGCGAATTTCCTCCAGGGTGCGCGCCAAATCGATGGCGTCGCCTTTTTGCTGATGCTCCAGCCAGCGCCGCCGCGCCCGAATTTCATCGGAAGCCGTCAGGAAAATTTTCAATCCCGCATCGGGAAAAACCACGCTGCCGATGTCGCGCCCTTCCATCACCACGCCGCCCTTTGCGCCTGCGCGCCGTTGCTCGGCGACAAGCACGCGTCTGACGCCGTCGATGACCGCGATTTTCGAGGACGCTTGCGAAACTTCCGGCGTGCGAATCTCCTTCGTCACATCCTCGCCATCGAGCAGTACGCTTTGCCCGCCATCCTGCGCGCGCAAATCGATTCGCGCCGCGCCCGCCAACGCCACAAGTTCATCCGTCGCACCCAGCGAAATTTTCCGCCGCAGCGCCTTCAACGCCACCGCGCGGTACATTGCGCCCGTGTCGATGTACGTGTACCCCAGAAGTTCGGCAACGCGCCGCGCCGCCGTGCTCTTCCCCGACCCCACCGGCCCATCAATGGCAATCACCAGCTTCCTCATTCAATCAGCGCCCTGCCCAATATTCCCAGGCTCGAACTAGAACCCAAACAAAAAAAGATACCAAAAAAGCCGACCTGGCGAACCGTCCGAGCACAAGTGCGTTTCCCTTCGGGAACAGTTTCCGATATTCGCCTGCAACCCGACCGCGCAGCGATGCTGCGATCCAACCGCGACTTATTCTTTCACCAGAAGGCAGCTTTCGATTCACGCGGGAAACGGTGGTGTGATAGAGAATCGCATAACATGCACCGCACGCGATACAAACGAATCCCACTACAAGTTCAAGCTGTTTCGCTGACATCGTTTCGCTCAAATTCGCTTGAACGCCCGCTCGATTTCGCGCACCGAATATCGCAGCACTACGGGCCTGCCATGAGGGCAGCTCATCGGATACTCCGTCTTTGCCAATTCCGCGAGCAGCCATTCCATCTTCGTCTGATCGAGCGGCATGTTCACCTTGATCGCAGCCTGGCACGCCGTGGACGCCGCAATTCGCGATTGCAGCGAATCGAGCGAAATCGCCTGCGATTCCCGCGCCACGCCATCGAGAATTTCCGCGAGCAGCTTCTCCGCATTCCCGCTCGCAATTCCCGCCGGAGCCGCAGCAATCGCGACGCTCCGCGGCCCCATCCGCTCCGCCTCGAACCCATTCGCGCGCAATTCTTTTTCGATCTGCTCGAAAATCACGATTTGATGCGGCGCCAACTCCACCACAATTGGCATCAACAATCGCTGCCCGCCCAATTCTCCCGCGCGCCTCGCTGCCAGATGCTTCTCGAACAACACGCGCTCGTGCGCCACGTGCTGGTCGACTATCCACAGCCCTTGCCCGTTCACCGCGACAATATAGCTCGCGCTGATTTGCCCGAGCGGCTTCAAATCGCCGATGCTTTGCGGCCCTGGCAACGCGCCCGCCGATTCCGATTCGCTCACCGCCGGCTCGCGGCAAGCGTCCGCGGAAGCCACCACGCCGCGCGGCAAAATAATTTCCTCCATGGTTTCGAAATTCAGCCGCTGCGGAATCGGACGCTCCGGCGCGCCCGTTAATTCGAACTCGCCGGGCACTGTGTCGACGGACGCCCGCGACATCACTTCATTGGGAATAATCGCCCGCGGTGGCCCGGCAAAACCTCCCGCTCCCGCCGGATTGTTTTCAGTGACGCTCGGCGAAAAACTCGCCGCACCCGCACCAGCTGCTGCCGTGGAAGTTGCCGAAGCCGCGCCCGCGGGGAAGCTCGGCACCGGCCGCGCATTCGCGAGCGCCATGCGAATCGCGTCGCGCACAAAATCGTGCACCACTTGCGAATGCCGGAAGCGCACTTCCACTTTCGCCGGATGCACGTTCACATCGACCTCCGCGCACGGCAAATCAATAAACAGCAGCACCGCCGCAAACGCGCCCGCCGGCAAAATGTTGCGATACGCTTCGCCGATGGCGTGCAGCACCAGCCGGTCGCGAATCAGCCGCCGGTTCACGAAAATATAAATTCCGTTGCGATTCGTCCGCTGCACTTCGGGACGCGAAACGAATCCCGACACGCGAATCCGCGACGCTTCTTCGCCCGCCTCCATTTCCGGCTCGGTGATTGCCGCGCGAATCGGCGCTTCCGCGGGCTGCATCTCCACCATTTCCGCCGCAGCCTGCCGCCCGAAAACTTGATAGAGCCGCTCCGCCATCGTCTCGACCGGCGTCGCGTTCAGAATTTCCTGCGTGGGAGTCTTCAGCAAAAAATGCTTGTCGGGATGCGCGAGCGCGTAATGCGTCACCAGGGACGCGATGTGGCCCAATTCTGTCGTTTCGGATTTCAGGAATTTTCGCCGCGCCGGCACGCAGTAAAAAAGATCCGCGATGCTGATCGCTGTCCCCACGGGCGCGCCCGCGGGCTTCACGCCAGTTAATTTTCCGCCCGCAAATTCAATACGTGTTCCCTGCTCTTCTTCCGCCGCGCGCGTTTCAAGCGTCAGCCGCGACACCGCTGCAATCGAAGGCAGCGCTTCGCCGCGAAATCCCAACGTCGCAATCGAGAGCAAATCATCCGCGGTACGAAGTTTGGAAGTCGCGTGGCGTTCAAACGCCAGCAGCGCGTCGTCGTGCGGCATGCCGGAACCATCGTCCGTCACGCGAATCAGCCGCTTCCCGCCCGACTCCACTTCCACGCGCACCGATTTCGCGCCCGCGTCCAGCGAATTCTCCACCAGCTCCTTCACAACCGACGCAGGCCGCTCGACAACCTCCCCCGCCGCAATTTTGTTCGCCACATTCTCCGGCAATATGCGTATGCGCGACATTTCCTAGATTCAGCGCTCTGAACGAATCTTGGGCGGAAGAATCCGCCCAACCGCCCAAAGCGCAACAATGAATGCAATTACAACAGATACGATGCAAGCGATCGTGGCGCCTACTATGTCCCAATGCAGGAACGCCCACCACGAAACTAAGAATGCTCCTACCACTAGGGCGGCGATGATCGCGGTCGCGAGGTATCTGCGGGCCACATCTTTCTCTGGAAGTCCACCAGATGGAAACCCTAAGAAGTCAAACCAAAACATCGCTGATTTACTCCTCCAAGAGCCGGTAAGCCAAGTTCCTACTCTTCATGCGCCGGACGCGGTTGGCTTTTCCTTGGGCTTGACCTGGATCCCCAATTGGTCGAGCTGGTCGTCATCAACGTTGCTCGGCGACTCGGCCATCAAATCCTGCGCCGCGGTGGTCTTCGGGAATGCGATCACTTCGCGAATCGATTTTTCGCCCGCGAACAGCGCCACCATGCGATCGATTCCCAGCGCGATTCCGCCATGCGGCGGAGTGCCATACGTCAGCGCGTCGAGAAAAAATCCGAATCGTTGCCGCGCCGTCTCGTCGGAAAGCCCCAGCGCCTTGAACACGCGCGCCTGCACATCCTGGCGGTGAATTCGAATGCTGCCCGAGCCAAGCTCCACCCCATTCAGCACCAAATCGTAGCCCTTCGAGCGCACTTCGCCCGGCGCGCTTTCGAGTTTCTCCAAGTCCTCCTCGACAATCCCCGTGAACGGATGCTGCGCACTGACCCACTGCTTGTCCGTTTCGCTCCATTCGAAAAGCGGAAAGCCCGTGACCCACAAAAATTCCCAGCGGTCTTTGTTAGCCAAACCTAACTGTTCGGCAAGCCGCAGACGCACTTGCCCCGCGACCAGCGCCGCCGAATCCGTGCCGGGAATTTGCTCTTTCGCCGCCAGCGCGACAATCAAATCGCCGCGTTTGGCTCCCAGACTCTTCGCCAGGTTTTTCACCGCGTCCGCGCCCAAAGTTTTATCGAGCGACGACGTGACTCCCTCCGGTGTCACCTTGATTGTATAAATCGCTTTCGCTCCGGCGCCTTTGCCCAACTCGGCCAGCTCGTCAAGCTGCTTGCGCGACCACGCACCCGCCCCCGGCGCGACCAGCGCGTACACATTCCCTTCGAAGCCAAACGTCTCGCGCGCCGGCTCGAAGAATTTGGTCACGTCCTGCAATTCCATGGCGAAGCGCAGGTCCGGCTTGTCGGAGCCGTACCGCCGGATCGCATCTTTGTATTGCATGTGGCGGAACGGACGCCGAACCGGCGCGCCAATCACGCCGATCGCGCGCTCCATCACACGTTCAATCACTTCGAAAATGTCCTGCTGGCGCGGAAACGACATTTCCAAGTCGAGCTGCGTGAATTCCGGCTGACGGTCGGCGCGCAAATCCTCGTCGCGAAAGCAGCGCACGATCTGAAAATAGCGGTCCATCCCGCTGATCATCAGAATCTGCTTGAAGATTTGCGGCGATTGCGGCAACGCGTAAAACTGCCCGTGATGAATTCGGCTGGGCACCAGATAATCGCGCGCGCCCTCGGGAGTCGAACGCGTCAGCATCGGCGTCTCGATTTCGTAGAAACCCAAATCGTCGAGCACTTTGCGAATTTCGAACACCACGCGATGCCGCAGCGCGATATTGCGGTGCGGTTTCTGCCTCCGCAAATCGAGATAGCGATAACGCAGTCGCGTTTCCTCGTTCGCGTTCGTTTCGTCCTCGATTTGAAATGGCGGCGTCTTCGCGTTATTCAAAATGTGGACGCGCATCGCCATCACTTCCACGTCGCCCGACGCCAGCTCCGGATTCGACCGCTGCCGCCGAAACACGCGCCCCTCCACCGCCACCACGTATTCCGGACGCACCTCGTCCGCTTTCGCGTGCGCCTCCGAATACTGGTCGCGGTTGCACACCACCTGGCAAATTCCCGCGCGGTCGCGCAAGTCGAGAAAGATCAGCTGCCCCAAATCGCGCCGCCGGTGCACCCAGCCCATCAGCACCACGTTGCGTCCCGCATCCGCCACGCGCAAATCCCCGCAATACCCCGTCCGCCTCAGCTCACCCAACGAATCGAACAATTCGCATCTCCCCTCCGGCTTCAGCTTGAAAAAAAGCCGTTCCGCAAATGGAAGCTAATGAAAGAAAGTGATTCGCGGATAGTGCACCGCGATATATCGAACGCCTCTTCCTATAAATATCGTTCACGCAAAATTCTGACGTGATGCATCGTGTGTCCTGCGGCGAGAAACGCCAGAGCGCGCACCGTAAACGGCTTTTCGCTCGCGATTCCGCTTCGCATCCACGCATCGGCCGGCATATTCCTGAAAAGCGAAATCGTGGCGAGCCGCACGCGCCGAAACTCCTCGACGTGCGCAGCCCATCCAACCAGGTCAGCTTCCGCGCCGGAGACGCCGATATTCTGATCGAAACTCGGCAGAGGAGTCTCGAAGCCGCGCGCAAACCACAGCGCGCGAAATGCGAAAAGCCTTTCTGTGTCGTTGAGGTGGTTCAGCACTTGCCGGATGCTCCATTTGTCCGCCGCGTAGCGGTGAAGCGATTTCTCTTCGGAAATTGTGGAGAGAAATGCCGGCAGCTCTTCGAGTTGGCTTTCGAGCACGCCCAAAACATCGTCGCCGTCAACCTGGTCGATATAGGTGAAATAGTACGGCGCCGCCTCGCTGCGCTCCGGTCGCCCCAGAGCACTTCCCTTCTCACGGCTCGCTCCGGTTATCATCTCGCCTCCTTTCGCGCTGTTTCTTCGCAAACCCGTCTTAGCTCCCCGGCCCTTCCTTCGCCGGCGGACGGAAAAAATCCACGAGCGCCTCTTCTGAAATTTTCTCCTGCTTGCCGTCCGCAAGGCGTTTAATCGTCAGCATATCCGATGCAATTTCGTCGTCCCCGATGATCAAAACGTACCGCGCGCCCATTTTATCCGCGCGTTCGAGAGCCTTGCGGAATTTTATCTCTTCGGGAGGCAGCTCGACCGTGTGCTTTTCTCCGCGCAGGACTCGCGCCAGGCGCACCGCCGTCGGATACGCGCGCTCGCCCATCCACGCGATGAAAACGTCCACCGTCCGCGCCGCGTGAATTTTCTTGGCCTCGACAATCGCGTCAATGAACCGATCCTCGCCCAGCGCAAAACCGATTCCCTTGATCCCCTTCGGCCCGCCGAGCATTTCGACCAGTCCGTCGTACCGCCCGCCGCCGCACAGCGCGTTTTGCGCGCCCAAGATTGGACTTGTAATCTCGAACGTGGTCCGCATGTAGTAGTCAAGCCCGCGCACCAGCCGTGGCGATTCCGTGAACGGTACTTCGCGCAGCTTCAGTTCTTTTTTGAGCTTCTCGTAATGCTCGCGGCAATCCGCGCAAAGGTGCTCCGAGATTTTCGGCAGCTTCTCGATAATCCCCTGCTCCTCCGGCAGCTTCGAATCCATCACGCGCAGCGGATTCGTCTCGACTCGCCGCTGGCTGTCCGCGCCAAGCTTGCTAAAACTTTCCGGCTCGCGCAATTTCGCGCGCAGCAGCTCCACGTACTTCGGCCGACAGCCCTTTCGTTCTGGCGTATCGGGGCATCCAATCGAATTAATCAGCAGCGTGTATTTCTCGATCTGGCAGCGTTCCAGCAGGTCCGTCAGCATCTGGATCAGCTCTGCGTCAATCGCCGGCGCATCCGACGCGCCGAGCACCTCCGCGCCAATCTGGTAAAACTGCCGGTAACGCCCCTTCTGCGGCCTCTCCCGCCGAAACATCGGCCCAACGTAGTAAAGCTTCTGGTCCCCCGGCCGCATCTGCATCCCATGCTCGATGTAGGCCCGCACGACGGATGCCGTCGCCTCCGGCCTCAGGGTTAGAGACTGACGCGGCTCGTAATCAGGAAATTCCAACACTTCAATTTCGACTCCGTTCTTAGCCGCTAACTGTCGCGCATAGTCCGATGGCTGCTCAGCGAATACCAAATGGAATCTCACGGCTTTCTCATCGGGAAACCTCTCCGCGAATATCTTCCTGTATTCGCTCATGTTTGCGATGGTGGCCGGATTGATCGTTCCCCGTTTGAACTCAACGACGGATATTCCGCGTGCTGTGCGAACGACAAGGTCCGGTCGCACACGATTCGCAAATACAGGCTGCCTCTTCAACTCAGACAATTCACTCAGGTGTTTGCTGATCCACTGTTCCTGTAACTCGGATTCAATTGACGTTCCGCTTTCATCCCAAGTGAACATCTCCTTTGAAACAATGTCCGTATCGGCACCGATCGAACGAGCAAAAAGCTCACTTTCCTCGAAAATTGGCGTGCGTATTTCGCCGAAGTTGTACGACTCCATCACGCTCCGCGCCGTCTTCTCAAACCAGTTCCACAGCGCCGAATCGGGCGGCAGTATGTCCCGCGTCCCTTTGATGGCGCGAAATTTGCGCCGCTCGTTTTCGGGTTTTGCCGCTTCGCTCACTTCCCCCCCTCACCTGCTACCAGTTTCAAAAGCTCAACCCAAGACGTTGTCATTCCGAGGAGCAGCCGCGACGAGGAATCTGCTGTTCGTCTTTCGCGGACGCAAAATGCAGATTCCTGATGCCACTCGGAATGACAAAGCAAATCAGCGCACCTCGCTGCGATACGTCTCCTTATATTCCACATACCTCTGCGCGTAATCGTTTATCGACCGCTGATCCTCCGCCGTCAGCGCGCGCCGCAACTTCCCCGGATGCCCCATGAACAAATTCCCCGGCGGAACAATCGCGCCCTCCGTCACCAACGTCCCCGCCGCGACAATCGAGCCCGTGCCAATCTTCGCGCCATTCAAAATAATCGACCCCATGCCAATCAAGCAGCGCGATTCGATCGTGCAGCCATGCAGAACGACGCCATGGCCAATCGTCACATTGTCGCCCAAAATCAGCGGATGCTCGTCGCGCATCACATGCAGCACCGAGCCATCCTGCACATTCGTGCGCTCGCCGATCCGTATGTAGTGAACGTCGCCGCGAATCACGACGCCCGGCCACACGCTC
>DASYYI010000256.1:0-42625 GCA_035933995.1 Candidatus Acidiferrales bacterium | reverse complement strand
GTCCTGGTTCCTCGCCCGGAAGGTCAATTCCTGTTCGCTTGCCCAAGCCAAACGCGGTTGCGTAGTAGGCAATTCTGTCGATGCCAAGGCGTTGGCCGACATTGTAAAAAAAGACGTCGCAGGAGTGCACGATCGCCTTGTGCAGACCGACTTCACCGTGGCCTTTCGGGTCCCAGTCGTGCCGCACCGTGCCGTAAAATACCGCATAACCGGGACAGAAAACGTGAAAGTCCGGCGGAGGAACGCCCGATTCCAGCATCGCTGCGGATTCTAGAATTTTGAACACAGAACCGGGAGCCAGTTGCGCCTGAATGGCGCGATCCAGCATGGGCTTATTCGGATCGTTGTTTAGTACGCGCCACTCTTTGCTCGGGATGCGCACGGCGAAATCGTTGGGATCGAAAGAAGGTTGGCTGGTCATTGCCAGGATCTCGCCCGTACGCGGGTCGAGCGCGATCATCGCGCCGATTTTGCCCGCCAGTTCCTGCTCGGCCACTGCCTGCAGATTGTAGTCAATCGTCAGTTGAATTGGCTTGCCGGGAATCGGTTCCGTGTCATCGAGTGTGCGCACGGGCTTTCCGATGCTGTTGACGATGACGCGGCGCATGCCGTCCGTTCCCGTCAGCGTATCGTTGTATTGACGTTCGAGGCCCGCCTTGCCGACGATGTCGCCCGGCTTGTAACGGTCGCCGGATTGCTGGTCCAGCTGCTGCGGCGACACTTCTCCCACGTACCCGATCACGTGCGCGAGAAAATCGTTCGGAGGATATTTGCGGCGCTGCACCATCATCAATTCAAGCTCGGGCAAATCCACGCGATGTGACTCGACGAACGCGAGGTCCGCGTCGGTGGCCTCCGGTTTAACGATGATAGGCTGGAATTTTGGCTCGATTTTTGCTTCATCGAGTTGCTGCTTCAGGTCTTCCGGCGTGATATTGAGTCCCGCCGTAATTTGGGGCAGATCTTTCTGGATTTGAGCGGGATCATCGCGCAACAGGAGAATGCTGAACGAAGGATAGTTGTCGACGATCACACGTCCGTTGCGGTCCAGTATTTTTCCTCGCGGCGCGATGATGGGTATCGAGCGCACGCGGTTTTTTTCCGCCAAGTCGGAATAATGCCCGGATTGCACGATTTGCAGTTTCCAGAATCCGAGCAACAGCAGGATGATTCCGAGGACAATACCGTAGGAAACGAGGATTAAGCGCCCTTGAGGTATTTTCTGATCGCCGCCAATCCAATTCGCCACGCAAACTCCCGCGGGGCGGGTCCTGGTAAACCCGCGCGTACCTCTTCTTGGTTTCCGCGGCGCCTCCTGAGGATGTGCGCTCTCTTCGTCAATTTCACGCGGAGAAAAAGGTAATCTTCACCGTAGCACCCGCGTCGCCGCTGCGCAAGCCGCCTTGCTCATGTAGATAGCCTCGCGCATCGCGATTTGCACTGTACCCAAGTACAGCCCGTTTCAACATTGTCCGGAGGCTTGGGACTAGCGCGCGCAGCGTGCAGTTTGTCTCTCAGAGATGAATGAATGGAACGAGGGCGACGTGGAGGAGTTACCGCGGATGCGTTGCCGCCTTCGGACTGTCGATCGTTTGCGAGGCGCCGGTCCAGAAAAGCTTGAAATCACGGTAGTGGTGGTAATGATGAAGATAGTGCCCTTGGTATTGAATATATACATCGACGTTTTTCGGAAGCCACAGCGTTACGTTGTGAGTCCGAAACCGTACAGGCTGGTAATCGACTGCGAAATGCTCCCTTTGCAATTCCACTGGCACTAGCGGCTTGGTTAGATCGGTTTCGAGGTGCATAACATGTCCGCCATTTTCTGAGATCCACGCGCGCCCCTTCAAGGGCAAGGCGTATTCCTGCGACGGTGTGTCGAAGCTAGCGAGAAGGCTGGTGGGGACATCGGCTCGTTGCTCGAACCGCAATATCCAGGCGGGCTGGTCATTCCATTCCCCAAGCCCCTCACATTTCCAAGTGAAATCACCGCTATATACTGGATGAAACGCCAGTGCGAGCGCCGGCGCACCGAAATCCGCAAGACGTCCAGGCATGTCACTCGCGCTCAATCCCTGATTTCGCACTTCGTGCACCTGTATGACGTGTCGACGCGGCTCGTCGATGAACACTAGGTATCCGTATGTGCGCGTGTCCGGCGTTTCCAATTGTTGGTTCCGCTTGATTTCTACCGACTGATACTCTTCGGTGGCGGTAAACTTTTGCAAATTGCTCACAAGTTGCACCGCTTCTTCCCTTGCGGCGTGAAGAACGGTGGGTAGCGAACAGGCCGCACCAGAAATCGCAAAGGGCTTCTCCGCATCGATGTCTGGTGGGGCCCAATTTTCCCTAACCGGAGCTTCGACAGGTGGCGAAGGGGAGGGCACTAACCCAGGCCATACCGTCGCAACGATACGCGGAGTAACTGCAGCAGGCGCGGGCTGTGCAGCAGTGTCCGACGACTTTTCGAGAGCCTGAATCCAACCACGAACTTTCGCCGCGTTCGGGTCCTTCGGGTATTGGTTCAGGAAGAACTGAAAAGTGCCCAAGGCCTTTTCGCGCTCTCCCAATCTGGCCAACGCTTCTCCGAGAAGCAATTGGACTTGATTCGCGTTCTCCTTGCCGGATGAAAGCGCTCTTTCCGCGGAGTCCCGGGCGCGTTCAAAGTCTTTCTGATACAAATACGACGCCGCCAGCATCCATTGTGCTTTCCAGGACGACGAATCCAATTGCACTGCCTGCGTGAGGATCTGAATTGCTCCCGGATAGTCTGCCTGCTCGAATCGCAGCGTGCCAAGCGCTAACAGCGCCGGAGGTTTCTTAGGGTCGATGGACACGGATTTTTCCAGATACGGTTTTGCCGCGGCCAACTGTTTCTCAAGCAGGTAGCTCATCCCCATCACGTAGTTTGAGTATGGATTCCCCGGCGCCATGGCCAGAGCTTTCTGTAGATGCTTTTGCGCCGAAATGATGTTATTCGAACGCAAGTCCTTCAATCCTTTCTCGACTTCCTTTTCAGCTCGAGGTGCTAG
Organism: Candidatus Acidiferrales bacterium; assembly: GCA_035933995.1. GTDB lineage: Bacteria > Acidobacteriota > Terriglobia > Acidiferrales > UBA7541 > DAHUXN01. Next base: position 39,593 of record DASYYI010000256.1, on the reverse strand, counting down.
AACGAATTGGCCGGCGGGGGGTTGAATCGCCAGCCGGTCATCTGTTTTTTTCATGAAAACTATTACGCTCACGGAGGTGCCGTTTTCGGCGGGAAGATTGACGGTCTCGTGTGCCGTCTCATATCCGTCCGCTTTCACTTCAACCGAGAACCCATCACCGGCGACGACATTCGAAAAAACCCAGCCGTTGCCCGTAGTCTGCGGAAAGCTCGATGCTGGGGTGCCATACATCATCGACGTCAAGGTGATCTTCGGCACAATGGATAACGGTTCCCCTCGCTCGCTCCGTATGTACACGACTACGCTACCTAGCGCTCGCCCCACGTGAGCAGGGCCTGCCACCTGCGCGGTTGCGGGTAGCGCCAAGCCGACCGAAACAAGTATGGTTGCGAATAGCCTTAGAGCTGAGCTCATATTGAGTTGCGCGCTTTTCTACTTTTGTGGGATTTTTCGCAAATTTTCCACCCAGCCTCGGATTTTCGGGACGCTGGGATCCGTGGGGTAGTCAGTCAGAAATGCTTCGAACGCGGCGATCGCGCGCCGGCGCTCGCCTAAACCAGCCAATGCTTCCCCAAGAATAAGCTGGACTCGGTTGGCCGCTTCTTTCCCGGTCGCGAGCGCCTTCTCCGCGTGTTCCCGTGCTTGCTGGTAATCGCGCTGGTGGAGATAAGATCCCGAAAGGATCCATTGAGACTTCCAAGAAGCCGGGTCCAATTGCACGGCCTTGTTCAAAACGTCAATCGCGCCAGAATAGTTTCCCTCATCGAAGCGTAAAGTGCCCAGGGCCAGCAGAGAAGGTACTTGATTCGGATCCACCGAAACGGATTCCTCGAGATAAGGCTGCGCAAGGGGCAACTGCTTCGCGAGAAGGTAGCTCATTCCTGTAACGTAATTCACGTAGGGATTGCCGGGCGCCATGTGAATTGCATTCAGGAAATGCTTCTGGGCAGAGGGAATCTTGCTCGAGCTCATGTCGCGCAAGCCTTTTTCCACTTCCTTCTGAGCGCGAGGCGCGAGTACAAACGCGCCAGTCGGGGGACGAAAGAGCAATTGCTCATCAAGGGGTTTCAGAAAGACAGTGACGGTCGCGGAGCCAAAGTCCATGGCGGGAACGGTCACCAGTTCTCGAGCGGGCTGGTAGCCATCGGCCTTCACTTCCAGGTCGTAGGTGACTCCTGTTGCAAGACCAGAGAACGCCCAGCCATTTCCGACCATGCGGGGGGTTTGTGTCACCGGTGAATTATCCGAGGAGGTAAGGGTCATCTGGGGCAGCGCCGATGCAGGGACGATCGACCCGTGCTCGCCGCGAATGTACACCATGATCCACCCGGTTCCCTGCGTCTTGCCAAGTGTGCTGGGTAGAGGAGGACCGCCTTGAGCTGCCAGGCATGGTGCGACACTGAGGAATAGAGACGCAATGGCCAGAAGCTTGATGAGATTTGATTTCACGTTAGTCCCGAAATGCAGATTGGGTTGGCTAGAGACTAAACGGCACCGCCCTTAGAGCAAAACCATAAGCGAACGTGTGTTGACTGTCAAGCATATGCCGGTTCGTTGGCCGCCCGAAAACCCGATTGGGCATTCTACGTTCGATTCAAGTTGAGTGATTCGCTGCGCTCTTCTATAATCATCTTTCCGGATAACGAGGCGCAAAAAACGGTGCTAAAGAATCTGAGCCAGAGCAAGACGGCTGTAAGGATTTTTCTAGGCGGCATCCTTGTGCTTATCAGTGGCGCAATGGTCTTGACCATGGCGCCCATTTCACCGCTGGGCAACTCCACCACGGGCAGCGCCGATGCGATCGCCACCGTTGGCGGGCTGAACATAACTGCCGTTGACGTTCGACAGCAGTACGACCAGCAGACGCAAGGGCAGACGATCCCGCCGGTGCTTCAAGGGCTGTACATGCGTCAGATTCTCGACCAGCTGGTTTTCAAGCGCCTTCTGGACATGGAAGCCGACAGGCTCGGTATTCAGGTTACTCCCGAAGAAACCACTGCGCGCATCAAGCAGCTTATTCCGACGGCTTTTGTCGGCGGCAATTGGATTGGCGCGGAACGTTATGCGCAAGAGGTACAACTGCGGACGGGTATGTCCGTGCCGCAGTTCGAAGATGTGGTTCGCACCAGCGTGCTGACGGAAAAGTTCAAGGATCTCGTCACCGACGGCATCACCGTCTCACCACAAGAAATCGAGCAACGCTACCGCTGGCAGAATGAAAAGGTTGAACTCGATTACGTGGCGATCAAACCTTCCGGCTTGGAATCGACGATCAATCCATCTGATGCCGAGCTTTCCGCGTATTTTGCGAAGAACCAATCGAAATACCAAGTGCCTGAGCGGCGCTCGGCCAGATACGCTCTTCTGGATCTCGATCAGCTGAAGAAGGACACGAAAATCAGCGACGCCGACATCCAGGCGTACTACCAACAGCATTTGAATGACTACAAGGTTGAAAATCGCGTTCACGCTGAGCAAATTGTGTTCAACACGCTGGGTAAGACCGATGCGGAAGTGGCTCTGATTAAGCAGCAGGCCCAGAAAGTGGATGACCAAGCCAAGCATGGCGCCAAATTTGAGGATTTGGCCAAGAAATACTCCGAAGACGCTAATACCAAGGCCAAGGGTGGTGATATCGGCTGGATTGTCGCTGGTCAGACGGCTCCGTCGTTTGAGAAAGCCGCCTTCAGCCTGCCGAAGGGGGCCGTTTCCGACGTAGTGCAGACGCCCTATAGCTTCGATATCATCAAAGTAGTGGATAAGGAAGATGCGCACACGAAGAGCCTCACGGAAGTTCGCGACTCGATTGTCACTACGCTGACGCAGGAAAAAGTGAACGACGAACAAAGTGGGCTCTCCGACAAATTAGCCGCCGCGGTCCGGCAGTCTAATCGCCAATCCATCGACGCCATTGCCAAGGAATTTAATCTGCAAACAGGCGAGACACCCCTCGTCACCGTCACCGAGCCGGTGGGCGATTTGGGTAATGCGCCGCAGCTCCAAGAGTCGCTTTTTTCTCTTCGTCTTGGCGAATTGAGCCAGCCGATTTCGATCGACCGCGGCTACGTGATCATTTCCGTCGACAAGATCGTCGCTGGACACCAAGGCACGCTAGCCGAAGTCCGCGACCGCGTTGTTGCCGATTACCGCAAAGAGAAAGCCCAGGATTTTGCGGAACAGAAGGCGCAAGAGTTAGCCAAGCGCGTGAAAGCCGGCGATTCGCTCGACAAGGCGGCGAAATCGCTGGGCCTGACGACCAAATCAACCGACCCAATCAGTCGGACCAGCCAAATCGCCGATCTAGGTCCGGCCAAGGACCTAGAGGCAGCATTCAACATGAGCGTGGGTCAGGCGAGCGCGCCTGTTCTTGTCAGCGGGAACTGGGTAGTCTATCAGGTGAAGTCGAAGCATGGAGTCAATCCCGCGGATTTCGCAAAAGCAGCGAACGATTTGCGGCAACAAATCCTCCAGGAGAAGCAGTCCGTGGCGTTTGAAGCGTTCCACGATGCTCTGCAGAAGCGTTACGAGCAAGAGGGCAAGCTTGCTTTCAACCAGGACAATCTGAAGAACCTAATCAGCCAGCCCTCCAGCTAAACGACTGTAAAAAAATGACTTACGAGCAACACAATAGGACCTTTTTTCCAGTTGCGTCCCACATGGCATTCGTCTAGCATATTTCTTCTAGCAGCGCCTGCCCTGTCGCCAGCGGGGTGTCACGGAATCGGCGGGACCTCCTTCCCCCGTTTGAAGCGCCTTTATCAGCGAGTGCAGTTTCCGGTAGATGAATACTATCTGCAACTCAATGGGCAGGCATTCCGGAGCTTCAACGGGTAAAAAGGTGACGTCGGCCAAGGCCTAGCTTCCCCAGAACAGAGAGAATGCCATGAATCAAAAATTGATCGCCCAACGCAACGAATATCGCTGCTGCATTGAAATAAATCAGAATGGCAAGTATTCGGTCCGCGTGCAGGTACAGTTCGGCGCGAAGAACTGGTCGCTGCCTGTATTTTTCCTCGTCTCGTCTTTCGACACCGCCATGAAGAGACTGGAAGAGGCTCTTCAGCTCTTGCAGCGGCATGAGGAACATTTGTGGTTCTGGGGTGTCGAGCGCAGTGACGATCCCAAGGTCGCCGTGGAGATGCTCAGTCAATTTGGCCTTCATTACGACCAGCGCAAGGATTTTCCGCGGCGTGCCGCGGAACTTGGTGTTCCGTCCGGCCGCGCCGTGTCTGCTTTTCGGTTGGCGCAAGCGCGCCGCGCACTTGCCGACTCCATCAGCTCCGGCCGAACGGCCCTCGCGAGCGACTAGCTACGTAATCTCCAGCGCGGAGTTTGGCGGATTGTTCTGGCCTCTGGATTGGCGAGCAGGTGAAACAACGGAATCAGGATTATTGAGCCTTCTACTTGCCGCGGATAATCACTTCGCCGTGCGCGATCACGTGGTCATTAATCAACAATCGGTATTTGAACGACCCGGTACCAAGGCCGGCGCGCGGGGTGCCGCTCATCAGGCGCACTCCGGGCGGCGCTTGAAAGACATTCGAGGAAAACGGGCATCTTTGCGGATCGAACTCAATGCGGAGATTACCGCTCTCCGCCACCCAAACGACTTGATCCGCGGCTTCGATGAGCACAACTTCCGGTAAAACTCCGACAAGTACGAGTTTTTCAGCCATAGTTTGAATCGCGCCGAAGGATCGAGGCAGGCGCGAGCCTCGAACCATAGCATACCCGCGCGCGGTTTACATCTTTCGCCCCCCCGCGGATCCCAAAGAGGGAGGTGCGATTTAGCTATTCGTGGACACGATCTCCCCGACCATTGCCCGTAGGCTTACCAGTGTGAACGGCTTTGGCAGGATGCGCACGCCTTCGAGTTCAACCTGCGCTTTCTCCACGTCGGCGAGGTTCCCGGTCATAAGAAGGAATTTGCGCGCAAGAGCCGGCTGTCTCTCGCGCAAGGTCCGCAGGACTGCCAGTCCGTCTTGTCCTGGCATCTTCAAGTCGCACAACACTGCGTCGAACGTACCGTTGGACGTGGAGTTCAATATGGAGTCCAGACGCGTGGGATCCTGCAGAGTCACGACAGTGGCACCAGTTTTCGCAAGGACCACTGAGACGAGGTTCAGAATCTCGATTTCGTCGTCGATCACCAGGAACCGGCGCGCGGGGCTGGCGAGGGCCAGCTCTTCGCCCGTTGCGGGCGGACTTGGAGTTTCCGTACTTGCCAATGGCAGCAGGACACGAATGGTTGTACCGCGTCCCACTTCACTTTCGACGTCGATTTTTCCGTCATGTTGTTCGACGACGCTGTGACAAATGCTCAAACCGAGGCCGGTCCCCTGCCACATGGGCCGGCTGGTAAAGAATGGATCAAAGATGTGCTCGCGAATCTCTGGAGGTATGCCGCAGCCATTGTCTTCTATCGTGATTCGCGCGCGGCCGTCCCAAACATCGCATTTCAACTGGATTTCGCCCTTCTCGCGGGATTCGCAGATGGATTGCTCGGCATTCAGGACCAACTGCAGCATCGCTGTAACAGCAATTCCGCATCGCCCTTGACGAAGATGGGAGCGCGCGCGGGAGTGTATTGTACGCGGACATTATTGGCGGCCAGTTGATAACGCCGGAGTTCGAGCATGCGGGCGGGCACCGTTCGCAAATCCATCCGGTGCAGTCGTTCCGGGTGGCGCCGTGACATTCGGCTGAGATTGCCGACCAAGCTTTTTAGTCGCAACGCTTCATCGCGCACGGTTTGCAATTGAGTTCGAACCGCGGGCTCCAGCCCGGGACGTCCCAAAACCACTTCGGTGAATCCAAGGATCGAGGTCAATGGATTGTTGATTTCGTGCGCTACCCCCGACACCAATTGCCCGAGCGAAGCAAGCTTCGCGGCCCGTAAGAGATCGTTGTGGGCTGCCTCGAGTTGCGCCGCGCGTTGCCTAACTTTTTCCTCGAGCGAATCGCGCGTGTCGCGAAGCTCCGAAGCCATGGTCAGGAACGCCGCAGTCAGCGAACCCAACTCCACGTTCTTCGGGACTTCGCCTTTCACGTCTAGATTTCCGTGTTTGACCTCCATCACCATTCCGTGAAGTTGTTCGAGAGGAACCCAGATTTCCCTGCGGTGCGCTTGCCGGAACCACATCATGGCGAAAAGTGGAAACGATCCCAGCAGCAGCAGAAACACGCGCAGCCAGTCCGTGTATTCCGCAAGCTCGCGCGTTTCCACGTCCAAGCTGTGGAATTGCCTCTGTTCTATCTCGCGAAAGACATTTCGGACACGAAGCTCGCGCTTCGCTACTTCATCGAATTGAGGCTCGTCAGCCGCCTCTATTTGTTGACCAGCGAGCAGATGGTCCGTGAGATCGAAGAAATCTTCCTCGTGTGCCGCCAGTTCCGCCACTTCATCGCGCTGTACCTCCGAAGGGGCGAAATCGGCAGATTGTTTCGTCAGGGCGCGCAACTTGCGATCTGAAGAACGGTACTCGGCCAGCAGAACGGCATTATTGGAGCCGTAGGATCGCCAGAAATTCAGCACGCTGCTGTCGAAGGCGTCGTGGAGCTGCGTATGCAAGACAATTTGTTGGTGCAAAGCCTGGATTCCCGACGAGAATTGGAAACGAATCGCCGCGCTCATGCCGAGCGCGGCAGCCATCAGGAGCAGCGCGAGGGATACCGCAGCGCCTTCCATCAGGATAAAGCGGCTCCGCATGGAGCGAGGCTTCGGCGCCAAGTGGAGGGATGAGCTGTCCTGGCGAGAAGATAGATTAGCGTCTGCGGGAGGCACGTAGCTTGGTGGCGCAAACGAAGGCCCAAACGACCGAATGGAGAGGTCTTTGGGATCAGGGAGTTGCGAGCCTACCAACTCTGCCAATGACAAAAAGAAAGCACAAATGGAGCATTCGTTTCATGATGGAACAGACCGAGAATCTGGTGTCGCGCAAGAACTGTGCTGTTCACTTCAGTTTGGCGCGAAGCCTGCCAATGAAACTCTGAAACGTCAGATGGCGTGCCCTCAATTCATTTCGCGAACTGCGTTGACGATGTGCTTGGCGGAAATGCCGAATGCTTCGAGCAGTTCGTCGGGTTTTCCAGAATGCGGCATCCCCGTGACGGCGAGTTTCACGTATTTTTTCGGGCTGGCACTGGCCTCCGCCAGAGCGGAGAGAACCGCTTCGCCCAGGCCACCCTCAGGATAATGATCCTCGACGGTGATCAGATTTCCACCGGCAGCCTTCAATTGCTCGGCAAAATTTTTTCCATCAAGGGGCTTCACGCAGTATAAGTCCATGACGCGCACCGAAATTCCCTGTGATTTCAGTTGCTGATGCGCCTTCAACGTTTCGTGCACGGTGATTCCGCCGCCAACAATCAGCGCCCGGTCATTCGCGCTCTGGCGTAACACGTGGAAACCCGGCACGGGAAACTCGTCCGCGGCGGAATAGAGCAGCGGCGTCTTCGGCCGCGAAGTCCGAATGTAAGTGATTCCCGGCAGGCGCGCGGCGGCTTCCGTCAGGCGTTCAGCAGAGTATGCGTCGGAGGGATACAGCACCGTGGAGCCGTGAATGGCGCGAAACGATGCAATGTCTTCGAGTGCCATCTGCGAAGGCCCGTCTTCCCCGATTGAGACGCCGCAGTGCGAGCCGCAAACCTTGATCGGGCTGCGGCTGATTGCGGCCATGCGAACCTGGTCGAACGCGCGCGAAAGGAAGCATGCGAAGCTCGAAAGGAACGGAACTTTGCCGCGTGCGGCCAGGCCCACACCGACGCTGATCATGTTTTGCTCGGCGATGTATGCCTGATAGAAACGATCCGGATAAGCATCTGCGAAGAATTCGGCGAAAGTGGAATTTTTCACATCACCATCCAGCGCGACGACATGCGGATTCGCGGCTCCGATTCGCTTCAGCGCGTTGCCGTATGCTTCACGCGTCGCGACGGAAGCGTCTGATTTGTAGCTCGGCGCGGGCGGTTCAGCGTAGGCTGGCGGCTCGGGCAAAGTCGTTCGCGCGTATGAGCGGCCCGGATCGGCCGCGACTTCGATGGGCCCGCCCATCTCGGCAACGGCCTTCGCGAGTTGCTCTTTCGAGAGCGGCTTGCCGTGCCAACCGTCTTTGTCGGCCAAAAAGCTTACGCCATGTCCTTTGACTGTGCGCGCGATGATTGCCTGCGGGCGGCCGGTAGTGGCCTTCGCATGATCAAGAGCCGACAGCACCGCCGCGACATCATGGCCATCAATTACTTGCGTGTCCCAGCCCTCAGACTCGAATTTCCTGCGGTAAATCTCCATGTCGTGCTTGTACATCGTGCGTTCGCTCTGCCCGAGCGCGTTGATGTCGCAAAGCGCCGTAAGATTGTCGATCTTGTAATGGCCGGCGAATTCCGCAGCTTCCCAGTTGCTGCCCTCGGCGAGTTCGCCGTCGCCGAGCAGCACGTAAACGCGCGTTCCAAGCTTGTCCATTTTGGCGCCAATCGCCAGGCCGGCGCCGACGGAAAGGCCTTGCCCCAAGGAGCCCGTCGCCGCGTCGACTCCGGGTATTCGCGGTGTTGGATGGCCTTCGAGTTCGCTCGAAAATTGCCGCAGGGTCATCACGCGCGAAATGGGAAACACTCCTGCTTCAGCAAGCGCCGCGTAAAGCAACGGGGCCGCGTGCCCTTTCGAGAGGACAAAGCGGTCACTCTCCGGCCCGTTTGGATTCTTCGGATCGAACTTCATGGCGTAGAAAAACACGCCGGCTGTAAGCTCGGAGGCGGACAAACAGGAAGTTGGATGACCGGAGCCGGCCGCGGTTGTCGACATCATCGACAAAATCCCCAGGCGGCGCGCCTTTTCGCGAATCGTTTCAATTGTGGATGATGACGGAACTGTTTTCGATGTGGCGCTCATGGTCTCTCCTTATAAACTCAAATTCAATTTTACCCTTGTTTGCGTCCGGCGCGCGAAGGCGCGTTAAGAAAAGCTCTTGGACGCCGGCGATGACGATGGCGAGTGTTCTGCTTTCGTTCCGCCAAAGGCAATGCCGTGAGCTTCTGGCCCAAGCGCAATGACGACCGCACCGGCAACGAGCACAATGGCCGCGAAAATCCCCATGGCGTGGCCGTAGCTCATCCGTTTGCCCATGATAGCTTCGAGATAGGCGCTTGACGCCGCGAACAGCACGCCAAGCTGATAGGCAAAACCCGGGAAAAATCCGCGTAATGTGTCGGGCGAAAGTTCGTTGATGTGCGCGGGAATCACGCCCCACGCACCCTGCACCATGAATTGCATCAGGAAGGCGCCGACCAAGATCAGCGGGAAATTGGGCGCCGCAATCCACAGGGGAATCAGCGCGACTGCAAAAAGTGCAGCGCCAATCATGGCGCGACGCCGCCCGCGACGGTCCGAGTACAAGCCGACGAGCATGCCACCCGCAATCGCGCCAATCATCGAGAGCACGGTGATCAGAGCCGTGGTGCGCGGGCTATACCCTCGCTGCGATTGCAGGAACGTTGGGTAGAAATCCTGCGTGCCATGCGAAATAAAATTCATCAACGCCATCAGCAGCACGAGATATGCGAAGCGCTTCCAATTCCGAAGAATCGAGCCTAAGTACGCACTCCAATCCATGTGTGCTGAGGTGGCTTTCCACGCCGCGCTCTCTTTGACTTTTGAACGAATGAACAACGTTAATAGGGCAGGCAAGCCGCCAATGAAAAACATCGCGCGCCAACCAAAGTGCGGAAACACCAGCCAGTACGCAATCGCGGCCAGCAAGTACCCGAACGCGTAGCCTTCTTGCAGGACGCCCGAAAGAATCCCGCGCCACTTCGCGGGAACGGATTCCATGGCGAGGGAGGCGCCCACGCCCCATTCGCCGCCCATGCCGATTCCATAAAGCAAGCGCAGCACAAGGAATGCGGAATAGCTCGGCGCGAATCCAGAGGCCACTTCGACCGCCGAATAAAACAAGACATCCAGCATCAGCGGCAGACGGCGACCGTAGCGATCCGCCAGCAGGCCGAAAATAAATGCGCCAATGGGACGCGTCGCGAGGCTGGCCGTTATTGCCAGGGCAATTTCCGGGATGCTCTTGTGGAAGTCCTTTCCGATCGGAGCGAGTAAAAAGGTCAGAATAAAGAAATCGAAGGCGTCCAGCGTCCATCCGAGGAAGCATGCAATGATGGCGTTCCGTTGATTCGAGCGTTCGGCGGCGGGATTCAGTTCTGGCATCGGCGGCGCGCGCATGTTAGGCCAACGACAGCCCGAACGCAATCACAACGCTTTCAGCGTCGCAAGCGGTCTAGGCCCGCGAAAAGGAATACGGCCACGGCAGAATTGATGAGTGAAGCGATCAACAATTGAACGGAAAAAAATGGCTCAGAGCTAGCCAGCAGCAGATGAATCGTGATGGCCAGAATAATCTGGTGAATGTGGAAGAATAGAAACATCAGAATGAAGCGGCTGATGGGATGCTCAGTGTCCAACCGCGCGCCAACCGACGATGCGATGTATCCGATTACCGCCTTCGCGATGCCGTAGAGGCCTAGGGGAGTGTGACTGATGCCATCCTGCAATAGACCGACGAGTGTTCCGAGAAACATTCCCGAGACCGAATTTCTGCGGCTCAGTCCGAAATAAGCGACGACCAACAACGGAAGCTCGAGTAGTTGGAAGTGCGTGCTGAATTTATTCAGAAAAGCCTGGAGCACCAGCGCGAGGAAACACACCACTACGACCGTGCCGCTGTAAAATTTATGGACCTCGATGTGCTGCGCCTCGGAATCCATTCGCACGGTCATCGAGGGCCTCGCGTCATTGCTGTCCCTTTTGTGGATTCGCTGAGGCAGGTTTTGCCGGGGTTGTCGGCTTTTTCACCGGTTGCGCCGGCGTCTTGTCTGGACTTTTTCCATTTCCCTGCGCGCTCGGCGCCTTCGAGGCATCGTCCGGCTTATTGCTCGAAGACCTGCTCTCCGGGGAAGTAAGCGAGTGCTCGGTCAACAGCACAAGCACTTCTTCGAGGCGGTCCAGATGGGCGGCTGGATCGAGTTGGATAGATTGAAATGGGAAACCAGTCTTCGTTGACGCGACCGTGCCGACGGGCAGGTCTTTGGGAAAAATCTTATCCTCGCCGGAAGTCAAAATCAGCTCACCGGGGGGTACTTTTTCCCCTGCCGAGACGTAGTCCATCCAAAGCAACGGGCCCGCCGTGCCTTTCACGACGCCGTGAGTCCGTGTATTCGCCAGCAACGCTCCCACGCCGCTTTCTCTGTCGGTAATCAGCAGCACCTGCGACGTATGGGGAAACGCCTCGAAGATTTTTCCAACGACGCCATCGGGCGTTACCACGGCCATGTTGCGACGCACTCCATCGCGTTCACCACGATTTATGAAGAGGGTTTGGCTATTCGAATCCGCGCTGGCACCGATTACTTCGGCGGCTACCATGGGTGCGTCAGTGTTCCCTTGCTGAAAGCCCAACAATTTGGCCATCCGGCCGGCCTCAGCGGCCTGACTTTTGAGTTGCAGATTTTGCAGACGCAGACGCCCGACCTCGTCCGCCAGTTGCCGGTTTTGCGCCCGCGCGTGCCGCAGATCAATATAGCCGAACCACGCGCTTTCCATTTTCGAAAGCAGGAAGGTGCCCGCGCGTTGCGGCGGAGTCAGCAGCTCAGCCGACCACAAGCGGATGAGCCGAACATCCTGGCCGCGTTTAATCTGAAACGCAAGCAACAGCACTTGCGCCAAAATCACGGCGACCAGCAGAACCAAGGGCCGTTGGCGGGAAGGGACATCCATAATTATCTAACGATTGGAAGCGAGGCGCTCGAGGTCAGACAAAATGCGCGGCGCTATCCTCAACCCTTTTGTGGATGGTGTGCCGTGCAAGTAGCTCGATGCTTGATGCGCGCCGGGCAATGTTCCTCAGTCAATCGAGACCAGGCGCAGCAGCCGGAAATCGCTCAGCATTTTGCCCGTCCCAAGAACGACGGAGGCGAGAGGATCGTCGGCAATGGAAACGGGCAAACCCGTTTCCTCGCGGATGCGCTTGTCGAGATTCTTAATCAGCGCGCCACCCCCGGTCAGCACAATGCCGCGATCACTAATGTCCGCCGAAAGTTCGGGCGGGGTGCGTTCAAGCGCGACGCGAATGGCGTTTAGAATTGTGGCCACGCATTCAGAAAGGGCTTCGCGGATTTCGCTGTCGTCAATGGTCACCGTGCGCGGCACGCCTTCAATCAAATTGCGGCCTTTCACTTCCAGTGTCAGAGGTTTTTCCAGCGGATAGGCCGAGCCGATCTCGATTTTGATTTGCTCCGCCGTGCGTTCGCCGACCAGCAAATTGTATTTCCGCTTCAGGTAGTGCATTACCGCTTCGTCCATCTCGTTCCCGGCGACACGCACAGAACGCGAATAGACAATGCCGCTCATCGAAATCACGGCGATGTCCGTGGTGCCGCCGCCAATGTCCACCACCATGTTGCCGGAGGGTTCCTCGATGGGCAGGCCGGCGCCAATGGCTGCGGCCATCGCCTGCTCGACCAGATACACTTCGCTCGCTCGCGCGCGATACGCCGAATCTTGCACGGCGCGCTTTTCCACCGGAGTGATTTCGCTCGGCACGCCAATCACGATGCGCGGATGCACCAGAACGCGCCGGTTGTGCGCCTTCTGAATAAAATACGTCAGCATCTTTTCAGTGACCTTGAAGTCCGCGATCACGCCGTCTTTCATGGGTTTAATGGCTACCACGTTACCCGGGGTGCGGCCGAGCATTTCCTTTGCTTCTTTTCCCACCGCGACGACTTCGCCGCTGTTTTTATTGATGGCGACGATAGAGGGCTCGTTCACCACGATGCCCTTACCCTTGGCAAACACCAGCGTGTTCGCCGTTCCCAAGTCTATGGCGAGATCGGATGAGAGAAGACTGAAGACCGACCTCATCGAATATCCGTTTTTCATGAACCCCCTCTTGCCCGGCGTCCCCCGCCCACAAAACTTTGTGTCCGCGGTGCTACTCAGTTCGAAAGTCCTAAGGAACCACCACAGGCACACGCTTGACGGCGGTGCCGCCTCTGCGATCCTGTCCCGTGATCACGATTTCGTGCGCGCCGCTGGTCATGGGCTGCGTGAAATGGCGAAATTTCCCGTCCGGGCCAATGTCGGCCACAGCCTCGCCGTCAATAATCAGCGCGGAGCCCGGTTCGGTGTGGCCAATCACTTCCACTACTTTGCCATCAAACTCGATGTGATCCACCTCAAGCAGCATACTCTGCTCTTTAGCTTGGTCGACTAGGGAGAACTTCGAGGCGGCGGCAGGCTCGCTCGAAGCCCCTTTTGCATCAATTGCTTTTACCGTCCAGAAATAATCGCCCGCATTTAACCCTGTGACTTCGACCGCTGTGTCGGTTGTCTTGCGATCCGCAAGAACTCGATTGAACATCGAAGTATCGCTGATTTCGAGCTCGTACTGGGCCGCGGTGCCCACGGGCTGCCATTCGAACCGGATGGACGTGTGCTTGGGATCCGCCACAATGATGGGCTGCAAATTGACGGGTTGGACGAGGCCCGGGGGCGCAAGGACGTCAGTTTTCGTAATGGGGCCGCTCGCGGTAAATGATGCGCGCTGCCACTGCGCAACCTGCACCTGTTGACCGTCACGCTTCACGTCGGCCGTGCCCGCTGCGACCGTGATTTCATTCTGCTTGGTGTTGGGATCCGTCCTCACATCCGCATGGCTGTTTTCATGGAGAGACGCGACCGCGTCTTGAAACGATACTTTTGCCGTCGACCCAGGCATCTGCCACGTCCCCGTCGTCAAATCCACGTTGCCCGAGCTGATGTGCATGCCGACGCTCGATGCTCTATTCTGCGGCACAAAGATCTCTTCCACGGTGACGAGCGTATCGGCTTGCACTATATACTGGGTGCCGTCCGCGAACGCGATGCGCGCCGCTCCATCCGGCCCGGTCTGAATCAAATCGCCTTTCTCAAGAGGCATCTGATAATCGGCGGCGCCCCATTGCACAGAATTCACTTTCTTCACCTGCACTTTGCCGTCCAGGTTGACGAATCGCGCGCCACGCACACCCGTCGATGAGACGCTGGAATCCTTTGGCTCGAGGGCATGCGAAAGATGCCTTGCCATGCTCGCAAACGTATCCGGGAATACGAGATAACCTGCAGCGGTAAAGAGAATCACAAACACAAAAGCGTAGAGGAGAATCGTCCGGTAAGTCACCGTGTGCCAATACACCTCCACCCGGTTGACCTTAGGCCTCGTCGCGTCCGTGAATTTCTCCGTTGTCATGCCAGATTTCAGGTAATTTCCGAATCTAGCATAGGGGTTGGGGCCTTTCAACATGACCTGCCGTAAGTTGCGAAGTCGCTAATACTTGACCGGAAGGACAGTTTTCGCGCTTTCTCTGGTTCTGGCGGCCAGGTCATCCGCGCAAGAGTCAACGACTACTCGTGGTGGGATTGCCGCCATGCAAAACGATTCAGGCAGTGCGCATACAGACACCAGTCGCGATCTGCCGCGCCACACGGTTGCGACCCTCGCGTATCGCGCCAGTAAGGCATTTCGTGGCGCACGCGAAGATTTCACGAAGAAATGGCTGGAGGCGTTCAAGCCTGTGCTCTGGGAGCTTCAGTGAATTCGAGGAACACGGTGATCTTTTCAGTGCTGCCTTCGAGACTGCGAATTACCTACCCAGATGTCTTCAAGGTTGAACAGGGAGCGAATCCCCCGGGGGCGTGAGAACAGACGCGTTCAACTCGCGGCATGACGTGAAGCCGCTCAAAGCCATCGATAAATCAAAATCGGCAAGCAGATTAAGGACCGCGTCGCGCACCCCGCCTTCGCCAGCCGCTGCGAGTCCCCAAATGTAGAGACGCGCAATCAGCACCGCTCGCGCCCCCAACGCGAGCGCTTTCATGATGTCCGCACCGCGGCGAATGCCGCTGTCGAAAAGCACCGGAACTTTTCCATTCACAGCTCGTACCACAGCAGGCAGAGCATCGAGCGCGGCGATCGCACCATCCACTTGACGCCCGCCATGATTCGACACGATCACGCCATCAACTCCGCAATCAACTGCGCGCGCGGCGTCGTCGCGATGCAAAATTCCTTTCAGAATAATGGGCAGCTTGGTGTGCTGGCGCAAAAACGCCAAATCTTCCCACGTCAGCGCATTGTTCGTGAAGATGCTAGCCCACAGCCGCACCGCCTCGGCGGGATCTTTTTCGGGAGGCTGCTTCAGCGCGGCACGGAACAAGGGATCCGTAAGATAATTTGCCAGTCCTTCACAGGAAAAAAATGGAAGATAGCTGCGTTCCAGGTCGCGCTCGCGCCATCCGAGCATCGACGTGTCGAGCGTCACCACCAAGGCCGTGTAGCCGGCGCGCTCCGCACGCTGCAGCATGCTCGCCGTCAGCTCCGGATTCTTGCTCCAGTAGAGTTGAAACCATCGCGGTCCGGCGCCCATCGCCCGCGCCACTTCTTCCATCGGACGCGAAGAGAGCGTGCTAATCACAAACGGCAGGCCAAGTTCGGCAGCGGCGCGTCCTGACGCCGCTTCCGCCGCGCTGTGAATAATTCCTTGCACTCCCACGGGGCCAAGCAGGACAGGGGCGGGCAATTCTGCGCCCAACAATTCCACGCTCAGATCCCGCGCGGAGACGTCGCGCAGCATTCTTGGCACGATGCGCCAACGATAGAATGCCTCCAGATTCGCGCGCATCGTGTTTTCGCCGCCCGCGCCTCCGGCCACATAGTCATACGCGCGCGGATCGAGCGCTTCCTTTGCCTTTTGCTCCAACAGCGAAAGAGAGACCGGTATGGACAGTTTCTTCCCGGCCGCGCCATGCTGATAGATTTCCAGCTCACGTTCCAAGCCGAAATTTCTTGGCGGATTGGTTTTCTCGGGCTCCATTGTGCGCGGGGATTATACACTTAGATACCCAAACAGCTCCGAAACTCATCCAATGGTATGTGAGTGAAGAGCGCGTCTTCCTCGGAGCTGAACATGAAGGGAATCCAATTCAAATTCACGGCCATTGTTTTTCTTGTTGCGTGTACTTTCTGCATCGCCGCGCCCAGCTTTGCGCAGAACGTTAAGCTTCCTTCGCCCGATCTTGCTCGGGTGACCGTCACGGCGGCGGGCCGCTCCGGCGCAGCGCCGCCTGTGCTTGAGCGCATCGACGTCTCCGTGCATCAGGACAACCAGCCGCGTCCGGTCATCGACTTAATTCCCGCCAACAGCCCGAAAGCCTCGCTCGACTTCGTGGTCCTCGTCGACGACAGTTTGAACACACGGCTGGGCACGCAATTTCGCGACATCAAGGATTTCATTCATTTGCTGCCGGAAGGTTCCCGCATCGCCGTCGCCTATGCCGCGAACGGCACAGCCGCCATGCAGCAAGATTTCACAACACACCGCGCCGCGGCGGAGAAAGCCATCCGTTTGCCAAATGGGCAGTTCCAAGGCTCCAGCGGAATCTATTTCGCCGTGAGCGACCTGATCAAGAAATGGCCAGAGGGCGCGGCCCGGCGCGAGGTCTTGTTGATCAGCGATGGTATCGATTTCACTTACGGGGCCGACGAGACAGCGCCTGGTTTGAATCCCGGTCTCGAACAGGCCATCGAGGCGGCGCAGCGCAACAACGTCACAATCTACAGCCTTTTTGCCAGCGGCGCTGGAATCGTGGCTCGCAATCAGTTTTTGATCTTGAATGGCCAGGGCTGCCTGGGCAAATTGACCCTTGATACTGGCGGCGACTCGTTTTTCCTCGGATTTCAAACACCGGTGGCCTTCCGTCCATTTTTGCAGCAACTGACCGGATTGCTCGGCCAGCAATATCTGCTCACGTTTCGCGCCGCGTTACCGCAAAAGGCTGGTTTTCACGAGCTAAAAGTCGGCACGGAGATGCCTGGCGTTGAGCTGATGGCGCCCTCGCGCATTTATCTTCCCGAGCGTCCGTAAGACTGCTACGGCGAAACGGGTGGCGCAATTTCTCCTTCACGAACCGTGTGAACGCCTGTTCAGGGCCGCGGGATCCGGATATTTCGCGTCCGGCAGCCAGAAGTGGAAGAAAATCCAGCAGAGAATAAGAACCATAAAGCACACAACGCTGCCTTCCGGTCCCACCGAACCTCCGGTCAATAATTTTGGGCCGTGGAAACTGGGATTCAGCATGTGCCCGGGCGCGACTTGCCCGCTATCCGGCACGCCGTAGAAAAACGTCTCGGCCCAATCCCACGCCGCATGAAATCCGATGGGCATCCACAAGTCACCCGTGCGCTGCAGAATCAGGCAAAAGAGAAATCCCGCACAGCCTGCCCCGAGCGCGCCGACCCAGTCCTCGCCGCCGTTTCCCAGGTGCAGCGCGCCAAATGCGATTGACAGCGGCAGAGCCGCAGGCCAAAAGCCGACGCCTGTCGTCAACGTGAACAATGCATAGCCACGCGCTGAAAATTCCTCCGTGAATCCGACCAGCAAGAATGCAACGCCCCAAAGCGCCGCGTATTTCGCCAGCTCATCTCCGTGCAATGCGAACGTCCCAAAATAAAAAACGCCCAGCGCTCGCAAGGCCCCCAGCAGGATAGTCATCGCCACAAAGCCGATAATCGCTCCTTGCCAAAATTCCTTTTGGAACGCCTTGCGCCCGGGCAGTCCATAATCGCCAATCGTGCGGCCTTCGATTTTGGCCATAATCCAGCTGGCAATTAAAAACAGCAAAAAAACGATAGCTTCGCCGACGATGATGGCCGTCATGGAAAATCCGCGCTGCGGCGGCTGTCCGTGAGAGAGAAGTTTTCCCCCATAGTGGAGAGCTGTGAGAAATGCGGCGATGATCGCGGCAAAAATCAGCAGCCGCCAACCCGCGCGCAAGCCATTCGCTCCCCAAAGGATCTCATTCATCGTGGATTTACTATCTGGCGGAAAAGGCGGCGGTGCGTCGCCGCTTGAAGAAATTCCCGGTGGCGTGATGGTGCTGTTGAATAAGGCCGTGGCAAAACCGTACCGGGGCTGGGGCATCTGTTCTCTTCTCCTTGCTTTCCGCGGCCGTGCGCATTGGCCAGGATGTGTGTAAGCCTTAGATACGCGAGCCTGCGAATGAATGTTCTTGGACCAAAATAGCATCAAACGAGGCGCACGCCATTTCAAACGTCGGCGAGATGTCAGTGCTACGACGATCCAGAAGGACGGGTTCCACTCAGCGCGGGCGCGTGGTAAGCCCGGCTTGCTTCCAGAGCTTTTCCCAATGCCAAACGCCGGGAGTTTTGTCGAGGATGCGGTAGCCTAGCTGGTGGGCCAGCATCAAAATCTGGCCGCGATGATGCGCCTCGTGCGAGAACATGTAAGCAAACATCGTGCCTCCGGCCGGCCACGTTTGCGTCCAACTGCCGCGAGAGAACTTCTTAACGCGGCGATTCGGAGCGGTCGAGAGAGCATCGGACAACATGCGCAGACATTGCGCGGCGCTTCTCTTGTGCGCGGCAGCAGCCTGCTTCATGGTGCAGCGGTCGGGATCCAGTGGCGGCGGACACTTCAGATGCGGCGCGGAGTTCCTCAGCCACACAAGACGGGTGTTGTGCAGATGCGCGAAGATGGCTGCAATTGTCCGGCCACTGCCTTTTTGACCTGGCAGTTGGGCACGCCACGTCCGAGGCTTGAGATCTGAGAGAATGAGCTGGTTCATTGCGCCGTTGCTTGCGTAGGTTTCGAGCAGGCTGTCGCGAATCTCGGCAAGCGTCGCGTAGGATTGAAGCGTCACGGAAGTTCCGACAACTTATTTGCTGCTGCAGCTCGCGACCCACGCATCGAGGACGCGCTGTTGGTCGGGTGCGACGTCCTCAAATACGATGCCCATCCCGAATTCCGCATGCACGTGCAGTACGCGGCCGGCGGATTCAAACACTTTCCCATCCTTGCTAATGCGCACGCGAATCGCGGTGTCTTCGGCGAAGGGGTTCAGCGCTCCTGTATAACAACCCGTCGAGCTCAGCTGCGTTGTCTGCGCGGCCATGCGGTCGCCCGTCTTGATCTCGACCAATTCCGCCAGTGCGACGAATGGAAAACGATGGGCCAGCCGGCGTTTCATGCCGGATTCATCTTGCTGCGAATTGTCGGATGATGAGTTCGGTGACCGATCAACCATTTTCTCGTCCCTTTATCTGAGTCCGCAGCCGGCGTTGCCTGCGGGCAGGCACTCTGCTGGAGGCAGTTCCGCCAGTGTAGGCCCGCCTCCCGCTGCCTACACCATAACCGTCCCGCCGCTTTTCGGCAATAGGAACTCCTGCGCAGAAGTTTCTCTGGGTATCGCTCAGACTATTTAACGCCCGAATAAGCGACGTGGCCGGGGCAAGCCGACGCCGTGCTTACAGAATCTCGATTTAACCGATAGTGTAGTGTCGTTCACAGAGCAAATATGAGCCGAGCCTGGAAAACAGCCAAGGAAAACAAAGACGCCGAAAATGACGGAACACCAAGGTTCTGCCCTAGGCAGCCACTCCTGCCGTCTAACCCCTCCGCTTTTTCTCTAAATAAACGCGCCGAAGGGCCAGAAATTACTGCTCAATTTCTAATCGCTACGCCAAAGCACAGTTAGAAATTCGTAACTCATATAAAACAGACAGTTAAGCTAATTTCTAATCGCAACAGATTTGCATTTTTTCGTCCTGCCATTTTGGCTGTTGACCCTGGCACACCAAATCCGAGAAACTATGGCCTTGCGAACGGTCGCCCAGCGCACCCTGCACGTCTTTCGGGCGCCCCGCAACATGAATTAAGTTGAGGACGAACAATGAATTCGCCGATTGGTGAACTCCTTCCACCGACACGATTGATGCTGACCCCCGGGCCCTCGTGCATAGACCCGCGCGTCTATCGCGCGATGTCAACGCCGATTGTCGGCCATCTTGATCCGTGGTTTTTGCAAATGATGGGCGACGTACAGATTCTTCTCCGCCAGGTTTTCCAAACGCAGAACCGCCTCACGTTTCCCATCTCCGCGTCGGGCTCGGGCGGCATTGAAGCAGCGGTGCTGAATCCGCTCGAAGCGGGCGACGAAGCCATCATCTGCGTCAACGGCGTCTTCAGCGAGCGCATGGCGATTATCGCGGAGCGCACTCCCGCGAAAATTATTCGCGTCGAAGCGCCTTACGGAAAGCCTTGTGATCCGGACGATGTGCGGCGCGCAGGTAAAGGCAAGAAAATCAAGATTCTTGGTGTCACGCACGGCGAGAGTTCCACGTCCGTGGTGACGAATCTCGACAACATGCGCAAAGTCGCCGACGAACTGGGCGCTCTGCTTGTGGTCGACACCGTTTCGACGCTCGCGGGCATGCCTGTCGATGTGGACAAAACGAACATCGATATTTGCTTCAGTGGCTCGCAGAAAGCGTTGAGCGCGCCTCCGGGCATGTCGCCCATCACCGTGAATGCGCGGACGGAAGAGGTCCTGCGCGCGCGAAAAACTCCCGTGCAGAGCTGGTATTTCGATTTGACCACAACGATGAATTATTGGGGCAAGGAACGCACGTATCATCACACCGCGCCGATTTCGCTGGTCTTCGCGTTACGCGAAGCGCTGCGGATCGTGTTGGAAGAAGGTTTGCCCGCGCGCTGGGAGCGTCACAAAGAGAATCGCGACGCCCTTGTCGCCGGCCTCGAGGCGATGGGCCTTGAGCTTTTCGTTGAAAATCCAGTGGATCGCCAGGTCACTGTCACGGGCATAAAAGTGCCGCAGGGAATCGAGGATGGCAAAGTTCGCGGTCAGTTGTTGAACGAATTCAATATTGAAATTGCAGGGGGCTTTGGCCCGATCAAGGGCAAATTGTGGCGCGTGGGATTGATGGGCTACGGATGCCAGAAAAATAATGTCTTGGTTTTTCTGGCGGCACTCGAAAAGTGCCTGCTCGATCAGGGCTTCCGTCTCCCGTCCGGCGCCGGCGTCGGCGCTGCGATCCGCAGTTATTCGGAAGCGCACGCCGCCATGGCAGGCCACAAATAGCCGGGGAGAATTTTTTAGTCCAGGCGGAAAGCAACGATGAGCGCGACAACTGTAACGCGGATTCCGAATCAAGGGGCCATGAGCGATTTCGTGCGGCCCTTTGAAGTGGCGTCGAAGATGACCGACGTTGTCTACCGATGCCGGTTCTCGCACTGTTGGAACGGCATAGCGACGCGCCACGCGGATACCATTGACTGCAAATTTTATGTGGATGGCAAAGGCGTCGTGCTCGGGTTGGCACACATCGCGTTCATCGAATTTCAGAATCGAGCGAAACGGTATTTGACCGACCGCGAGGCAAGCTTCATCGCTGCGGAATATTTACGTGAGCGGCTTGAACAGGAAGACGAGCACGATTTGTACGACGTCTCGCACCAAGACGTGCTCCGCATCATTGAAAAGTTGCGAATCCGGTAAACTTCAGTCGCCAGGAATTGCGGGTTTTTAGCGGCCCTCGAAGGTGAGATTGGCGGTCGCCGTTTCACCTGGCCGCACAACCACCTTCTGTTCCTGCGCCCCAAACGTCGCGGTCCAGACCGCCAGAGTATAATCGCCCGGCGGAACATTCTTCAAAACGAAGCTCCCATCGCTGCCGGTGACCGCGTAGAACGGATTATTCACCACCCCGATGTATGCTTTCATCCACGGATGCTCATTGCAATGCACAGGGATCATGATTTCGGAATGGGAAAATTTTCGAATCACAGACGGCGAACCGGGCTGCTGCGTGACATTCCATTCTCGGTTCACCTTTGCGACCACGTGGATGTTATGCGTCGTGGGATCCAGCGTCAGAACCTGAAGCGGCTGGCCTACCATGATGCCGAGAACATGCGGCTCGTACATGCAGCCACTTTGGGTGAAGTCCACCGAATTGCGCGGAGCCGGACCTGCAAGATTGACGCTGCCGTGCTCGATGTAAACGAACGCGTTGGGCAACGTGCCGTTGCTGTTCACCGCACCGTCCTGGGCGTACACGGTCGCCGAATGCTCTGACATGCAGACCGGATCTTTTCCCATATCGAGCGGCAGCAGCTTCGGTTTGGTTCCCTTGAAATAAATTTTGCCAGCGATTTCCCCTGTGCCGCTTGCAGCGTTTCCAGCTTGCGGAGGAGACGCTTTTACAATGTCCGCCAGCATGGCTGATCCGAGTCCAAGAAATACCACCAGGAGCACAGCACGCACACTAGTCGATCTTTTCATGTTTCTCGACATTGTTTTTACAACCTGCCTTTCTTTCGTTCGGGAACTCGTGAGCTTCCACGTCTCTGTGCCCGCTGGTTGCAAGCCGTCCATCGTACGGGCACGCTGTAATCGATAGATTTTCCGGCTAAAAGATCAAGCCGAGATAAAGATAAACAGAATTATTGTCGCGGGCGTTCCGTCCCGCTCCGTCATAGTTTGTGCCGCCGCCATTAAACTGCGTGTAACCGGTGTACTGCACGGCCAAACGCACGTTTTGCACCGGCCAGTAAGTGAAATTCAAGACGTACCCCTTGCTGTTCGGGCTGCCATTCGCGCTGCCCGTCAGCGCCGCGGGCGCGTAAAACAGCGGGTCCGCATTTCCCGTGGTGGCAAAATATCCGAATGCCGGCGCGTAGCGGTAGCCGAAATGGTAGACAGCGTTCACCTGAAAGGTATTCAAGTGGTGCGGAACGAAACTCGCGCCGCTCGAATCGAACGCTGCATTCAAATTCGAGTTCTCCCGAATGTAAGTTCCGTGCAAGCTGATTAAGTTGTCATGGAGTTTCGGAAGAACGCGCTCGAATTGAGAATCCACCGCGAAATCCGTGTAGGTATTTTCCGGTCCCACGACGGCACTGGGTGTGGACCGCATGTGCATGCCGTAGGTTCCGAATTCCAAATAACTGTTACCCATGGTTTGTTGCCAAGCCGCGCGCCAGTACGGCGCCGCGCCCTGAATGTTGAAATTGAAATTCGTGCCGGGATTCGGCAGCGGCTGACCTAGATGCGAAGAGCGGTAAACCGTTGCGGCGCCGTACAGATGGTCGTTCCACATGGCGTAGCCGCCCACGCCGGCGACATCTTGGCCGAGCGGGCCGTCAATGATGGGCACAGCCGCGGGAGTTGTCGCCGACGCGGATGCAATCCACGGAAAGCCCCATGCGGGCGTGTCGGTCCAAAGGTCTTCGACCGTGGGATTGTTGTTCAAGTCAACTCCGTAGACCAGGGTCTTGCCTTTGACTAGGCGGTTCTTGGCGTAGCGAATGTCGGTATTGTCCCAACTGAAATGGTCGTTTTGCGTGTGATACGTGGCTTGCACAAAGCCGCCCAAGTGGCTCGCGTAGGCTCCTGCAAGGAACAGAGAAACATCCTGGGGAAGAGAAAAATTCCAGTTTTGTGTTCCCGGCTGCGGGCGATTTGTTCCCGTGTTCGAAATCTCGAACAAAACGGCCAAGGGAAGATTCGACAGAAGCGTCAAACCAGCTTTTTCTTTTTCCGGTGGCGATGTGATGACTTTAATTCCGGTCATGGAATAGCCGTTCAGCTTGAATGTCCGTCCTAGCGGGGTCAGCTCTGGCGGATTTGTGTGGCAGGAACTGCAGGCCAGCCCGGTTTGCCGGGCAAAACTGGGCACAGCTTGGGCTTTGCGCGCAGAAAAGATCAGCACAAAAAATGCTGCAAAGCCGGCGAGCAATACCAGATAGACCCAGTCAGTCGTCCTCTTGTTCTTGCGCGAATTCATCGTGGCGGCCTCGATTTAGGATTCGTTGATCATCCCGCTGCGTCTGTAGACTACTTGAGCGTGAAATTGGCGCTTGCGGTTTGCCCGGCTTGCACGGTGACAGTCTGTTCTTGTATGCCGAGAGTTTCCTGCCACACCTTAAGATGGTAGGTGCCAGGAGGCACGTCGGTGAGAGTAAAACTACCGCCGCTTCCACTCAGCGCATAGTAAGGGTTTTTCGCCACGATGATGTGGCCCTGCATCCAAGTGTGAACGTCGCAGCGGACGATGATGGTATCGGGCCGAAACAGGGGAACACTCAAGGGATCGGATCCCTGAGGCATTACCTGATTGAATGCACGGTTCGATTTCGAAAAGAGGTGGACATTGTGGGCGGCGGGATCGCTGTTGATGATTTTCAATTGGCCCGGCGCCATTAGCACCACGTGAGGCATGAACATGCAGCCCTTCTGGTCCAACACACCGGCGGGAAACGCAAAGGCTTTGCCGTGAGACACGTCGTCAAGCCAGACCACAGCATCAACGATACCGCCCTCCTTGACTTGAACGGGAAAAATTTCCTTCATCTTTCCGCAGGTCTCGCTATCCTGGGTCACAGTGACCTTTTTCGGGCGCACTGGCGGGCCGGCGTAGAGGATCTTCCCGGAAATTGTTCCGCCAGGTCCAGGCTGTACCGTGTAGCCGGACACGGATTCTCCCTGAGGTGGGGCTGCTCGTACCTCTTGGGGCGCGAACCAGACACATGCTGAAAGGCCGGCGAGCACCGTCGCCGCGATTCCCGCTCCCAGCAGCACATTACGCTGTCGAATCTTCATTATGACCTCCTGATTGCATTCTGATTGATTATTGTACGGAGGCAAATTATAGGGGAACAGCATCACCACAACAAGGTTGCTCATCACGCAGCAGTGTGATGTAGGTCACAGAACAAATCGGGTTGAATTTTGACGGGGAGGGCGACGGCCGCAGAAAGTCACTCGGCGCGCGAAGGAGACAAAATAGCGGTCCTGTGAGGGAATGAGAGATCAGCTACTCGTAGCGCAACGCGACCATGGGATCGACGCGGAGGGCGCGACGCGCGGGAATGTAGCAGGCGAGCAACGCGACAAGGACGAGCAGAATTGCCACGCCGGCGAACGTAAGGGGATCGGCGGTGCTCACGGAGAAAAGCAAACTGGACATCAATTGCGTGAGGCCGAGCGACACAATGACGCCGATGGCAACACCCGCAAATGCGATTTTCACGCCCTGCTTAAGCACCATCCGCAAGACATCGATAGGCTGCGCCCCAAGGGCCATGCGAATGCCGATTTCGTGGGTGCGCTGCGCGACGGAATAAGAAATCACGCCGTAAATTCCAATTGCCGCGAGGACGAGCGCGAGCCCGCTGAATGCCCCCAGCAAAATCAGCGTGATTCTGCGCGTGCCGAGCGAATCACTCACCAATTGGTTCATGGTCGAGATCGCGAAGATCGGCTGGTCTTTGTCAATCGATGCCACCGCTCCGCGAATCGCCGAGATTAACGCCGCGGGATCGGTGCGCGATTTCACCACCAGGTTCATGTCGCTGTCGGGAGATTGCAGCGACGAAACATAAACTTCCAACCGCGACGGATTCGCCAGACCGTAGAGTTTCGTGTCGCCTACTACACCGACCACAGTGATCCACTTCGGGGGATTTTTCTCAGACAGATGCCCAAACATAAATCGTTTCCCAATCGGATCCTGGTTTGGCCAATATTGCGCCGCCAGCCTCGCATTCACCATTCCAACGAGGGGTGCTCCTTGTTTGTCTGTCTCGGTGAATGTCCGACCGCGCAGCAAAGGAATCCCGAGCGTGCTGATGAAACTGGGACTCACCATGTGATAGTCCGGATGCGGATAATTTCCCGGCTTGGACAGTGCCATATCTTCGACGGTGATATCAGCGCGCGAATGTTCGCCCGCCAGCGGAATTACGGTCCCCACTGCTGCGTTTTCCACTCCAGGTAGAGCGCGCACGCGGTAGAGCACTTGCTGCCAGAAATTAAGAATGGCCGGATCCTTGGAATATTGCTGCGTGCGCAAATCCATTTCCATGTTCAGCACGCGATCGGGCCGGAAGCCCGGATCCACGCTCATGAGTTTGTACAAACTTTTCATCATCAGCCCCGCGCTGACCAGAAGAATCAACGCGAGGGAAATTTCCGCAACAGCCAACGCGCCACGCAATTTGTTTTGCGCTGCGCTGGCGCTCGCCGTTCTGCCGCCTTCTTTCAACTCCGATTGCACATCAGGCCGGGTGAAATGCATCGCCGGAGCTAGACCGAAAATAAATGCCGCGAGCACAACGATGCCGCCTGCAAAGAAAAGAACTGCGCCATTTAAGTTCACGGTGGCGCCCGAGAGCATATCCATCGGAATCAGACGCGTAATTCCGCCGATTCCACCAGTGGCCAATGCCAGGCCAAGAATGCCGCCAAGAAAAGCCAGAACAAGACTCTCGGTCAGCATCTGGCGAATGATTCGATTGCGACTGGCGCCGAAAGCCATGCGCAGAGCGATTTCCTTCGTGCGTGCCGCGCCGCGCACCAAAAACAGGTTGGCCACATTCGCGCAGGCAATCAGGAGTACAAACATCACGGCACCAAAGAGCACCAGAATGGCCGGCCGCGCGTCGCTCACGAATGCGTCGCGAATCGATTGTAGTGCGACGCCGAACTGGTCATTGGTCGCCGGATATTCTTTCGCGAGCTGCGCAGCGATTCCTTCCATCTCCGTGCGCGCTTGCGTGAATGTGATATTCGGTGCGAGCCTGCCTATCACAATCATGTCGCCGCGGTCGCCACGGTCGTTGGCTTCCCCGGAATTGTTTGTTGCCCAGACGCCGATAGGCAGCATCACGTCTGTCCTGTCGAGCGAACGGAAATTCGGCGGCAACACGCCAACGATCGTAAAACTGCGGCCATCGAGCGTGATGGTGCGGCCGATAACGTTTCGGTCGCTGCCCATGTGTGATTGCCACAGCTCATAGCTGAGCAGCACGACCGGCGGGGTCCCGGGCTTTTCCTCGGAGGCATAAAAATCGCGTCCGAGGAACGGGCGCACCCCCATCATGGAAAGGAAATTTGGCGACACGGCTTCGCCGCTGATATTCTCCGGCTGACTAACGCCCGCGAGGTTGAAGCCGACATCGTGGACGGCGGCCATTTGCGAAAATCTGTGGCTCTGTTGGCGCCAATCAAGGAAGTTCGGATACGAGACGCTGACAGTGCCGACCTTCGGCGTGGTCTCGTTCAGCAGAACAAGGCGCGAAGCATCCTTGTAGGGCAATGGTTGCAGCAAGACGCCGTAAACGACGGAAAATATCGCTGTATTGGCGCCGATGCCGAGGGCCAGCGTAAGAATGGCGACGGCGGTGAAGCCGGGATTTTTTGCGAACATCCGGAAGGCGAAACGCAGATCCTGTCCCAGATGTTCGAGCCAAGCCCATCCCCAAGAATCGTGACTGACTTCGCGAATCGCGAGCGCGTTGCCAAAATGTTTGCGCGCGTCAGTGTGCGCGGCGTCCGGTGAAAGGCCGGCTTCGCGCAATTCGCGTTCGCGCATTTCGATGTGCGCACGCATCTCTTCATCCATGCCGCGGTCAAATTGTTCGCGGCGAAAAAGCATTCGCAAGCGTCGAATCAATTCGCCTAGCGTCTTATTCATTGAAGCGGGGAATTTCTCGCGCATGGTGCGCCTCGCTTTCACGTTGCGAAGAAAAAACATAGCCGCCGCCAGTGCGGCGCGGGCCGATAACGCCGATCGGCCCCTACAAATAGTCCTACGCGGTGTGAATCACGCGGGTGATGGCGCCGACGACGCGCCGGAATTGCGACAGCTCAATTTCCAATTGTTTGCGTCCCGCGGCGGTCAGGCGATAGTAGCGGGCGCGGCGGTTTTCCGGCGTTGCGCCCCAGTGCGCGTTCACCCAGCCTTTGACGAGCATGCGCTGGAGCGCGGGGTAGAGCGAGCCTTCCTCGACTTGCAGGACATCTTCTGAATTTTGCTGAATGGTGCGGGCGATTTCGTAGCCGTGCAATTCGCCGCGGCGGGCAAGCGTTTTCAGAATCAGCAGATGAAGTGTGCCGGGCGGAATTTCATCGCGATACATGGGACGCTCCTCGCATAGAGGTTCGATGCATAGTTAGACTATGGTAAGGTTAAAATAGTTAGCATCGGAGTGTCAAGCGGGGAAAACGCGCGCGCCAGCGGCTCCGGAGTATGGTATCCATAAAGTTGCTGCGAATGAGCAGCGAGACTGGCGGCGAAATGGCGGACGCAACAAAACCGGGCACAGGCGATTATTTGGCGGCAGAGAGAACGTTTCTCGCGTGGATTCGAACGGGCCTGGCGCTGATGGGATTCGGATTCGTGGTCGCGCGATTCGGGCTTTTTCTGGAATTGCTGCAAGCACGCGAGCCGGACGCGGCAACGCATTCGACGGGACTGTCGCTGTGGTTCGGCACGGCGCTGATCGCGCTCGGCGTGTTTGTCGATGTGGCGAGTCTGTGGCGGCACTTGCGCCTGGTGCAAGCGCTCGACCGCGGAGAGACAGGGACGAAGCGGCCATCCACACTTGCGATTTCGGTGGCGCTGATCATGGCGGCGGTCGGACTGGCAATGGCGATTTACCTGATTTCGGTTCGAAGGTAGGGATATTTTCCAAGCGCGCGGAGGCTTCCAATGGGGACAAGTGCAGAAAATGGGATCGTCAGCCAGCCGAGCCATCATTCAGTGGATGAAACAATCGAGAAACTGAAAAAGCTCCTCGAGGCCAAGAACGTGAAGATTTTTGCGCTGGTTGATCACAGTGGCGAAGCGGAGAAAGCAGGAATGAAAATGAGGCCGACGAAGCTCTTGATTTTTGGCAATCCGAAAGCAGGAACACCGTTGATGATCGCGTCACCGAGCATAGCACTGGATTTGCCGCTGAAAATGCTGGTGGCGGAGGATACGAACGGCAAGGTGGGGATTTCCTACAACGATGCCGAGTATCTGCGCGCGCGGCACAATCTTGCGAAGGAATTCGTTCAAACTCTGTCCGCGGCGGGTGCGCTCGCCGCGAAGGCGATGGAATAAAACATTCTCCACGAGGGCGATTACCGTCGGCGAGAGAAATTCAGGCGTCGGAGAGAGTTTCGTTGAAGCCGGGAGAGGATGGTTCGCGTTCCGCAACCTCGAAGATTTCGCCGCAATCGAGGCATTCGAGATATTCCTCATGCTCATCCTTGGCGATGAGAATCGTGTGTGTGTGCGGGCAGGTAGATCCGGAAGTCACAGATGTCTCCACTGGGCTGAGGCCATTGTAACACCAGGGAACCATGTACCTGCGTCGGTTCTTGGGCTGGAACAGCAAAAAAAACGGGCCGCTCGAGAGAACGGCCCAGTGCGTGGGGGGTTCGCAGCGCAATCCCAGGCGAATCAGAAGGCGAATTTCGCTCCGATCTGTAAAATCCGCGGCGTAGACGCCGTGCTGCTAATCACGCCGAACCTGGTGCTATTTACATTCTGGCTCGGCACGAAGAAGACCGGGTGATTCAGGACGTTGAATGCGTCCGCTCTCACTTCGATTCGGGTTCTTTCCGTGATCTTGATGCTCTTGATCACCGAAAGGTCTTCGTCAAAGAACGCAGGGCCGTTAAAGGCATTCCGTCCGAGAGTGCCAAGCGTCCCCGCTGCGGGATTGCAGAACCCGTTAGCGAGAGGAGTACAAGTCAATGCGTCGGACGGAACGCCGCGTCCGTTCGACGCGACGAACGCCGGGTTGATGATAAACACTTGCCCGGGATTCGCTCCGAAACTCGTACCGAGCGCGTTGCGAATTTGACTGATGGAAAGCGCCGAATCGACCGTCTCGTGAGTCGACCGGCTGGTACGGTTTACCGTACCGCGAGCCGAGAAGATCGAGAATGGTTCCCCACTCTGCCAAGTAAAGATGGATGAAACCGTCCAGCCGCCCACCAACCGGTTCAGGATTCCGTTAGAAAACGAGAATCTCTCTCCGCTTCCGAAAGGCAGGTCGTAGAAAAAGTTGGCCTTGAAGGCGTGTGTGAGGTCGAAATCTGCGCGGCTCCTCTCGATTTTCGGATTGGCGTTATCGAGCAGGGGATCGAACTTTGTCTGACCCTCGCCGCTCGAATCGGTGAGGACCTTGCTATACACATAGCTTGCTTGAAGATTCAGGCCATTCTTGAAGCGGCGTTGAATCTCGACGAGTCCGGCATTATAAGTGGAGTTCGAGAAATTGGTCAGGAGGTCGCCGCCACGAATGAACTCGTTCGGAGCGAATTGTCCGTTGAACGCCTCGATTCCATCAACGTGGTACGTGTCCGCAAGCGTGCCCGCCTGGCCGCTTCGAATAAGGCTTTGCACTTGGCCATTGTTCAGGAACCCGCCACCCGGAAGCGTGGGGAAGACGGTTAGCGTCTGGCAGCCCGGCACCGGATTAGTGCACTGCGGATCGAACCCGTTGCCCGCAGCCTGTTCGAGGAAAGCGTTCGACCGCGCGCGGTTGAAATCGGCCAGAAAGCCGTTCGAACCGATGATCACCTGGTTGAGGTCCAGGCCGCGATAGAGGCTCGCGCCATGATTGCCCAAATAGGAAACTGTGACCGTTGTATTCCAGCCCACGTTGCGCTGAATTGAAAGGTTCCAGTCCTGGACGTAGGGTGTCTTCAGGTTCGGATCGACTGCAAAGCCGACGGCGTTCGCCAAACCCAAGGCTGCCGCGTTTTGCGAAAACGTGGGATTTGGAATGAAAGCGGGAGCCGGAATAGATGGCAGCGGAGTGATGCCAGGTGCAGTTAACTGTCCGCTCACTGTGCTGACCACATTCGAGTTGGTTGGAGTGGAACTGAGACCAGGATTCGCTCCAGCAGCATTATCAGGAGCACGGATCCCTTCGTCGTTGACGAAGTGCACCGAGTAGCCTGCGCGGATCGATGTCTTACCGGTTCCCCACGGGTCCCAGGCGATGCCGATATTCGGAGCAAAATTGTTCAGGTCTTTGTTGTAAACCGGACGCCCTGAGTTTCCGCCCGCAAACCCAAGAGTGGCGTCAGACAAAAGAACTTGCCGGACGTTCTGTCCGGCGGGAACAATCGGCGTGAGAAGCAGGCCGTTTTTCTCGTCGTAAGGGCTGAGGTACTCCCAGCGTAGACCGTAAGTGACGGTGAAGTTCGGGCGCATACGCCAGGAATCCCCTGCGTAGAGCGACCAATCGTTCAGGCTGAGGTTGCGAATGGCTGGAGCTCCCGACACGAATCCGGATGTCCGCGTGGTTACATTGAAGGTCGCAGACTCTGAGGCCACAAAGCCCGCTAAAGTGGAAAGAAGATTATTTGCCGTTGCGAGGTCTTGCGACGAAATGGGCTGCGAGAAATCGTTGCTCGTCAAAGCGTAGGGGTTGCCGATGCTGAAACCAAGCCCAAGGTCAGTAGGCCCTGGGTCGCCAACGGACTGGACGGTGATGCGCTGTATTTGGGCGCCGAAGCCCAGATTATGGTTTCCGTGAAGCCAGTTGGCGTTGTCCTGCCAGGACCACGTGTGAGTTGACCGCCCTTGGAAGGGAAAATTCGGGTCAGGCGAAGTGAATATCGTTGTTCCCCCGTCAATGAAGTTCGAACCAAACTTCTGCGCCGTATCAAAATTTGCGGGAGCAAAATCCAGTCCGAACCGTACTTCGTTGGTCAGGGTCGAATTGGGATTCCAGCGCCACGCCGTCGAAAGAAAATTCACTTTGTCGTTATTGCTGACCAGGGGGACGACGTTAAACGTGGAATCTATATCTGGCCGGTCAAAAATCTGCTGATTCCAAGAATAAACCCCCGAGAAAGAATTGTGCGAGTTCAGATCGTAATCCACACGAGTTCCCGCGTTCCTGAAGCGAGTGTTGTTACGCGCGTTAAAGTCGAATCCCGTAGTATTCTCACCGTCGCCGGTGTTGGGGTCGTTCGCCGTAGTTGGCACACGCGCCAGCAGCGCGGCTACAGCTGGGTCAATCGTAAAAGGAGGCGGAGTAGGCCTGTTTGGATTCCCGTTGGTATTTTCCAGCGTTAACAGGTTGACGGTAATCGGATTTCCGGTTGTGCTGTTCGTCGGAACATACGTCAGAATCCCGTTACGCGCGTTAGGAGTCAAAATCGTCTGCGTCTGACGAAAGGTCTGGTCCGCGGAGAGGAACTCATAATATCCGTACACGAACAGCTTGTCCTTGAAAACCGGGCCACCGACATTTCCTCCGCCTTGATTTTGATTCAAGAAAATTCGGGGGTTGCCCAATGCGTTGGCGAACCAGTCATTAGCGGCCCACTGGTTGCTCCGGTAGTACCAGAAGCCCTGGCCGTGCCAATCATTGGTCCCGTGAGGTGTTACGATACTGACCTGGGAGCTTCCGCCGCCGAGGGCCGGGTTGCCGTTCTGCGAGTTCACCGTAAATTCACCGGTCTGGCTCTGGAAGGGCCCGTTCGGCGTGAAATCCAAGCCATTCGCGCGTATGAAGTTATCCTGGATGTTGATGCCATCCAAGGTGAGGCTGCTGGACGACGTCCGCTGTCCATCGATCGTCGTGTTTGTGTTGCTGTTGTTCATCGCGCCGCCATTGTTCACGCCTGGCACGATGCTCAGGAGGCTCAGAGCATTGCGGTTCAGGATCGGCAGTTTACTGATCTGATCTGGTGTAACGGTATCGTCCACTTGCGCGCTATCTGTCTGCAGGAGCTCCGCACCGGCTTCGACAGTGACCGTTTCCGTCACAGCTCCGAGGTCCAGCACGATCGGTGGTACCGAGAGAGTGGTGGCTGCGTCCAGCTTCAAACTGTCGACCACACTAGTCTTGAATCCCTTGGCGCTGACTTCGACTTTGTAAACGCCGGAGTTCAAATGCGTGATCTCGTAACCGCCGTTTGAAGCAGTGATGGTGGTGTGAGCTGCACCAGTTCCCACATCGGTGATTGTCACACTCGCCCCACTGACGGGGAGATTCTGATTATCTTTCACGACACCGTTAATGGAGCCGGTCGGTACTTGCGCCGAAACCGGAATGGCGCAGAGAACAAGCGTTAATAGTGCCAGCGAACAAAGCTTTCCAAGCACGCGAGAATTCATTTACGCCTCCTCAGCGATCGTTGTCGTCTCAATTGGAAAAAACAAATCCAGGCAACTATCTCTGAATGCTTAGAGCACAAATATGCCCAAACCTGAGTCCCTAGCGGCAGATGTACTTAACCTACTGAATATCAAAGAGGAATTGAGATCTTTACGGCGGTTGTCCATGTTGTTTGGATAACGGCAATTCCAATTGTGGGAGCAACACGCGATCGGCTCTACGAATATCAGGATTTCAAGGCGATCCTGAGGCGGTGGCTCGCCGCGCTTCACCTTGCATTTCGAACTACATTGAGCGAAGAGACGCCGGTGCCGATTCGCCGACAATCTTCGTGGTCAGAGTTGACAAAGACGGAAAAGGAAACTATGGATGCTGTTCGGCAAGGCAGCCGCGGGTGATGTGGAGCAGGAGCGCGACAGAGTTGACGGAAAAAACAATAGCGCAGAAACGGCTGGGTGCGGTGCTGTTTTACGGCTTCATCGCGCTGATAGCCTATTTTGTATTCCTGGTTTTCGAGCCGTTTCTGGTGCCGCTGTGCTGGGCAGCCGTGTTGGTCGTTGTTTTCCATCCATTGAACAAGCGGCTGGAACGCGAATGGGGAAGAACGTGGGCGGCAGCAGCGTGCACAGTCCTTGTAATGTTGTTGCTGATTGCGCCGGCGATGGGCGTTGGCTTTGCGTTCATCCATCAGGGGCTGCAGGCGGCCGGGTCGGTGCAGCAGGAAATCAATCGCGGAGGATTCGCGTGGGTGGACCGCTGGTGGGCGTGGCTTGGGGCGCACGCGCCCGGCCAGACGGCGGAGAGCCTGTCGCAATTGTTGCATCGCGCGATTGAGACAGTCGCGACATATCTGGCATCTCAGATTGGCGTGGTGCTAAGGAACCTGGCGATTTTTGCGTTTGATATGGTGGTGACGATCCTGGCGATGTTTTATCTTTTTCGTGACAGTGACGAATTGATGGCGCGGCTGCGGCAGGTGCTACCTTTTGAGCGAGCCTCGCGCGAAGAAATGCTGGGGAAATCGCGCGACCTGATTTTTGCGAGCGTGACATCGAGTCTGGCGGCGGCAGTGATACATGGATTGGCGGGAGGAATTGGATTTGCGATTGTCGGAATTACCGCGCCGGTGTTCTGGGGCGTGGCGATAGCATTTTTCTCGCTGCTGCCGGCGGTGGGAGACCTGGTGATCTGGATTCCAGCGATGATCGATTTAATTGTCACGGGTCACTGGGGTGGTGCGATTTTCCTGGCCATTCTGCTGACGGTCGTTGCAGGAGTTGTGGACAACGTGTTGCGGCCGTGGTTTATGAGCGGACGCGCACGACTGAGCGGCTTGGTGGTTTTCATCGCTGTGATCGGTGGAATGGCGGTGTTTGGGTTGCTGGGAATCGTGTTGGGGCCGATCGTGGTGGCGCTGGCTGCGAGTGTGCTGGACTTGTATGCGGGCTCGGACAGGCACGAAGAAACGGCGTGACGTCTTCAGGTGGGACGGGACGAAGAGGCGTGCTAGAGTAAGCCGCCATTTGTAACGTGAAGGTTGGAAAGTAAAATGAAGGCTAAGGGTCTATCGGTGAAAGAACTCGGTCCAGAGCAACTGCGGTGGAAATGCGATCCCGCCAGTGTGCCGTACGCGACGTCGAACGAAGCGCCGCCGATCGGCGGCGAGATTGGGCAGGAACGCGCGTTGCGGGCGCTACGGATGGGCGTGGAAATGACGGCGCAAGGCTACAACGCGTTTGTCTGCGGGTTGACGGGTACGAGCCGCGGCGGAATGATCGTGCGGATGATTGAGGGCATCGGGCCGAAGATCCAGCTTTCCCCGGATCGCTGCTACGTGAATAATTTCAAGAATCCCGACCGCCCACGGCTCCTGACTTTGCCGCCGGGGCAGGCGAACGCTTTCCGGAAAGAAATGGAATCGGGAATCGAATTTCTGCGGCGGCGAATTCCACAAGTGTTCGAGGGGGAACCTTTCCAGCGACAGAAATCGCGCATTGTGGATCGTTACACGCAGCGCGAGAAGGAGTTGATGGACGATTTCACTCGACGGATTGCACGAGAGCAGTTCGCTCTGGGACGAATGCAAGTTGGCGCCGTGGCGTTGCCGGAAATTTTCCCGGTACTCGAAGGAGCCATGGTACCGATCGAGGAGATTCCGAAACTGGTGCAAGAAGGGAAAATCGAAACGACCGCGGCGGAGGACTTGGAGCGAAAATACGACCAGTTCCGGCAAGAGTTCACGGTGGTTTACCGGAAAACACTGACGCTCTCACGAGAACTGGCAAGCGAGATGAGCTACCTCGAACAGGAAGCGGCGTCCGTACTGGTGGATGGCGTGATCGAGGAGCTCAAGGAAAAGTATGCGGATTCGCACGTGGCGGAATATTTGGAGGAAGTACGGCACCATATCCTCGACAACCTGGATCCATTTAAGGAACGCGAAGGCGAGGACGAACAACCGCCATCGGAAGGCGGAGGGAATTTGAGGATGGACCGTTCGGACCGGGATCCGTTTCGTGTGTATGGAGTGAACGTGATTCTGGCACATGGGGAGCAAGAAGGATGCCCTGTCATCTTCGAGACAATTCCGA
Organism: Candidatus Acidiferrales bacterium; assembly: GCA_035933995.1. Classification (GTDB taxonomy): domain Bacteria; phylum Acidobacteriota; class Terriglobia; order Acidiferrales; family UBA7541; genus DAHUXN01. The sequence continues at coordinate 4,173 of DASYYI010000256.1, read as the reverse complement.
CATACGCGAATTTGTTTGGGACCATCCACCGGAGCTACGACGCGCGCGGCGGATGGAGTTCAGACTTCATGGACCTGCGCGGCGGATCATTGCTGCGCGCGGACGGCGGCTTCCTGATCATGTACGCGCTCGACACGCTGACCGAGCCGGGCGTGTGGCGGACGCTGAAGCGCACGTTAAACCACAGCAAACTCGAAATTCAGCCGGTGGATGTATTTTTTCCGTTCAGCACGGCTGCGATGAAGCCGGAGCCGATCGAAGTTCGCGTGAAAATCATACTGATTGGCGACCGCGAGATGTACGAGCTGCTTTACAACTTCGAAGATGATTTCAAAAAGATTTTCAAGGTACGCGTGGAATTCGATGAGGAAATGAAGTGGAGCGAAGAAGTGATCTCCCATTATTGCGGGCGGCTGAGGAAACTTTGCGACGATGAAGCGTTGCTGCCCTTTGACCGTGAAGCCATAGCGGCGCTGATGGAGCATGGCGTGCGTCAGGCGGGCCGGCGCGGAAAAGTCACCGCGAGATTCTTCGATATTGCGGACGTGGCGCGGGAATCGAGCTATGTGGCGCGAGAGGAAAAGAAGCAGTTGGTGACGGCGGCGCATGTGAAGGAGTCACTGGAAGCGAAGATCGAGCGGCACAACCTGATCGAAATGAAAATTCAGGAGATGATCGAAAAGGGATTATTGCTAATTGATGTCGAGGGCGCTCGCGCGGGCCAGGTAAATGGATTGAGCGTGCTCGAACTTGGCGGATACGCGTTTGGCAAACCGGTGCGGATTACGGCGTCGGTGGCGATGGGGAAATCGGGAGTCATTAATATTGAGCGCGAGTCAAACTTAAGCGGACGGCTGCATGACAAAGGCATGCATATTATCTCCGGGTATTTGCGGCGAACCTTTGCGCAGGATAAGCCGCTCTCGCTGGCGGCGAGCGTGTGCTTCGAGCAATCGTATTCGGGCGTGGATGGCGATAGCGCGAGCTCGACTGAAATTTACGCGATGTTGTCGGCGCTGGCCGGCGTGCCGATCCGTCAGGATATGGCCGTGACGGGGTCGGTGAACCAGCAGGGTGACATTCAGCCGATTGGCGGGGTGAACGAGAAGATCGAAGGCTATTACGACGTTTGCCGCGTCAAAGGGCTGACTGGAACGCAGGGCGTGCTGATTCCTGTTGAGAATGTCGACGATTTAATGCTGCGCAACGACGTGATTGAAGCGGTTGCGAAAGGCAAGTTCCATATTTTTCCGGTGACGACTGTCGAGGAAGGAATCGAAATTCTGACGGGAGTGAAAGCCGGGAAACGAAACGCGCAGGGGAAATTTGAGCAGGGCAGCGTCTTTGCGCGCGCCGATGAACGCCTCCGCGAAATGGCGAAAACCCTCAGCGAATACGAGTAGTTTACTCAACTGCCTCCCAAATCTCGATTAAATCAGAGGCTTCAATTTCAGCGTGAATTGCAGGTGCTGGCCGTTGCGGAGGACGGTGAGAGTGTGTTCTGTGCCGTCCTGGCGGAAGAGGGCGCGAAGGTCGCCGAGGGAATAATCGGAGGCGGGATTTCCATCGATTTTTTCGAGCATGTCGCCGACGGCGATGCCGGCGAGTTCGGCCGGCGATTTCTCGATGACGCGAGAGACTCCGAAGGCGCGGAAGTCGGGAGGAGTGGCAACGAGGACGAGGCCGCTCATGTCCGAGACGAAGAGGTCGTTGAAGTGGGGATTTGGCTCGAAGATGACCGATTGATTGGGATAGTCGAGAACGACGGTGAAGCGGTCTAGGATTTCTCCGCCGATGGCGCCAGCGATGTCAGAAGAAGGTTGTGCGGAAGCATGCTCGGATTTGCCGGGGAAGATGGCGAAAGGATCTTGCAAAGTTATTTTGCCGAACTGCACGGAGTCGATGCGGCCAAGATGATCGTCAAAGTCGCCCGGGGAATCGAGCGGCGAGAAGAGAATCATCCTCTGGCTGAGTTCGGAAAACTTATGAGCCGCAGCGAAGGACGAATGGAACTGCATGGCTTCGGCCTGGGCGGTTGCGATCGAGAAGAGGCCGTGAAGCGTGCCCCGATGGCGGACGCTGAATTTGACGTCAAGTGCCGGAACGCCATTGAGCAGCTGCATTTTCAATTTTGTGCCCGGGCCTTTGTACTGGAAGGACTTCGGATCGTAAAACTGCAGAGTCTGGCGATCGTAACTGATAACGACGATGAAATGGCTGAGAACGTCGGTTCCTAGAATTCCTTGGATGGCGCGACCAACGCGGGAAGAGAGGTCGCCGAAGGAATCGAGCGCAAGGGACGGTATGGAAATTTTGAGACTCGGGAAGTCGAGCACGGCGTTGGGGAGAGATTTCGAGCCAGCAGAGCCGTGCGAAAGAAGGCCGAGGGCGACAGCGCGAACGTCGTCGAGCGAGGAAGTCGGGCGCGTGGTATCGAGCAGAAACCACGATGGCCGAGCGCCGTTCACGCGGATGGGAACCAGAACGAGATGGTCCGAAACTTCGACCGGCACTTGCGCGACATTACCCGAAAAAGCGAACTGGAATGGGGCGACTGGCGCGGCTAGGGGAGATTGTTGAGTTTGTGGCGCGGCAGTGGCGAGCGGTGCAAGGCAGAAATAAAGAATGAAAGGCAGCAGGGCGAATTTACCGTTGTTTACGAACCTCATGCGCGAAGGAGGCTCCGACTCCTCAGAGTTTCGCAATTTACGTGAGAATGCGAGGGAGGAGAGTACCACCAAAACATTTTGTCGTGGAGACAGAATATTGCCGTAGATGGGAGGCGAGTGTTTGCGGTGCCGACTTATGAAAACTCAAGGGGAGGGAGCGAGATAGGTTTGACGGGCGAAGATCCGATAACGCGGTTTGTCGCCGTCGGTCGGGAGGGGATGGCCCTTGGAATCGAAAACTTCGAGGCGCAACAAATGGAATTTTCCGTCGAGCGTTGGAGGAGCGAAACCGAGCGTGTATTCGTGGCGCAGAACTTCGGCAATGCGGCGGTAAATGGCGACGAATTCCTTGTCCTGGGCCGGAAAAAAAGCCTGACCGCCGCTGGAATCGGCAAGGAATTGGAGCGCGCGATTCGCGGCGTTGAAACTCAGGCCCGGTGGCGCGACGGCGTTTGAACCCGGAGCCGCAGACGCCGCTCCCTGAAAGGAACGCAGCGAGCCGCCGAGAGCTACGGAGAAAATCGTGACTTCGCTGCCGCGCAGCCGATCGACGAGAGACTGCCAACGGCCGGGGGGAGAACTATCGAGACCTGTGGTGAGCAGGACGAGGGCTCTTTTGCCCGAGATGGCGGAAAGCCAGTCGAGTGAGGCAGAAACGGAGTCATACAAATTAAGGTTGCCGCTACCGAGCGAGTATTGAAGGTCGATTAAAGCGCGGGCAAGCGCTGACTTATCGGCCGTGAAAGGTAAAATGAGCTGCGATGTGTCCGAATAGGAAGCAAGAGCGACGCGGTCGTCCGGGGCAAGACCATTGAGAAGCGAATAGGCGGCGCCGAGATGCTGGCTGCTAATCAGAGAGACGGCGGGGCTAGTTTCGATCAGGACTAGGACTTGCGCGGGGGCGTCGGCAGATGCAAAAAAAGTGATTGGTTGCTCGACGCCGTTGTCGAAGATATGGAAATTCTCCTTTTGCAGGCCTTCAACGAATTTGCCGTGCACGTCGACGATGCTGGTATCGACTTTGACGAGCGAGACACGAACTTTCAGCGTTCCCTGGGGCGGGGGTGTTGTTGATTGCTGAAATGAAACAGGACGCGAAGCGGCAGCGCGAAAAACGCACACAAGAGCGGCCAAAGCGAAGAACCCCCAAAGCAGCCGCGCCTTATTGAATGACAGAGTCAAAGTAGATGCCGGTGGAATCCTTCCACGCGCTTCCACTGGAAGAATGCAAGTATCTTGAAATTGTCGCGGGGTCGAACCCAGCAAAAAGATGGACCGGGGCCGGCGCGGGTTTTCCGTCACGCCGGGCTTCGGCTTCCGCTCTTTCATTCATTCCTTTGTCGATAGAGTTGATAATCGCGGCCCAGTTGTAGCGGGCCAGATCGCTGTAACTCAAAGCGGATAACTTGGAGTGCATTGTTGCTCGGGCTTTCTTGAAACCGGAGTCGTTGGACAGAGAATTGGACTGGGCGGAATCCTTGGGCGCGTGGAGGCGAACGACGGC
>DASYYI010000253.1:0-5016 GCA_035933995.1 Candidatus Acidiferrales bacterium | reverse complement strand
CCCTTTGTGACCCGTTCCTTCCCTCCGCACTGTCGGAAAAGTCTGCGAGGAACCGTTGGGTGAAAAGAAAGTAGAGGAAGCCGGTTCAGAGATGGACCGAGAAGTCGTCCGCTGCAACGTTTGTGGACTTGTGCAATATCGCACACGTACGGACAATTGCCGGCGCTGCGTGCGCCTGTTGCCTTCGAAGGTGACGTTCGTCATTCCGACACCTTCGGCGCAGGACTTGCCAGGCGACGATCGTCAACTGCTCGAGGACTGGCCGAACCGCGAAACCGTGGAGAATATCGGTCAACGGATTCGCCAGTTGCGCGAGTCCCGCGGCATGACGCAGAGCCAGCTTCAGGCGCGTTCGCGCGTGTCACGTTCCTATCTTTCGCGTATTGAGAGCGGGCAAATGACGCCCAGCCTCGGCACGCTGGAGAAGATCGCGGAAGCGCTCGGAGTCGGGCTGAATCGCTTTTTCGTGCCCGAATCCACGGGACAGACGCTGCTCGAGGATCCGTTCATCCAGGGATTGCGTCCGTTTCTGCGCCAGCTCGATTGGGCGCAGTGGCAATCCATCCTCAAGCGTTTGCAAGCGATCAGCGACCACGTCAGCAACAGTCCCATGATGCGGCCGCCGGTGCAGCCGATGCAGCCGCAAATGCAGCAATCGAAGCTGTCGCAACTGTCGTCGCGACGGCATGGGACCCCGATGGCGTCTGCTCATCGGTAAGGGATACCGCAGAAGTTTACTGCCAAGAGGGCGCCGGGCAGGACGCTCGGCGCTTCAGGCTCTTCATTTCCCTTTTCTGAACAAATCTTCCCAATTCTGATTCGCGCTTACCAAATCGGGCCGCGCCATTGCCCGTTTTTTTAATGCTTTGGCGCGGAATGCAGGGGCGCAAGCATCGTAACCATCCACACGACGAATACAACGGCGAGAAGAACACCCAGCACAATTAAGCGCTTGCTAGGGCTATCGCCGTCTCGCTGAGCCTGGGAAGGTCCGGGCATCGTGATGGCTCCTTGTGCGACGGAATTCAAGCGAGCATGGCCGATTGTCCCGAGTGTATCGCAAGGATCTCAAATGAAGCGAACTTTTGCGTCTGGCCGTTTATTCAAATGCACACTATCGATGAAGCGCACCTGGCGGTCGTCGTAGGTGAGGACAAGCGAGTGAGTGCGCACGCCTTCGCCGAAGAAACGCACGCCGCGCAGCAGATTTCCTTCCGTCACTCCCGTGCAGGCAAAAATCATTTTCTTGCCGGGAGCGAGCTCATCCGTTTTGTAAATTTTCTTCGCATCGGTCACGCCCATTTTTGCCAGCCGTTCGTGCTGTTCCGGAGTTGACACCACGAGGCGCGCGGTGATTTCGCCGTTGAGGCATTTCAGCGCGGCGGCCGTGAGGACGCCTTCCGGGGCGCCGCCGGTGCCCATCACCGCGTGCACGCCGGAACCGAGAACGGCCGACGCGATTCCGGCGGAGAGATCGCCGTCGCTAATCAACCGGATGCGCGCACCTGCGTTACGAATTTCGGTGATCAGCGATTCATGCCGCGGCCGATCGAGGACGATTACAACCAAGTCTTCGACCAGGCGGTCGAGCCGCCGGGCAATCGCTTTCAAATTGTCCTTTACCGGAGCATCCAATTCGACAGCGCCCCGGCAGGTGGGACCTACAACAATCTTCTCCATGTACAAATCGGGCGCGTGGAGCAATCCGCCTTTTTCGCTCGCGGCGAGAACTGTGATGGCGTTGGGTTCGCCGGTGGCGCACAGATTGGTTCCTTCCAGCGGGTCGACGGCAATATCCACAGCCGGATAGGTATCTTTGTGCTTGCTGGCCAAGCCGACTTTTTCGCCGATGAAGAGCATGGGCGCTTTGTCGCGCTCGCCTTCGCCGATAACGATCGTGCCATCCATGCCGACCGTGTCCATTTCGCGGCGCATCGCTTGGACGGCGGCGTCGTCGGCTTTATGGCGGTCGCCCAAACCCATGGTATGCGCGCAAGCGATGGCGGCCTGTTCGACCACGCGGAGAAATTCGAGGCTGAGTTTATCTTCCATTGCTGGCTCCCCTATCTTTGCGAAAATCGCTCATCGAACTGGCCGTATCGTTGCGTTCACCAAGAATGGGTCTTGGAATTCCGTTTGTTCGCCCGCCTTTTTTCCCTTCACGGACAGCCTCTGGCGCGCCAAATGCGCTGGAAAAGAAACGGGCTGCGTCGGCGTTGACAAGTGAATGAATCTTCGCTCGATCCACGCCAGGAGGGTCAGTGCAAATAGCCGAAAGTCGGACTCTCATCGATTGAGTGCAAGGCGCGAGAAAAATAAAATGGCCGGCGTTCGGGATGACGCTGTATTCCGGCGGGCGGGGCAGAAGAGATCGGATCCGTTCCGCATTCGCTTTGAGCGGCAGCACAGCGTCCGCTGCCGCAGCCCACAGCCGCACGCGGACGTGAACGCCCGCGAGCGCCGCGCGGTCGAAATAAATACCGACGGGAGACATAATAAAAATAGCTTTGACGCGAGGGTCCGATTTCAGCGTCAAATCCGGACGCGTGATCCGAACTCTCCAGCCAGTGCAAAATTCGGGATCCTTGGGATACGCACAGCAGTAATCGTTGAGCAGATCGAAATTTGGTCTAGCGCCAGCCAGGAGAAGGGCCGTGTACCCGCCCGCGGAAAAGCCAGCGGCGCCAATGTGCGAGGGATTGATGTGAGGGCCAAGAGTGGGATCCCTGAGCATCGCGTCGATCAGGGCGGACATTTGCAATGCGCGTCCAATCAAGACTCGGTCCGTGCCCAGGCCGCTATGATCCTGGAAATTGTCGCCCGGATGATTGACACAGGCAACAACGAAGCCACGGCTTGCAAGATAAGTAGCGAAATCGTGAAGGTCCCAGCAGTTCCCACCGCTGCCGTGAGATAGCGCGATCAAAGGAAATGCTCCGGGAGACATAACAGCACCGGATGCCGCGTCAATCACATAGGGCCCCATCGTGGTTGATCGTGTCTTGACTCCAGCCGGATAGAACACTGCTGCCTGCATCGACTCTCCAGCTACCGGATCCGTAACTCTGGCCGTCCGAAGACCCACGCCGGGAGCGCGGTAGAAATTCCGGAATGTTCGCCGGACTGAAATCATTGCCAACCGGTTGCGCTGTGAAGACATGCCCACCGAAGCAGGAGCTAGTCCCGCGAAGCTGGATATCAACGCTAACCCAAACCAAAGGGCAATCGTGAAGTGCGAACTTGTGCGACACCGCAAGAAAGATCTTCTCATTCAAACGCCGCGATCCCGGTGATGCGTTCACCGATGATTAATTTGTGGACGTCGTGCGTGCCTTCGTAAGTGGACACGGATTCGAGGTTCATCATGTGGCGCATGATGCAGTAATCGTCGACGATGCCGTTGGCGCCAAGAATTCCGCGGGCCATGCGCGCCGTTTCGAGCGCCATCCAGACGTTATTCATTTTCATCATGGAGATATGCGAGGGATGCACGCGCTCTTTGTCTTTCAATCGCCCGACCTGAAGGGCGAGGAACTGCGCCTTAGTGATTTCAGTAATCATCCAGACGAGTTTTTCCTGCACGAGCTGGTGCGATGCGATGGGCTTGTTGCCAAATTGCTTGCGTTCTTTTGCGTAACGCAGAGCCGTGTCGTAGCAAGCCATGGCCGCGCCGATTGCGCCCCAGCCGATTCCGTAACGCGCTTGATTCAGACAGGAGAGCGGCCCGCGCAGCCCTTCGACGTTTGGCAGCACATTTTCCGCGGGGATTTTGCAGTCATTCATAGCCAAGCCCGAAGTTACCGACGCGCGCAGAGACCATTTGCCGTGAACGTCCCATGCCTTGAACCCCGGCGTGCCTTTTTCGACCAGGAAGCCGCGGATTTTGTCGTCTTCGCATTTCGCCCACACGACGGCGACGTCGGCGAGCGAGCCGTTGGTGATCCACATCTTCTCACCGTTCAAAATATAGTGTTCGCCTTTGCGGACGGCGCGCGTCAGCATGCCCCCGGGATTGGAGCCAAATTGCGGCTCGGTCAATCCAAAACAGCCGATGGCTTTGCCGGAAGCAAGTTGCGGAAGCCATTTCTCCTTTTGCGCACTGGAGCCGAATGCATAAATCGGATACATCACCAGAGCCGACTGCACCGACGCGAAGCTGCGCAATCCTGAATCGCCGCGCTCCAGTTCCTGCATGACCAGGCCATATTCCACGTTCGACATGCCCGCGCAACCGTAGCCTTTCAGATTGGCGCCGAAAAAGCCGAGCTCGGCGATTTGCGGCAGCAATTGCATGGGGAATTTTGCTTCGCGATTGTATTGCTCGATGATGGGCAGCAATTGCTCGTCGACAAATTTGCGCGCGGTCTGGCGGGCGAGTTTTTCTTCGTCGGTCAGCAGGGAATCGAAGTCGAGATAATCGACTCCGGAAAACGCAGGCATGCGAACTCTCCTTTGATAACGAAACGGATAAGCGAGAAGGCGAACAAGAATAACATTCCTGACGCTCGCGCGAAACGGCAGTCGCAGGGCGAAAGGGCGCTGATTGCAAAGCCGCTATTTGTACCGATTAGAATGTGGGGCCATCCTTTATTTTCAATAAGTTAGACATAATTCTAATAATTTGTTGTACCGATTAGAATTGCACGAAAATTAATAATTCCGTTCCGTTGATGCTGTGTTGCTCCTGCAGTCGTGGTGCAAATTTGGTTCTGCTTTGCCGAAGATAAACTAGCACGACGGGGAGAATTTGTGCAGGGGCAGCGGCTGTGGTTCGCAGGCTGCTTTGCTCGCAAATGGTTTTCGCGAGCCAGTTGTTCCCGTTGGAAACGGAGAACTTTTTGTACGGTTTGGGGCTGGTTGACGACGCAGAAAAGGGATGCGATAATTGCTGGCTCTGCGATGGGTTAAACGTGTGTCTTAGGGCGGCGACGAGCCGCTGAACAAAGAAAATCCAGGGAGGCGAGTCAGACAGTTGCGATAGTGTGCGATGGCGATCCTGCAACAGCTCGGCTGGTT
>DASYYI010000240.1:0-4383 GCA_035933995.1 Candidatus Acidiferrales bacterium | reverse complement strand
GTCACCCCGCCCTGTGATGTTCGCCGCTCTTGACATTACTGGCGGCGTGCTAAATCCTGATCGTCGGCTGGGGGAGGCGAAACGATTCATGGCGAGCGGCGGCAAGATCGGGGTCCTGACGGGTGGCGGAGACGTGCCGGGGCTGAACTCGGTGATCAAATCGGTGGTCTATCGCGCAAGCGAGATGGACCGCTCGGTGCTCGGCATTCGGAAAGGTTGGGAGGGACTGACGCACCTCGATTCTTCGCAGGAATCCGATCCGCGCTACGTTCGGCCGCTGACACGCGAAAACACACGCGCCATCGACCGCAGCGGCGGAACCGTACTGCACACATCGCGCACGAATCCGCTGCGCATCAAGAAAAGCAATCTACCCAAACATCTCTCGCCCTCTGAGTTGGAGCGCCTTTCCAACGACGGACAGACTTTTAACTTCACACCAATAGTTCTTAGCAATCTTGAGCGCTTGGGAATCGGCTGTTTGGTCGTAATCGGCGGCGACGACACGCTGGGCTTTGCCACCACGCTGCACCGCGCCGGCTTTCCGCTAATCGCCATTCCCAAGACGATGGACAACGATGTGCGCGGCACGGAGTACTGCGTGGGATTTTCAACTGCCATCACGCGCGCGAAGGAACTGGTGTCGCGGCAGCGAACCACGCTGGGATCGCACGAGCGCATCGGCATTTTCCGCATCTTCGGACGCGATGCCGGCTTCACGGCGCTGTATACGGCTTACGTCACTTCCGCCCGCTGCGTGATTCCCGAATATCCTTTCGATCTCGATCTCCTGGTACGGCTACTTGTGGAAGACAAGCGCGGCAATCCCAGCAACTATTCGTTCGTGATTGCTTCGGAAGGCGCTGTGTGGACGGGATACAAAGCGGAAGATTTCGGAGAGGCCGACGCGTACGGGCATCGCAAGAAAGTCGACATCGGCCACGCGCTCGCCGAAGTTCTCCGCCAGCGGACCGGAGAAGAGACCATGACGAGCGATCTGACCTACGATCTGCGCAGCGGCGATCCGGACGCTGTGGATCAGGTGGTGGCCACCACGTTCGCGAATCTCGCGCTCGATCTTTTCGCGGGAAACACCTTCGGCAAAATGGTCGCGGTGCGCGAAGGCCGTTACGCACATACGCCCTTGCCCGATCCAGCGCTGGGCCCGCGCACGGTGGACGTAGAAAAGCTTTATAACACGCAGCGCTACCGCCCGCGTTACGCCGGCAAGCTCGGCGACCCGCTTTTCCTCATCTCCGCGTGACTCACATAGGCCGACAAAAGTGGGGGACAATTCGGTGAACAGAAAAACGAAATTTCCTTATGCGTCTGGCTGTTGCGTGCTCGTCGCGATTCTCCTGTTTCCTCAGTTCTCTTTTCCGCAGGCTTCAGCGTCCGCACCAGCGGCACAAAATCAGAAGCCAGGGACAATGGCGTCGTCCGCGCAACAATTGACTCCAGTTGAAATGTCGCGGCTCGAGCGCGCCCTCAACGACTGGCCGTTCCTTGCGAGATACCGTGAGGCCGATAAGGAGTTGCTTCCTCCAGCGCCTGACGAAGCGCGCGTGGTGTTCATGGGAGATTCCATCACGGAAGGCTGGGGGAACAAGGTGTCGGCAACATCGCCGGATCACAATGAGTTTTTCCCCGGCAAGCCGTATGTCAACCGCGGCATCTCCGGGCAAACCACGCCGCAGATGCTGGTGCGCTTTCGTCAGGACGTGATCGACCTGCAACCGAAAGTCGTCGTCTTGCTCGCAGGCACAAACGACATCGCCGAGAACACGGGCAAGACAACTTTGCGCGACATCCAAAACAACATCGCATCCATGAGCGATCTCGCCCGAACGAATGGAATTCGGCTTGTATTGTGTTCCGTGTTGCCGGCGAGCGATTTTCCGTGGCACCGAGGGCTTGAGCCCGCCACTAAGATTAGAGCTCTAAACGCATGGATCAAAGATTACGCCGCGAAAAATGGTTTCGTTTATGTGGACTACTATTCCAGCATGGCCACCAGCGATGGCGGCCTCAAACCGGAGCTGAGTCTTGACGGCGTGCACCCGAACAACGCGGGATACGAAATCATGGCGCCGCTGGCGGAGGCTGGAATCGAGGAAGCCCTGAAAAAAAATCTTCCTTGAGTCTTCGACGATAAATTTTCGCGACTAACTCACGGCTTTCTTCGCTTGTGCCCTCACTCTTGCCCAGCGCTTCTTCGCGGCCTTGGAAATCTTGGCTCTTCCGGACGCGGACAACACGCGTTTCTTGACGCTGGTTAGCTCGCGCTCCGCCGAGCGCCCCAGTGCCTTCGCTGCGGCTCTCACTCCGTCCAGTTCGTGCTGCAACTTGCCCAACTGTTTTTCAATCTTTCGCTCTTCGCGTTTGATGGCCGCTAGAATATTCATTCAATGCCTCCGTATTTTAATCCGTTGAAGTGAAAGCAAATGGTTTCCCTCTGCCCTATTTCCCTGCTGGCGTTCCGACAGGCTCCGTCACTTTCGCCGCCAGACCTTCCGGCGACCACGTGTTCACGATGACCTGCGCCAGCCGCCCAATCAAAATCTCAGCTTTATTCTCGGGAGTCCAGGACTTATCCGCGTTGTCATACGTGAAAATGGAAATGATCACGGGACCGCGTTGCGTGTAGATCAACGCCACGTCGTTGCGCACATCGTCGAGCGCGCCGATCTTGTCGGCAATCGCAGAAAGATCTTCGCTGGCGTCGGCCCCCTCCAGGTAGCGCGGCAGCATGTCGCGATATTGCTGGTTGCGCATGATGGTGATCATCTGCAGACAAAGTCCGCGGTCGCCCATGTCACAGCGGTAGATGCTCTCCATGACTTTCGCCATTTCCTCAGCGGTCGTTTTGCCCAAACCGAACTGCTTCTGATCGGGCGGCATGGGGCCTTCGGCTGGCTTGAACACCTTCTTGTAGAAATAAGTGTTGTGCAGCCCCATGCGCGCGAGCATTTCATTGGTCGGCGGAAGGCCGACGACGTCGATCACCATGTTGGTGGCGGTGTTGTCGCTGAGCGTCATCATTAGCGTGATGGTGTCTTTCAACGTCAGCGTGAGCCCGGGATCCAGCAAGTTGAGGATGCCGGAGCCGGGGACCTGGTTACCTTTCGTCAACACCACGGGCGCCGAGAGCTTCAATTTCCCAGCCTTTACCTGCTCGAAGGCCTGCAGCATCAGCGGCAGCTTGATAACCGAAGCCGTCTGCACCGGGCGCTCCGGATCGAGCGCAACGGTTTCGCCGGTCGTCAGATTTTTCGCGTACAACGCTACGTGGCCTTGATACGACGCCGCCAGCGCCTCGATTTTTTTCTGGAGGTCGGATGCTCTCGCCGGCAATGCCAGCAACAGAACCGCGCAAACCAGACACAGTTTCTTCATGACGTTACCGACTCCCCAAATACGATCAATTGTCCAGGCCACTACAGTCACCCAAAAAAAAAGGACGGAACCTAGTCGCCTGGATGATAGGTTCGCTCCGTGTGCCCCTGAAGCTGCGAACGGTAGAAGTAGACTTCGCGCAGATTGCCGGTAGCGTAGCGTTCAGCCTCATCATCAAAATGAGGAGACGCTGGATTGCCGCTCTCGCCGCCCGCCGTCACGGCCCTGGCGTGCACGGTCTTCCCGAATTCAACCACCGCGACGAAACTGTTTCCGCTGGTGCCGTACCATTTCTTCGTGTTCGGATATGGGCGCGCGCCGAAAGACGCGAGCGAACCCCATTCCGACGAAGTAAACTCGACGGGAATACTCGGCTTGGAGTCGTCGAAGTGCGTATAGATGTCATCGTCGAGGCGCTGAAAACGGTTGATGTCGCCCCACGGAGTTTTCCATGTGCCGAAGTTCATCGTGAGCCGGTCAGACGCGGCGGCGAGCGATTGCAGCAGTTGCTCCGCGGGCACTTTGCTTCCGACGTAATCGTACACCGGAATGCCCGCAGTTCTCGCGTCACGACCTACGCGACGCACGATATCTTCGCCCCAGAAAACCGCGAGCGACGTGGGGATTGAATCCACTCCCCAGCGGAAATCCCATTTGCGCAGAACTGCGACTTGTTCCGCCAGTTTCGCTTTCAGCGGATCCGCGTCAGCGTCTTGATCCCAAGCCTTTATAAGCGCGGGCATCGCCTTTTCAAACCACGGCAGGTAGCTATCGAACGCCGCGCCAATCAGGGAATCGAGATTGAAAGGCTTGTCCCGGTTCCCAAGGACCCTCACTGCGTGGAGGCCGCGCGCTGATTCCCCGCCCTTCTCCACATACGCGGGAAAATCTGCCTTCTTCAGACTGCCTAATCCCGCCGCGTTCCACGGCGCGTCGTTCGAGTTGTAAATCCAGCCGCTCTTGGGATTCAGCAAGTGCGGAGTCTCG
>DASYYI010000229.1:0-31037 GCA_035933995.1 Candidatus Acidiferrales bacterium | reverse complement strand
TCCTCGGAATGACAACGAATGGAGTTTTTCAACAAACTGCCAAAACAGGGAAATTGTTCAAGACCGGTTGCTGAAGCAGAGGCGCTAAAGGAGTGGCTCGGCGGCGCCGCGCGCGATGATTTCGCGCGTTTCGTCGCGGAGGCGGACGATTTCCTGCCAGCCGGTTTCACGTGCACCGCTTTCAACCAAACCATTTTCACGCAGAGCACTCGTCTGATCGGCATCGCGGGTTCCGCGCGCGGCGGCTCGCGAAATGACCAGCGGGCCAAAGGTGAGAGTGATGCGGCCCGGCTTGGGGAGCAACGTTTCGTCGCGCAACAATTCGCGCGCGCCGCGGACGGCCACAGGACAAATCGGGCGCCCCGTATCCACAGCGGCCTTGAACGCACCCAACTGAAAAGGACGCACGCCGCGCGCGGCCGTGAAAGTACCCTCGGGATAAATCACCACGGATTCGCCGCGGCCCAGAGCGCGCTCGATTTCCTTCGACTGCGCGATGCGCGCCTCGGGATCCGCGCGGTCAAACGCAAAATATCCGCAGCGTTTCGCCATGGTGCCGACGAGGGGCATGGAATAGATCTCTCCTTTGGCGACGTAACGCGCCTCGGCGGGGAGGAAGGCGAGCAAGACAAGAATGTCGAGATAGCTGGAATGATTGGGCGCGAAAATCCACGGCGGCGTTTGTTTCCATTCGTCGAACGTGTCGCGTCCCTCGACGCTGACGCGGATGGCGGCGAGCGAAAGCAAAACGCGCGCGCCATGGCGGAGGATGGCGGCGGAAATTCGCCGGCTGCGCATGGGCAAAAGAATCAGCCAAACCAGGGCCGCGGCGATTCCGAAGAGCGAAAGGGCGTACAGGCCGTAAATAATTTCAGCGCCGCGCCGCAAAACCTTTTTCGCGCTCGAAAACAATCGCGGAACGATTCCGCGTGCGGCAAGTTTGCTGATTTGCATCCACGCGGGCGCCTGCCGCTTGCCCAATTTTCCGTCGAGGTACAGGCGGCGCGTTTCGGCGCGGCGAAGTTTTCCGCTCGACGTTTTCGGAATGGAATGCATCGGGAGAATTTCGACGACATCCGGCGGGAGGCCCAGGGAATCGCTGACCTGCTGCGTGATTTCCTGCGCGATGCGATTGCGTTGAGAGAGGTCGCGCACTTCCGCCGTCACGACCAGGCGCTCGGTGCCGCTGGCTTCATCGGGCACGCCGAAGGCAACCACGCATCCGCTGCGAACGCCGTCGACGTGTCCGGCGATTTCTTCGATTTCCTGAGGATGAAGATTGCGGCCGCCCTTGATGATCACGTCCTTAGCGCGCCCGGTGATGTAAAGTTCGCCTTCGGCGATGTAAGCAAGATCGCCCGAATCGAGCCAGCCGTCTTCGCGTATCAGTTCGCGCGTGGCTTCGGGATTTCGGTAATAGCCGGAAGTCGCCGAAGGGCCGCGAAAGAGCAATCGGCCCGCGAGGCGTTCGGTGAGAGCGCGGCCTTCCGCGTCAACGACGCAAATTCCCATGCGTGGCAATGGCTGGCCGGCGGAAACAAATTCGAGAATGTTTTGTTCGTCGGGAGCGGCCGCGGTTGCGCGGCCTTCGTTTTCAAATTCGGCGCGGCGAATGCGATCGATGCGCGCGCCGCCGCCTATACGCGGAGCTGCGACGCCGAGCGACGCTTCGGCCAGGCCGTAAACGGAAAGCAAAGCTTCGCGGCGAAAGCTGCAGCGCGCGAATCTCTCGACGAAGCGGTTGACGGTCTGAGGGCGAACAGGCTCCGCGCCATTCAAGGCGGCGCGCCACGAACTCAAGTCGAGGCCTTCGAGAGCGCTCTCCGGAATTTTGCGCACGCACAGCTCATAAGCAAAATTCGGCGCGGGACTGAGCGTGCCGCGATGCTCGTGAATCGCTCGCAGCCAGCGCTCAGGCCGGCTGAGGAAGGCCAGCGGCGAGAGCACCACCAGCGGAATGCCAGTGATGAGGGGCACAAACCACGCGCCAATCAGCCCCATGTCGTGATAGAGCGGGAGCCAACTGACGGCAACGTCGTCGTCGCGAATGCCAACGTATTCGGTGATGGAGCGGAGATTCGCGAGCAAATTGGCGTGCGTCAGAATCACGCCTTTGGGATTTCCAGTGGAGCCCGAAGTGTATTGCAAAAAGGCGATGTCGCTGGGACGCGCGCGATGCGGCGCGTCATCCACGGCACGAATTTCAGTGGGAGGCGGCACAGACGCACCGGCGGCAGACGCCAGACGTTCCGCAGTGACGACGCCGCGAAGCGATCTCACCTGCGGTTGAAGGAGTTTGGCGACTGATTCGGCGCGGCGAAAGGTGACCAGCAAGCGCGCTTGGGCGTTGCGCAGGATGGCGGCCTGGCGCGTGGCGTATTCCTCAATGCGATCCGCGCGGAACGGGGGATAAATGGGCACGGGAATCGCGCCCGCCAGCAAAGTGCCGGCGAAAGTCCAGAAAAAGTCGGCGCTGGTGGGAAGCATGATCGCGACAGTGTCACCGGGAGAAATTCTGCGGCGCGCGAGCTCGGCGGCGACGGCCGAAGCGCGCGCGAATAATTCGCCGCAGGTAATGGTGCGAACCTTGCCGTCTTCCTCGTACAAATGAATGTGCTCGGTTGCAGGGTCGAGGCGCGCGCGAATGCGAAAGACGTCGGTGAGAGTTTCGGCGCGGGCGAGCTCGTCGCGCAGATTTCGGCGCGTTCCGCCGGGAATTGCGGGATGAAAATCTCGAACGCGACTGGCGGGGGAGACGCGTGAATCGTCCGCAGACGTGTCACTTGGCGCGCTGGAAAGCTGCTGCAGAACGGCTTCGAGCAAGTCGGCGGGAGTGTCGGCTTCGGCTACCACTTTTTCGGGCAAGTGGATCGAGAAGGCATTATCAAGACGCAGCATCAGCTCGACGCGCTCGAGGCTGCCGAGTCCCAGATCGCGCTCGAGATGCGCCCCTTCGCCTTTGCGAGCGAACTCGTCAAGCGCGCGGGGATTTCCCAGTTCGCGCAAAAGCGTGGTCACGATTTCGCGAATGGCTGGTTCGAGATTCGTGCGTTCGAGTTTGGCGGCGGAGGTTCCCACGATAAGATTCCCGTGTCGCGGCAGGCGTGCAAATGAGCGGGCCGCGCAGCAGTCTGCGGGGATGGCCCGAGGCTACCACGCCGCTGCAGGGTGTTCAACTGCGCGGCGAGCGATTGGGGAAACGCGAGAGTGATGCGGGGCGTCTGTAAGAACTGTGATGAGGCGAGGATGAATCGAATACCTAGAGCACGCCGAACCGTGGCGGCCGTGATCCTATTCGCGGGAGCTTTCTTTGCCGCGCGCGGCGCATGGAGCTTCGGGGCGGGTGAGGACCAAACGAGGACAATCGCGAGCCAAATGGCGAGTGTCGCGGGGCCAACAGCTGGCTCCTGGAAGGTTCATCGCGCGATGGCGTTCGACGTTTCGCGGCCGCTCGCGTTGCTCCGCGCGACATCGTCAATAACAACTACGGCGCCCCTTCGACCAGCCGACTGCGGAAGCGCGTCATGCGGGATTTCTCCGGATTATCAAGACGCGGCGCAAAAGCGTGAGCCTCCACCCCCGCCGACGATTACGCCGGCCGGCGCGGCGGTGGAGCAAACATCACAGGGACAACGGCCAGCCGCGCCGCTGATCGAAAGTTTCGACGGGCTCGGCGTGGGATTCGAAGGTCCACAAGCCACGCCGGCTGCTCGTGCGTTCAATCGCAACCCATCGGACAATAGCCTGGCGGCGGGCCCCGACGATGTTGTGCAGATCGTGAACTCGCGACTGGCGGTCTTTACGAAAAAAGGCGCGCGGTACGACAAGAGCGGAACAGTGCTGTACGGACCGGTGCCGACAAACATAATTTTCTCGGGCTTCGGGGGCGTTTGCGAAGCGCGCGACAATGGCGATGCAGTGGTTCGCTACGATCAATTGGCGGGACGCTGGCTGATTGTGATGCCGATCTTCAGCCGGATTGCGCCAGGCGAATTCGAAAGCCGCGGCGAAGCGCAGACGCCGGGCAAAGCAGCTCTGCACGGAGAGGCCGCACGTCCGGGCCAGCCGTCGGAGCCGGGAGCGCCTGCGGCGCCGCCCAAGAATCCCGCGGAGGCGCAGGGAACCTACGCAATGTGCTACGCCGTCAGCACCAGCAGCGATCCGCTGGGCACGTATTACCGCTATGCGTTCGAGAGGACTTTGTTTCCCGATTATCCACGTCCGGCAATCTGGCCGGATGGCTACTACGTTCCCACGAGCACCGGCGACACGGTGATTCAGAAACACGTATGCATCGCGGACCGCAACAGGATGCTGAAAGGGCAGCCCGCCACGGAACAGTGCATCGTCATCGACGGCGTGAATTTTCTGAACAACGCCGACGTCGACGGCCAAGAACTGCCGCCACCCGGCGCGCCGAACATCATGATGGCGGCGGGCGGCACGCAGCTCAAGGGTATCTTCGATGACGACGGGATTTACTTCTGGAAAGTTCACGTCGACTGGGAGAATCCCGCGAATACAAAGGCCAGCGGCCCAGTGAAAATCGATGTGGCTCCGTATCACTATCTTTGCAACGGCCAATTGTCGAATTGCGTGCCACAGCCGGGGACGGATCAGCGACTGGACGCGCAGGGCGACAAGATCATGCAGCGGCTGGTGTACCGCCGGATCGGTGATCACGAATCAATCGTCGCCGCGCACTCCATCGCTACGAAAGCCGGTGGCGGAGGCGTACGCTGGTACGAATTCCGGCTGGATAAAAAGCGCGATCCGGTTCTCTATCAGCAAGGCACCTACGCGCCAGACGGTTTTTACCGGTGGATGCCGAGCATCGCGATGGACAAGAAGGGCGACATCGGCGTGGGCTATTCGTTTGGCGGAGGCGCAAACTTCGCCGGGCAGCGATTTGCTGCGCGGCTCGCGGGCGACGCAAAAGGCGCGTTGACGCTGCAGGAGACGGTGCTGGTGGACGGCGAGGCCGCGCAAACGAACACGCTCCGATGGGAAGACTACACCACGACCGCGATTGACCCCAGCGACGACTGCACTTTCTGGTACGTCGGCGACTACGTGAAAAAAGACAGCACGGGGTACAGCACAAAAATCGGATCCTTCCGCTTGCCCGGCTGCAATTAGACCTGATAGCCGCTGCCTCCGTTTTTGCCGCGCACTTTCGAATTGCGAAGCCGTGGACTTCGAATCGGCGACGTTTACTTTGCCTCCTGATGCACATATGCTTTCGCAGTTTGAAACGACCGGGAGGCGAATATGGCCAGTTCGGCGGACGGATTAGCAGAGTTGAAGCAGCGGATGCGGGCAAGCTGGATGGCCGGCGACTTCGGCGAAATTGCGCGGCTGAACGAACGCGAGGCCGAAAAATTCGTGAGCCGCCTTGACTTGAAGTCCGGCATGGAAGTATTGGATGTGGCATGCGGCACCGGCAATGTGTCGATTCCCGCAGCCAGGACAGGCGCGAATGTGACAGGCCTCGACATCGCTCCGAATCTACTGCAGCAGGCGCGGAAACGAGTCGAGTCCGAAGGACTTAAGATTGAATTTATCGAAGGAGACGCGGAAAAGCTTCCGCAAGAGGCGGGGCATTTTGACGTGGTTACGTCGATGTTCGGAGCGATGTTTGCGCCCAGGCCCGAGGTGGTCGCGTCGGAACTGATGCGGGTCTGCTGTCCAGGCGGACTGATCGCCATGGCAAATTGGACCGCGCGAGGTTTCGTGGGGCAGTCATTTATGGTGATGGGCCGTCACGCACCACCGCCGGCGGGATTGCCCTCACCATTACTGTGGGGAGACGAATCCGTGGTGGCCCAACGATTCGGTTCGAGAGCGCGCGCGGAGACGACGAAGCGCGAGCTGATCTTTGATTTCCCGTTTGGTCCCGTGGAGGCGGTGGAGTTCTTCAGAAAGTATTTTGGGCCAACGCAAACGGCCTTCGCGCGCCTCGATGCTGCGGGCCAGAAGGCGCTGGCCGAGGATCTGACGAATCACTGGACGACTCACAACGAAGGCGATGCGCAGCATACGTTGATAAAAGCGGAATATCTGGAAGTCCACGCCAGAGTCGCGTGACCTGGCCGCGCTGGCGCAGCGGTAAATCCCCAGCGGAAGAGAGAGGGTTGCGGCGCGACGAAACGCGCCGAGCTTGGGGTGCGTCTGTAGAGGCATACGGGGTGTTTGCTCAGTGGGCTTCGCGTTGTAATTCGGACGGAGTGACGATTTTCGTCTCCAGCTTGTCGTTTGCCACGGGTACCACGGATTAAGGCTAGTGAGTTTGTGTCGCGATTGCGCGAAAAATATTTTTGCGAGGTGAGTTCGATGACGCAATTCCATGTACGGTCGATTCGGTTGCGGAATGTGTTGGCGGTTGCGATGTTGCTGCTGTTTGGATTCGCGTGCGCGATGTTTGCCACGGACGCCACGGCGCAGGAGCACGCCGGCGGATCAGCGGAGCAAGCCACGCCGCCGACGATTGATTCGGCGACGAGCAATCTGAAGATGCGCGCGATTGGCCCGGCAATCATGGGCGGACGCATCGACGATTTCGCGGTGGCGGAAACGGATCCGAAGACGATCTATCTGGGCGCGGCGGCCGGCGGCGTGTGGAAATCGGTCGACGGAGGGATGACGTGGAAATCGGTGTGGGACAGCGAGCCGAATCCGTCGATAGGCGCGCTGGCCGTGGCGCCGTCGAATCCGTCGATTGTGTATGTGGGAACAGGCGAAGCGAATAACCGGCAGAGCGCTTCGTGGGGCGATGGCGTTTATAAATCGAGCGACGCGGGAAACACCTGGACGCATGTGGGGCTCGACGACACGCAAGCGATTGGCAGAATTGTTGTCGACCCGAAGAATGCGGACGTGGCTTACGTGGCGGCGGTGGGGCATCTGTGGGGTTCGAATGCGGAGCGCGGCCTCTTCAAGACCACCGACGGCGGCAAGACGTGGAGCAAAGTTCTTTTTATAAACGACGACACGGGCGTGAACGATGTGGCGATTGATCCGCAGAGCCCGACGACTCTTTACGCAGCCGCGTATGAACGGCGGCGGACAGCGTGGGGGTTCAACGGCGGGGGGCCGGGCAGCGGCATTTACAAAACGACGGATGGCGGAGCGACGTGGAATAAGTTGACGAAAGACTTGCCGGACAACAACAACACGGGAAGGATTGGCCTGGCGGTTTACCGCCGGAACCCCAGCATCGTTTACGCGCTGGTGCAGAACGAAAAAGGCGGAGTATTCCGGAGCGAAGACAGCGGCGCGACGTGGACGAAAATGAGCTCCGAAAATCCGCGGCCGTCGTATTTCAGCCAGATTCGCATTGATCCCAACAATGATCTGAGGATTTGGATGGGCGGGGTGCAACTTTCCTATTCGGAGGATGGCGGAAAAACGTTTGTTACCACGCGAGGGCGGCAAGTCCACAGCGATTTTCACGCGATTTGGATCGACCCGAACAATTCGAATTACATGCTGGCGGGCTGCGATGGCGGCGTCTATGAAAGCCGCGACGCGGGACGCGATTGGGATCATTTGAACGTGATGCCGCTGGGGCAGGCGTACGAAGTGGGCTACGACAATCAGCAGCCGTATCACGTCTGCGCGGGATATCAGGACAATGCCGAATGGTGCGGCCCGAGCCGGACGCTCTACGCGGGGGGAATTCCGAATAGCGACTGGTTCATGGTGGGAGGCGGCGACGGGTTCTACGTGAAGCCCGATGCGGAGGATCCGCAGACGATTTACACGGAATCGCAGGACGGCAATTTGAGCCGGCGGGATTTGCGCACGAATGAAGCGTTGAATATCCGCCCTGTGCCGCCCGAGGGGCAACCGCCGTACCGATTCAACTGGAATTCTCCTTTACTGATTTCGCCGAAGGACCACAACACGATTTATTACGGCGGAAATTTTCTGTTCAAGTCGACGGATCGCGGCAACACGTGGACGCGGCTGGGAGGTGACTTGACGACGGGAGTGGACCGCAACACGCTGCCGATTCTGGGACAGCTTCCTTCCAAGGATACGCAATCGCTGTATGACGGAGTGGAGTGGTATCCCACGATCACGACGATTGATGAGTCGCCGGCGAATAGTTCGGTGCTGTGGGTGGGAACCGACGACGGAAATTTGCAGGTGTCGCGCGACGGCGGACAGAGCTGGAAGAACGTTGCCGATCGCGTGCCCGGCGTGCCGAAGGGAACGTACGTGACGCGCGTGGTGGCGTCGAAAACGGGCGACGGAACAGCGTATGTGACGTTCGACGGGCACCGGTCAAACGATTTTCACGTGTATCTGTTCAAGACGACGAATTACGGGCAAACGTGGAAGTCGATTTCCGCGGGATTGCCCGAGAACACAGGTACGGTACACGTGATTCGTGAGCATCCGGACGATCCGAATATGCTTTTCGTGGGTATGGAATTCGGGGCCTATTTTTCGCTCGATGGCGGCGGGCACTGGAACAAGTTGGGCATGGGACTGCCAACGGTTCCCGTGGACGACATCCAAATTCAGCCGCGCGAAAACGATTTGATTCTGGCGACGCACGGCCGCTCAATTTATATCCTCGACAATATAACGGCGCTGCAGCGCTTGAACGACAAAGTGCTTGGCGAAGACCTGCATCTTTTCCCGATTCGCGACACGATCGCCTGGCGGATTTATCAGAACCGCTGGTTCGACGCGCAGCAGGTGTTTCTGGGACCGAATCCGCCAGAGGGAGCGTCAATCGATTTCTACCTGAAAGCGAAGCCGGCGAAAGAACAGAAAGTCAAAATCACAGTGCTTGATTCGTCGGGAAAGACCGTTCGTGAAATTACGGATGCGAAACCGGGAGCGGGAATCAACCGCGTAAACTGGGATTTGCGGTATGACCCGCCGGTGAAGCCCACTCCTGAGCAACTTGCGGCGCAAGCTCAAGGCTTTTTCGGCGGCGGCGCGCGCGGACCGATGGTCGAGCCGGGGACGTACACGGTGAAAGTGGCGCTTGGGGACAATTCGCAGACGCAAAGCGTGAAAGTGGAGGAGGACCCCCGCATACAGATCAGCGCGGCGGATCGTGCCGCACGGCACGATATGCAGATGCAATTGTACGACCTCTACAAACGGGCCGACGAAGGCACGAAGACAATTGGGGGGTTGAAAAAGTCGCTCACCGACACGCTGGCGGCGTGGAAAAAACCGGGCGCGCCGAAAATTCCTGAGAACATTCGCAAACAGGCCGAGGCGCTCTCCAAGAAGGTGAATGAGCTCAGCGGCAAGTTCGTAACGGAGCGCGGCTTCGGAGGAGCGGGCGGACCGCTGCATTACACGCCTCCGCCGCTGCCGCAGCGCGTCGGACGGCTGATGTTCCAGCTCGAGGGATATACCGCCGCGCCAACGCAGGCGGAGAAAGACGAAATGGCGGGAGTCTCACAGGAATTGAGCACAACGTTGGATTCCGTGCATGCAATCGTGAACACGGACCTCGCCAACCTGAACAAAGCGCTCAGAGACGCAAACGTACCCTATATAACGATAGGACCCCCGGAGCCGCCGCCACGGCGTGGAGAATAAGTGGCCGTATTTCAGTAGGATTGACGGGGTCGAAACAGGGTGCGCCCGGGCCGTCGAGAACTGGGCAGTACTACGGTACCAGGACGAATTGAACCTTGCGGCCTATCGACGCTATGGGCCCGTGAAGGCAGAATAACGACGTGTTCGAGGTTCGGTGTTGCGTCCCCCCGCGCCATCGGGCCCCGAAATCAGTGCACCTCCATCACCCCATGCCCACAGCGGCCGGAACCCCCACCGGCCGCTTTTTTTCGCGGCCTTGAAATTCCCGTGGCCGACTGAAACGCAAAACGCTCTTTTTTCGTTAGATCCAAATTCCACTTTATGGAGGGAAATACAGTTTTGAGTAGATTCCGGGCAGGCGCGCAAGAGTGACTGTTTGAGGCATGCTCAATCAATATGTTCATTCTCTGCGCCTTAACTTTTCGTTGAATGAAAAACCAAACTGTGGTACACCGCTTGCAAAATTGTACGGCAATTACTTGGTGTAGCTCTTTGGAGTTGCGTAACCCGGGGGAAATATCCTAGAGGTCTTCTTATCAAGGTGCGCGGAGTTGGCGACCCGGGTTCGCGGTCGCGGCCCGTGTATCCGCATACATGATCCAAATAAATTGCGGGGGTGGACTGTGAAGCGAGCTTCCTTACTTTTCGTGTTGGCGATTTTCTGCGCCGCCTTCTTCATTTCGAGCGGCACTGCTTGGGGTCAGGCGACCACGTCCCTTCGCGGCGCCGTCACCGACCCGAGCAACTCGGTAATCCCTAACGCCACCGTGCATCTGGTTAATATTGACACGAACCTCGAACGCACGACGGCAACAAATGAACAAGGGAGCTACGTGTTCGCGGAAGTGCTGCCCGGTCATTATCGCATCGAAGTGGACGCCGCTGGTTTCTCCAAATACGAGCAAAAGGGATTTCAGTTACTCGTCAACTCGCCGGCCACGATAAACGTGAAGATGAAGATTGGCGCGGCCACGCAAACCGTAACCGTCACCGAGCAAGCGCCGCTGCTCAACACAACCGACGCCAGCCAGGGTACTACGATGACTGCCGACCAGATCGACAACCTGCCGCTCGATGCTCGCGATGTCACCCAGCTTCTGACTCTTCAGCCGGGCGTGGTCTTCACCTCGAATCGTGGAGACATGGCGTCGAACGACACCCGCAGCGGATCCGTGAACGGCGCACGCAGCGACCAGAACAACATCACCCTGGATGGAGTGGACGTAAACGATCAGGGAAATGGGGCCCCATTCGCCACGGTTGTTCCTGTCACCGTGGCTTCTGTCGAGGAATTCCGTGTCACCACGTCCAATTTTGGCGCTGACCAGGGCCGCTCGGAGGGCGCACAGGAGGCACTCGTGACGCGCGGGGGAACCAACAAGTTCCACGGCTCGGCTTACGAGTTCAACCGCAGCTCCTTCGGCGAGGCCAATGATTTTTTCAACAAGACATCGGAACAAGCCGCCGGCCAGCCGAACAAGCCTTTGCACCTGGTCCGCAACATTTACGGCGGAACGTTCGGTGGACCGATCAAGCACGACCGTCTGTTCTTCTTCGCTAACTTTGAAGGGCATCGCCAAGCCGAGGCAGCCAGTGTTGGGCGATCCATTCCTTCACCAACGCTGGCCAATGGAATTGTTCAGTACCCGTGCGCCCAGGTGACGGTCGGTGGGAACTCTGTGCCCAATCCTGCCTGTGTCAATCCCCCGGCAGTGATCGGCGCGGACGGCACGTCATTCACGCCAGCGTCAGGCAATTACGCTCTGGGTCCTGCTCAACTGAAGGCGATGGATCCCTTGGGAATTGGGCCTAGTCCTTCTTCCCTGGCTTACTTCCAGTCCTATTATGCGAATAAGGCCGTTGTCCCCAACGACACCACGGAAGGCGACGGCTTGAACTTGAACTTCGACGGCTTCCGTTTCGGGGCCTCTCAGCATATCCGTCAGGATATCGCCATCGCCCGAATAGACTACAAACTCAACTCTAGCGGTAGCCAGACGCTTTTCTGGCGCGGAAGCGGCGAATACGCCCTTACCCCGGGCACGCCTCTCCTGCCCGGAGGGACCCCGACAACTAGCGATTCGAATTTCAGCAAAGGTTTCGTGCTCGGCTACACGAATGTTCTGCGGCCTACGTTGATAAACAATTTTCGCTTTGGCTACACAAGGCAGAGCGTCGTAAACGCGGGAGACTCGTTCCTTCCCTTCAACGGCGTCCGTCAGCTTTCCCAGGATGAAGGAAACTACGGAACGGGCTTTAATTTCCCCGTCAGCAACATCACCGACGATTTGTCCTGGACCAAGGGGAACCACACATTCTCGTTCGGGACGAATATCACTCTGGTTCGTAACGCATCGGCGAGCACAACCAGTGCTTTCAGCAGTGGCAGCACGAACGCCGCCTGGCTCAACGTTGGTGGATTTGCGAATCGCGCAAGCCCGTTTAGTCCAAACTTTGCATGTCCGGGCCCGAACTGTTTCCCGGCGGTCGATTCCGGCTTCAACACCGGATACGACTTCCCGCTGATCGGACTGCTCGGAATGGTTACGGAAGTGAACGCACAATACAATAACCATGTTAATTCGGATGGATCGGCAAGTGCCCTGGCTCAAGGGACGCCAGTGCAGCGGAATTTCGCCCTTCACGAATCCGAGCTTTATTTCAACGATTCCTACAAAATTAGGCCCAATTTGACCTTCACCTATGGCCTGCGTTACGAACAGATTTCCGCGCCGTGGGAAACCAACGGACAGCAAGTAGCGCCGTCATTTGATCTAGGGGCTTGGTTTGCCGAGCGCGGAGCCGGCATGGCGAACGGAGTACCTGCAAATCAATTCCCCAACATCACTTTTGACGTCGCGGGAAGGTCCAATCACCGGCCGGACTGGTGGCCGACCGGTCACAATTTCGCCCCTCGCCTTTCCTTGGCTTGGTCGCCTGAGCCTAGCGCGGACTGGCTGAAACGCATCGTGGGTGACGACAAGACCGCAATCCGCGCTGGATTCGGCATGTACTACGATCATTTTGGCCAGAGCATGATCCTCACCTTTGACCAGAGCGGTGGCGAGTTCGGCCTTGCCACGAACCTCTCGAATCCCGCACAGGTGGAGTCGGCGCAATCGTCACCTCGCTGGCAGCCGATTTCCGGCCAGCCCCTTACTTCCGCCGTCAACAATATCCCGACAAAGGATAACAATGGCACAGTGATTTTTACTCCCGCGCCTGCGGCCGGCTTCCCGACAACCTTTCCGCCGGGGAATTTTTGTATTTGCTGGGGTTTGGACAGTTCGCTCAAGACTCCCTATTCTTACGCCCTCGATTTCTCGGTGGCGCGAGAACTGCCCCACAATATGAGCGTTGAGGTAGCTTACATCGGTCGCTTGGGGCACAGACTCCTCGTGCAGAGCGATTTGGCCCAACCCCTCAACCTGACGGATCCTGCTTCGAAAATTACTTATTACCAAGCGGCGAAGGTCATGGCCACGTTGGGAAGAGCAAACGGCGGAAACGGAACTGATCCGGCTACCGTGACCTCGGCGTCCATCGGACCCACGGCTGCTTATTGGCAGAATCTGTTCAGTCCCGTGGCTAGCGGCGACCAGTACAATGCTGGAGCCTTAATTTCTAACACGGTTGCCAACCAGCAATGCGGCTTCAATCCCGCAACGCAAGCCGGGTTCCAAATTAGTCCGACCACGGATCCCGTTACCGCGATCTATCAGACCTACCTTTGCACGGCAAATAACGAAACTTCGGCGCTCGATTTCTTCGACGTGGCTGGGATTCCCAGTCTGAACACCAGTTCCAGCTACTTCGCGAAAACCGGGCAGTACACTTGGTTTGACAATCAGTTCTCGTCTCTCTTCGCATGGCGCTCTCAGTCCTTCTCCACGTACAATGCGATGCAAGTGACACTCAGGAAGCAGATGTCGCAGGGTCTCCAGTTCAACGTCAACTACACCTACTCAACCTCATTCGACCTCGCTTCGGATGCCGAAAGCGTTGGCGAGTGGAACGCGCTCAGCGGCAACGTTGTTAATCCCTGGATGGGTAATCAGCTCAGCGGCCCGTCCGATTTCGACTTGCGCCACCAGATCAACGCCCAGTGGGTTTGGAGTCTTCCGTTCGGAGAAGGTCGGCCGCTCGCGAGCCATATCGGCAAGGGGCTCGATGCCGTCATCGGAGGCTGGCAGCTTTCCGGCATCACGCGCTGGTCCAGTGGATTTCCGGTCAGCGCCGCGACATGTTTCTGCTTCCCAACAAACTGGCAGCTCACCGGTCTTGCCAGTGCTGCAAACCGAATCAGCGGTGGCCACTTCAATGTGCGGGATCAGGGTGGAACTCTGACTTACAACATTTTCAAGAATCCGGCAGCGGCCTTCAACGACGTCAGCGTGCCGCTGCCTGGAGAATCCGGGTCGCGAAATCCGTTCCGTGGTGATGGTGTCCTTAACACGGACATGGAGCTCAACAAAACTTGGAAGATGCCGTACAACGAGAATCATTCGCTGCGGCTTACTGCTGACATGTTCAATGTTTTCAATATAAAGCGGTTTGACGTGCAGAGCTTGCAGCTCGGGATCGACCATCAAGGTGCTTTCGGAGACTACCAGCGCCTGCTGACCAATCCCCGCATCATGCAGTTCGGACTGCTGTACTCCTTCTAGTCAGACGGAAAACAGCTTCAACACAAGAAGAGGCCCCGAGGAATCGGGGCCTTTTTTATTTTGCGCGCGTTGGCGAACACTCCACGACGCAAGACGGCTGCGGGGACGATGTGGCCGCAACCAAACCTCGTTGAATTATTTCCCGGCGCGCTCCACGGCGCAATTTTCATGCGCGACCGGCCGGCCCGCCGCGCGGAATTTTGACGCGCGCAGTCGCGCCGCCATTTTCACGCGCGGGTCGAACACCGCGGATGCAAATTCTCAGCCGCCCCGCGTGATGCAGGTCGGTCTGCGCTACCACGCCCGCTCAGTGCGCGGAACATGACCTGGCTAAGGCACGCGACGGTCAGCGCACGCGTGGTCGATAACTGACAAGCGGCCTGGGGCGCATCCGGAAGCGCGTGGGCAGCGGCGGCGGCACGTTGTGAAGCGGGGAATTGCAATTCGAGCAGCGCTCGACCGGCGCCATTTCGACGCGGAGCCAATGGCCGCGCGCGGCACACTCTGGATTTACGCACTGCACAGTGCGGCCCGGCAGAAATACCATACGCACCTCGTTTTCGGCGCGGCCCTTCGTTCCTCAGGATGAACTGAAGCCGTGCGCTGACTAAGGCCATTTCGGCGCTGAGCGGCTCGCGCTGCCAGCATCCATTCACTTCCAGAAAAATCTGGAATGGGATTTTGCGCGGTGCGGCCTAGTGTGTCAAGAGCAAAGGTGCGCTATATGTTGTGGGGCGATTGCAATGCGTTTCTTGGGACAGGGCCGCGGGCTCGCCGAACGGGCGCAAGAGAAGCAGTAAGCGAGGAAGTGTCCTAAAGTTTCAGCGACGAGGCGGCGGGCGCGGGGGCTGGTGGTGCCGCGGGCTTCTCTTCCCCGCCGAGAGATTTCAAGAGTTTCGCGAGGTCGTCCACTTTCTTTTGTGCCGCGTCGACGGCTTGCTGCTTGGTGGCGATGGCGGACTTTTCCGCGTCGACTTTCGCCTGACCCTGCTGGTCCTTGGAATAGTCCGGAGTGCTGTAAAGCTGCGCGGCGTCGAGATTGTATTCGCGCTGGGCAATATCAAGATCGGTTTTGACACTGTCGAGTTGCTTCCTGGCGTTTTCGAGATCGCTTAAGGTCTTGGCGCGTTCGGCGGCCAATTTTTCCTTGTCAGCGTCTGTCGGCGCTTTGGCATTCGCGGAGCCAGCAGCAGGCTCGGTGGAAGTTGCCTCGGCTGAGGAAGACGAAGGCGCGGGCTGTCCCACAACGCTGACTCCTCCCGGCGTATTCGGAATGTTGTCATTTGTCCAGACAGTTTTCGCCTTGGGCGCTTCCTTCTCCTTTTGCTGCGTTTTGCGCGCGGCTTCGGCGACGGATTGGCTGGATTGCTGGCTCGATTGAGGCGCGGCTGCGAATCCCGCGCAGGAAGTTCCCGGCACAAGAATTAGCAGTGCTGCAATATTCGCGCATCTCATGGTATGTCTCATGATTCTTCCTCGGAACCGCCTTCCCCTATGCTAGCCGCATCGTGAAATCCCGGCCAGAGTAGGTTCGGGGACGCGCCCAAAGAGGTACCTGGTCATTTACCAGTTCATTCAGCTGTTCCTTCAGCTTGTTCTTTCGTCTTGTTGCATACACCTTGCTGCTCCGCCTTAAGCGTACGCTCGTCGGCGCTAAGTTCAAAGATGCGATTGCGGTTTCCACGCCAGCTTGCGTCCGAAGCGCGCTGCGGCCGCTACTTAAGAAAAATTACGAGGATGCGGCCGTCGGAATGATAGGCGTCGCCGGTCGCCGTGACTGCCTGACGGACAGGATCAGCGGGCGTGATGTATTCCGTTGTGGCGACCTTGCCCGCGTCTTGGAGCGTCTGAACAATGTAATCGCGCTCGGTATCCACGTTCGGGTCAATGCGGTGAGTCAGCGTGCCGGATTGATCTTTCTCGATGCCCACGTCGTGCGTGCCCGCGCCTGCCCACACAGAGCGCCCCTGGGAATCGAGCCACGGCGTCCGCCACACGCGAAAATGATTTCGCTCAGCGACAACTTGGATGGGCATGCCATCGACGAATCCGAAATCCTGCGGGCGGCCAAAAAGATAGAGTTGGCTCATGGGCATTTCGGCGTACGCCTTGCGTGCCATGGTCTCCTGAATGGCGTGGATGATGGCGTCTTGAGTCGTCTTATCAGGCTGAATCCAACCCGCGGCCTGGAACGCGCCGGCGACTTGTTCTTTCGAGCCGACGATCAGCAGATTCACCATGTCGCCCGGCGTCCCTGACTTGGACGCCACTCGCCGGGGCAGCGCGGGAAGCATCTGTTCAAACGAAAGACGCTTGCCAGCCAGCGCGACGGTTGAAGTAGAGGAGTTCCCGGCCGAAGGCACGGATGTATCGCGTGACTGCGCTTGCGTGGCGGGCACACTTTGCGAAAACGTCACTGGGCGGGCCGCGCTGACGGCGAACGCCAGCCACGCAGAAGCGAAAATGAGGAGGAGCCGTTTCATCTCTCGTTGCCCCATTAGACGGCGGCGTGGGCGAAAGCGATGCCCATCAATAACGGGTAGTGACTCGGATCGACGTAGTAGGTTTGTTTCCGATTATCCGACGAATCGGGCAAGTGGAAGTCAACCGATAAACACAATCGCATTTTGGCGGATAAATTCGGATCAACTTGCCGGATCTCAACCTTGGCGAACAAATCTATTGCGTGACGTCCGGCGTTCCGCCGACAGTCTCAACACCTTGGGCCGCTACTCAGATCACGCCGAAATTCTAGGAGCTCAACCGGAGCGCCGTTATCGAGGATCATCGCCACCGTAACGCCTTCCGAGGGCGAATTCGGGGCAATGAGAATTTCCTTTCCCTCAATCGCGGCCTGAAGGTCGTCTACTTCAAACGCTACGTGAGGGACTGACTTAATCAAGGCGTGCAGTGGGCTATCGGGCTCGAAGCGCATCCATTGAATGCCACAAGGACTCGTCTCAAACGCGGAGACGTACATCTTGAATTGTTCCAGATAATATTCGCCGGGTCGTGGAACATCAGTCGGGATGCCGATGTGGTGATACCGCCAGCCATGTACCGAAGTGGCTGCCGGTTGGTCGTGCCCCTTCCGTGGAGTGTTCGGGCCATCAGACTTGGGTTCTGAAATGGACATAGTCTTTTTCCCGGCCAAGATACCACGGCACCCTGCTCGGAGCGATAGCCAATGCAGGAAGTAATTCTACATGGCGTCGTTCATGTGCCTTGCCGCGGTTTACAGACAATTCCCAGGAAGCGGGGTTTGCCGGCCATCGAACCCGATTCCTGGTAAACGCGGTAACCGGAAGCTGAGTCACTACACGATTAACGATAGCGCTTGTGGGAGCCGACGGCTGGGAGCATAATCCCGCGGAAGTTTGAGCGGGCCCGCCACACTTCGCCCAGCGGAGGAAAATGATGACTGCATCCAGCATCTCGAAATTTCTTGCGGCGCTTGCGCTTCTGTTCCTGTTCGCAGCTGCTGCGGCATTGAGCGCGGCTCGCAGCGCAGTCGCGGCTCCAAGCTCGGCGGCCACAGCAAATTCGCCGCAGCAGACGCAGGTTCCTGCACCCTCCACAACAACACAAGCGGAGAAAAAACAGTCCGAAGTGAAGGCCTACACGCTGCCGCCGGATCTTTACGAGAAGGCGGTGAAATATTCGCGCGCGCAATACATCTTGTACTTCACCGGTTTCGTCTGGGGCGTTATTGTCCTGCTCCTCGTGCTCGCTTGGAAGCTGGCGCCGAAATATCGCGATTGGGCGGAACGCGCCACGAAGGTCCGATTCCTGCAGGCGGTGATTTTCACGCCGATCTTGTTGCTGACCATCGCCGTGCTGGGATTGCCTACGGATATTTACGGCCAATGGCTTTCGCGCAGCTACGGAATTTCGGTGCAGGGCTGGGGCTCGTGGGCGTGGGATTGGACAAAGGGCGAGATTGTATCGTTCGTAATTGGAATTATTCTAGTTTGGATCCTTTATGCGGTGATCCGGCACAGCCCGCGTCGCTGGTGGTTCTACTTCTGGCTGGCAGCGCTGCCGATTTTATTTTTCGTGATTTTTCTTGCGCCGCTGGTGATTGCGCCGCTATTCAACAAATTCGAGCCGCTGGAGACGAAGGATCCGGCGCTGGTGGTGGCCCTGGAAAAAGTGGTGCAGCGCGCGGGAATGAACATTCCGCCGGAACGCATGTTCTGGATGAACGAAAGCGAAAAGGGAAACGACCTGAATGCGTACGTGGCCGGGTTTGGCGCGTCGAAGCGCGTGGTCGTGTGGGACACGACGATTGCCAAGATGACCGTGCCAGAGACGATGTTCGTTTTCGGCCATGAAATGGGGCACTACGTTTTGGGGCATGTGTATAAAGGACTGGTTTTCGGCGCAATCCTGTTGCTCGTGCTGCTCTATTTCGGTTTTCACGGGATGTTATGGACGCTTTCGCGATGGAGCGGGCGATGGGGAATTCGCGGGACGGATGATTGGGCGTCACTGCCTGTGTTGCTGCTATGGTTCGCGATTCTGGGATTCCTCGCGTCACCGGCGGCAAACACGTTCAGCCGGCACGTTGAACATCAGGCAGACCAGTACGGACTGGAGGTTACGCACGGGCTGATTCCTGATTCGAGTCAAGTGGCGGCCCGCGCTTTCCAAATCCTTGGCGAAGTGGATCTGTCGGATCCGCATCCGAGTCCCTTCATCAAGCTGTGGTTATACGATCATCCTCCGCTGACCGAGCGCGTGAATTATGCGTTGACGTACAATCCCTGGGGCGAAGGCAAGCAACCTGAATTCGTAAAATGACGCGCAAAGTAAGCAGCATTCCCGTTTCACCCGTGTGGGGCGTGATCGGATTTATCGCGCCGTCGTGCCACGAGCTGCACCCTGATGAGTCATTGCACAATGGACACCGATCGCTGCGGGAAAATCGATTTACCGCTCGCAGAATCATCCATACGATACACATTTATCCGTATTGGGCGCTTTTCTTGCCACTAAAATGACAGGTCAGTCTAGTATAAGCCCCTTTTAAAAGACTGTCTTTTTCCTCAGATTCCAGGCTTTCGCGCATGAACGCGCATGCGAATACCGCCGCGCGGGCGCAGCGTGACGAGAGGCTCGGGCACGATTGTTTGTCCCGCCTCCAGCTCGAAACGAAACCGCTGCGCGAGCGTGGCCGCAACCAGAGACGCCTCCATCAAAGCAAATCCCTGACCTATGCAACGGCGAGGCCCGCCTCCGAATGGGAAGTATGCGTGCGCAGGCAAGCGCGCGGCCAATCCATCGAGCCAACGCTCTGGGCGAAACGCGAGCGGCTCGGGAAAATAGCGCGGGTCGCGATGCACGACCCACTGCGACATCAAAATTGTTGTGCCCGTGGGAAACGAGTAGCCTCCGAGTTCAAATGGCTCGATGGCCACGCGCGCGACGATATACGCGGGCGGGTAAAGGCGCAGCGATTCGCGAATCACGGCGTCGAGGTACGGGAGCGATTCCGCGTCTTTCGCTTCGAGCGGACGCGCTGCCCGGCCGCCAAAAACGCGCGACAATTCTTCGTGCACCCGCGCTTCGGCGGCGGGATTCTGAGCCAGGAGATACCAAGTCCAGGAAAGCGTGAGCGCGGTGGTCTCATGGCCGGCGAGAAAAAGGGTCATGGTCTCGTCCCGCAATTGGCGCGGAGTCATCTGCGTGCCGTCTTCGTCCATCGCCGAGATTAAGCGCGAAAGCAGATCGTTGCCGCCGGCGCCACGCGCGCGACGCTCCTCGATAATGCGATAGACGAGCGAATCGAGATATTGAAACGCGGCGTTGGCGCGGCGGTTCGCGGGAGTAGGGAAATTCTCCGGAATGCGCAAGGGCGAGCGGATGCGGTGGATCTGAAAACGCATCAAGTTGGTAAGATTTTCACCGACGCGGTCGGCTTCGGCGCCAAGGTCAATGCCGAAAAGCGTTTTGACCGCGATGCCGCAAGTGAGACGTGACATTTCATCGGCGATATCGCGAACTTCGCCATTCCGCCACTGCGCGGTGTATGCCAGCGCGTGTTCGACCATCGTCGCGGCGTATTCGTTGACGCGCGTCTTCTGAAATGCGGGCTGCGCCAGACGCCGCTGACGCCGCCAGAAATCTCCTTCGCTATTGAGCAGACCGTTGCCGAGCAGCCGGCCGGTGGCGACTTTTGAGAGCGCGCTCTTGTGAAATTTGTGCTGCTGGACGACGAGAACCTGTTCGATCAGGTCGGGATGACTGACGAGAAGGCGAGTCTGCCCGAAGGCGAGAGGGAGACAAACCAGATCGCCATATTCACGCGCGCAACGGGCGAGAAGATTGAGGCCCTGCTTGCGAAGTTCAAGAGCGACGCCGACGAGCGGCTTTCCACGCGGACCGGGTGGACGATTTGAGGTTGCGGCCATTTTGTCGTGTTGCAGAGCACTACCTTTTTACCTTAGCTACGCGCGAAATGCATGGTGGTTCGCAGTTACAGGGCTCCCCCGGCATCGATGACGAATTTGGCGAAGCGCAATTTGTAATTACGCGGGCGTCCGGTAAGATAGCCGGGCTTACATGGCCAATTTGATTTTTATTGAGGAGATTGCCGCTCCGACGAAAATCGTCGGAGCTTTTTTCGTGCCGCACCGCATGGGCGCGTGGTATGGACGCGAACTCGATTTGCAATTCGAAGTGCAGGGAGGCGCGATCGAATTTCGCAACGGACTCAAAGTGAAGTTGACCGGGCGAATCGGGAAGCGAGAAGTGTCGCACACGGCGGTGGTGACGGAGTTCGACCGCGGGCGCGTCCTCGAATGGCAATTTCAGGACGCCTACGGCGTGCGCGGACTCCAGCGATGGGAAATCGAGGAGAGCGCGAACGGAACGCGTCTGCGAATGCGCGACCGCTACGAAATGCCCGGGCGCTTCGGCAAATTCATGGATTGGCTGATCACGCGTCACGCGGTGGCGCGGCGGGATCGAAGCGAATTGCAACGGCTGAAGCGGCTGGTGGAACACGAACCGTGAAAAACTATGGTGAGATAGGTGTAAGTTTGTCGCTATTAAAACGCGCGTCCTGTCGCAGGAGATCGAGGTATGGGATGATGAACAGTCGCGTGTTTGTCGGAAGTCTGCTTGTCTGGCTTGCTCTTTTTTGCGGAGGAAGTGTATCGGCGCAATCCACGAATCACGATAGCTCTCACAGAAAATCTTGTATCGTGCCAAAAGAGGAAGTGCAGGTTTTTATCGCGTACGAACTATTCTCGCATGAGCGTGCGGTAGTTGTTACGCAAACTCAAGCAAAGCCGGTGAATTTTATAGATAGCTATAATTCGAACCTTGCCGCACGAGGATACAGGATTCCTCCGGAACTCCAGGCAGATTTCAAGAATAAGAGTAAGTCGAGCTGTTTCATCGAGCCATTCACAGGCGTTCCGAATCTGCGCTTCATTTCCAAGGCTGAACAAGAACGGATGTTTCGAATAGATGTGGTCAGAGGGTGGAAAGAGTTTCACAGGAAATATGGACAGGATACTTCCATGGACGAGCTGTCTAGTGTCGGCTTCAATTCCGATAAGACGCTTGCGCTTCTCCATGTCTCAAGCGGACTTGGCTCAGCGGCCGGCGAAGGCATCTTGTATCTTCTCGAGCGAAAGAATGGCAAGTGGGTGGTCAGATGGCACATCGAAACGTGGGTGACTTGAGAACTATAGGCTTGGCCCTGACGGGATTCGCGCCTGGGGTTTTGCACGCGGAGGGTAAATGACGGGAACGACGCAGACCGATAGATCCGACATAGGAGCAAGGCGGAAAACGATTGCTGTGATGCGAATATTCACGGGGGTTATCTTTCTGTTTTTTGGCGAATACAAAATCGCGGGGCCGGAATTTGCGCACACGAGTTTCAGCGTGTGGGTTCGCGGTTGGCTGAGCCAGAACGAGCCGGTGGGATTTTACGGCGTGTTTCTTGAGAAGTTTGTGCTGGTGCATCCGGTGTTGTGCGCGAGGATTGTCGGCTGGGGCGAGTTGGCGATCGGAATCGCGTTGGTGCTGGGACTTTTCGTGCGCGTGGCGTCGGTAGGCGGCGCGATTCACATGATCAGTTTGGCGCTGGCGACGTGGTACGCGCCGGGGCACGGCGTTGCGACGTGGAGATATTTCGGCGCGAATCTGGATCACATTCCGCTGCTATTTTTGTTTGCCATTTTCTTCGCGACGCGCGCGGGAGAAACGTGGGGCGTCGACGGCGTGCTACGAAAACGGGATTTGTCCTGACGAAGAAACGCGGGTCGATAAATCCGATCGGCCCCTCCAAGAACTAAGGCCCGAGACTCGAGTGCGGACAACTTCGGAGCCCGAGCGTTGCTGCGCGCGAGCGCGCCGCAGTGACAAGGTAAACTACCCCACCCTTCGATGTGCTTCGCGAAGCTCCTACGAATGACAGCACCTTGTAACGAGATTGCCTCGGCTAATTCGACAATGATGCTGCCTGTGTGTTCGACATCGTGGGCCGGTGTCCATTCCTGGTTTAGAGCGTCCGATTGCGGACAAACCTGAGAAGAAGATATCAGGTTAGTCGTTTGATTACATTCACTTACGGTTGGCTGCTATCGTGCTTTGAAATGATCGAATTAGTATCCGACTGCGGTACCTCTTTGTCTAATTTGGGCTGTAAACAGCCAATTCAAAATCTGGCGGGAAGGGGATAAGACTTATGACAGGAAGGCTGATTCGCGTCGTTGTCGTTCTTTATCTTGTTGGTTCGCTGGCTATCGGCGTCCCAACGTTTGCCCAGGGACCGGCTCCGCAGCAGAGCTCACCGCAAACGCCGGCGGCTGCAAAGCCGAACGCGGCCATTCCCTACACAAGTTTTCTCTTGAGGCGCGACTACAGCAAGGGCAAACGGACGTTGCCGAATATCTTCGCCGCCTATACGGGCCAGAACATACCGCAACCTGATTTGATGAACAGTCCAAACGTTTACAGTCTGGTTCAGGACGGCAAGCTGAATCTGAGCCTTCAGGACGCGATTGCGCTGGCACTGGAAAACGATCTCAATATTGGCGTTGCCGAATACACTCCGTGGATCGACGAAACCAATATTCTGAACGCCGAAGGTGGCGGTGCTCCTCTGGGCCAATTCGTGATTGGGGGAGGCGGAGGAGGCAGCTTTGATCCTGTGATCGCCGTAAACTCCCGCATCAGCGACATCTCACAGAGCGTGAACAATCCCTTGTCGAGCGGCGTTGGCACCAATTCGGGGGCCATCACGCAGACGAGTCACGATGCGCAAGTCAACCTGAGCTACACGCAGGAATTCCACAGCGGAACTGTGTTCAATGTACAGCTCAGCAACGACAGAAGTTCATCCTCCCCGTCAGCGAACTTTTTCAATCCTGCCCTGACATCGGTCCTAGTTGCCCAAATTCAGCAGCCTTTGCTGAACGGCTGGGGCTTCCTGCCACACACACGCTTTATTCTCGAGGCCAAGAACAACACCAAGATCGGGCAACTGCAATTCGAAGAGACAGTGATCACCGAGATCACTCAGGTCCAGGCACAATATTGGACGCTGGTTTTTGACCGGCAGGCCGTCGAAACCGCGAAGCAAACGCTGGCAGGTTACCAGCGGCTCTATGACGATGACGAGCGCCGGCTCAAAATCGGCACGGCGAGTCCCAGCGATGTTGTCTTCGCGGAAGCTTCCATTGCCCAAGGCAATCAAATTTTGATCGGCGCGCAAGTCAGCGAGAGTGTGCAAGAAGACGTCCTACGCAACCTGATCACGAAGGACCCGTCGGACCCGAGGCTCAGGGGAGTAGAAATAGTGCCCACAACGCCGCTCGAAGTAACGTCTCATGTCTCTGATATCACGCTGGAGGATGCCGTCAAGGAAGCCTTCGCGAACCGGCCCGAACTGCAAGTCGACCAGCTTGCGCTACGCGATGACCGGTATGACGTCCGGGCAACAAAGAACTCGCTCTTGCCAACGCTCACCTTGTCTGGAGAATACGTTAGCGTGGGCTTGAGTGGGAATAGAGCGGGGGCTTTCGTTCCCAACGGGACATTTTCGCCGGCGCTCACAGAACCCGTCGTCGATCAGAATGGGACTCAAGTGACTTCCAATGGCATCCCTATCTTCTTAGGCGTGGCAAACGGCACTATCGGCGCCACAATTCCGGGAGGCATTGGCAGCGCTTACTCCCAGATCTTCCATAACCGATCGCCCGAGTATGCCGCGAGCTTGAATCTGAATCTTCCGCTGCGCAATCGTTCTGCTCAGGCCGCGAATGCCCAGGATCAGTTGATTGAACGCAGAGACAAACTTTCCGACCAGCGGCAAAAGAGCACAATCTTCTCCAACGTGAGCGAGGCGCTGACAGCAGTGAAACTAGACGCAGCGCAGGTGGAACAAGCAACAAACGCAACGCAACTGGCGCAGCAATCGTACGACTACGAAGTGACGAAGTTCAATTTCGGGAATTCGGACACATTTAAGATTGTTCAATACGTCCTGGTCCTGAACGGTGCAAAGTTGAGTGAACTGCAGGCAAAAGCAAACTATGAAATTGCGCTAGCGAATTTCAATCAAGCGTTAGGGCGCACGTTGACGGCCAACAACATCACCATCGCCGATCATCGAAACGGTTCGATTGAGTTGAACGCCAGCACGCCGCTGATCCCGGGGACGCTCGACGGCCGCTTGACGGGAACTGACGCTTTTGATTCTGGGATGCATAAATGAGGAGACGAATCTGCTACTGGACGCGAACGCGGCCGCTGACAAAGGTCAACTACCCCACCCTTCGCTGCGCTTCATGAGGCGAAGCGCAAGGCGCTCAGGATGGGGCACCCGAAAGGCAAAGACGCGATGCGTTGCATCGCGCGGGCGGGGCAAGCCCCGCCCCTACAAAAGGCAGAAACCAAAACAGTAGATTTGATAAGAAATGCCGGCCTGAAGGGCGCCGCTACAAAGTCTACGTTTCGATAAACGAGATGCGGATGAATTTTTTTTTGCCAGCGCGGAGGAGAAATGAGACGGGCTTCGAGACGTCGAGCACTCTTTTCACGTCGTCGACGCGCTGGCCGTCGATTTCGACCGCGCCCTGCTTGATAAGGCGTTCAGCTTCAGCGCGCGAGGGCGCGAGGTCAGAGATGAAGAGAAGGGTTGAGACTCGTGTCGGCAGCCCGCAGGCCAGAATTTTTTCGGGCACGTCTTCGGGGGATTGGCGGTCGCGGAAGACGCGCTGAAATTCGTCCTTGGCGGAGCGGGCGGCGGCTTCGCCGTGAAAAGTGGCGATGATGGTGTGGGCGAGTTGCATTTTGGCGTCCATGGGATGCAGGACGCCCGTGCGGACTTCTTCCTTCAGGCGCACGATGACGCGTTCTTCAAAATCCGTGAGCAGTTCGTAGTAAGTCCACATCAGATCGTCGGAAATGGACATGAGCTTGCCGAACATGTCCTTCGGCGGCTCGTTGATGCCGACGTAATTGCCGAGGGACTTGGACATTTTTTTCGCGCCGTCGAGGCCGACGAGAATGGGCATGCTGAGCACAACCTGCGGGGACAAACCGTACTCGCGCTGGATCTCGCGATGCACCAGAATGTTGAACTTCTGCTCGGTGGCGCCGAGCTCGACGTCAGACTTAAGTTCGACGGCATCGCACGCGGTGAGCAACGGATAAAGCAGCTCGTGAACGGAAATCGGCTGATTTTTCTCGAGGCGCGAACGAAAATCCTCGCGTTCGAGCATGCGCGCGAGGCGATAGTGACCGCACAACCTCACCACGTCGTAACTTGACATTTTGCCGAGCCACTCGCTGTTGTAGCGGACTTCCGTTTTTTCGCGGTCGAGAATTTTGTAGACCTGCGCGAGATAGGTCTGAGCATTCGCGTCGACTTGCTCGCGCGAGAGCGGAGGGCGCGTTTCGGATTGTCCCGTGGGATCACCGATCATGGCGGAAAAATCGCCAATGAGGAAAATGGCGGTGTGGCCGAGGTCTTGAAAATGTTTGAGCTTGCGCAGAACGACGGTGTGGCCGAGATGAATGTCTGGAGCGGTGGGATCGACGCCGAGATAGACACGCAGAGGTTTGCCGGATTTTGCGGACTGTTCGAGCTTCGCGCGAAGTTCAGCCTCGGGAATGATCTCAGCAGCGCCTTTGCGAATGTAGGCGAGCTGTTCGTCAATCGACTTGTGGCGCGAGTCAGACATGATTTTTTGCGGCATTTTTTGCGACATTGTTTGGAACGGCGGCGTCAGAGAGAATTATGACGCGACGGCCGTCAATACGGTAGCGGCCTTCGAGGACAATGCGCACGGCTTGGGAATAGATGTGATGCTCTTCGGCGAGGATGCGCTCGGAAAGAGATTCGACGGTGTCATCGTCGCGAATCGGGACAGCGGATTGCAAAATGATGGGGCCGGCGTCGAGCGTCTCGTCAACAAAATGCACGGTGCATCCGGCGAATTTCGCGCCATGCTCAAGGGCCTGGCGCTGCGACTCAAGTCCGGGAAACGCGGGCAGGAGGGACGGATGAATGTTCAAGATGTGGCCGCGAAAGGCTTGCACGAAGTACGGAGAGAGCAAGCGCATGTAACCGGCGAGGCAGACGAGATCGACCTTTTTCTCTTGGAGCGCGGCGACGACCTGGCGGTCATAGGCTTCGCGTTCGAGGCCCTTCGAGGGAATCACGCGAGCTTCGATGCCGCGCGCGCGGGCGCGATCGATGCCGGGAGCGCCTTCGCGATGGCT
The DNA here is from genome assembly GCA_035933995.1 of Candidatus Acidiferrales bacterium. GTDB lineage: Bacteria > Acidobacteriota > Terriglobia > Acidiferrales > UBA7541 > DAHUXN01. The sequence continues at coordinate 4,050 of DASYYI010000229.1, read as the reverse complement.
GACGACGATGGCGATTTCGGCGTTGGGAATGCGTCCGGACGCGACGCTGTCCGCGAGTGCCTCGAAATTCGAGCCGCGGCCGGACAATAGGACGCCAATGCGCTTCCTCATAAGCGAGCGAAGTTAGCACAATTCGCGGGAGGGGCAAAACCGTCCTCGCGCGTTGATGCATTAAGCGCGGGGCGAGCGGACGCCGAAACGCGTAGCGTTGCGAATCGCACGGATGAAGTCAGCGAGACGCGGGAAGTATAGTTTGCGGCGAGCGGGCCGCGCTTCTTCTTTTGTTTGAAGAATGCGCACAATTTCCGACGCGGGAACGCGCATGGACGTGGTATCGATCGAGTGGTAGCGCACGCTGCGGTCACGATCGATGATAAAGATTGCTGGCTTGGCAATTCCCCCTTTTTCGCGCGCGTTGTAAATATCCCATTGCTGCACGACGCGCCGCTCCGTATCACACAGGATTGGGAATGGCAGCCGCAACTCCTGGCGCACTGCTTCGGACTTTTCGGGCGGGTCAATCGAGATTGCCGCGACGCTCGCGCCCGTCGCGCGGATTTCACCGTAGTGCTCGCGGTAATCCGCCAACTGGCGGAGGCAGAAGGGTCACCAATGGCCGCGAAAGAAAACAAGCGCGAGAGCGCCTTGTGAGACCAACTCCGACAGCCGGCGCGGAGTCCCTGTCGAATCCGGCAGCTCGAACTGGGGCGCAATCTCTCCGTTTCTTGGAACTTTTCCAGGCAGCGTCCCGGGAATGATTTGACCCCCCGAAGCGGCAAAAATCTTAGATGTATCCGCAAGGAGAAACAGCGCGGCTATTCTGCCCATTGGCAATCAACCATTCCGAGATCCATCCTAATGAATATTGAGAGAGCCGGAGAAATTGACGCGAGGCTTGCCCGCGGGGGCGGCTTCGACGCGGCCGATGCGGAAGAAGCGCTCGCGGCGGCGCTTCAATTCGGATTCGACCTTTTTCGCGTTTTTTGGCGGGACGACGAGGACCATTCCAACCCCCATGTTGAAGGTCTTGAGGAGTTCGTCAGGTTCGATTTTCCCGATTTGCGCCAGATAACGAAAAATGGGAAGCACGGGCCACGAGCCCAACTCGACAACGGCTTGAACATTGCGCGGCAACACGCGCGGGAGATTGCCGGGAATGCCGCCGCCGGTAATGTGGGCCATGCCGGTGAGCCAGCCGCGCGCGACGACACGCTTGAGCGCGGGCCAGTAACAGCGATGCGGCTTTAGAAGTTCCGCAGCGATTTTGTTGCTGATCGTGGGTACGTAAGAATCGGGCTTCAATCCGGCGACATCGAAGACGAGTTTACGAGCGAGCGAATAGCCGTTGGTGTGCAGACCGCTCGACGGAAGGGCGATGAGCAGATCGCCCGGCCGAACGCGGTGCGGGTCAGACTGATGGCCGCGCTCGACAACTCCGACGATGAAGCCGGCGAGATCGTATTCGCCGGGGGCGTACATGTCCGGCATCTCCGCCGTTTCGCCGCCGATGAGCGCGCAGCCAGCCTGGCGCGCGGCGCGGCTCATGCCATCGACGATCTGCTCGACAACGCCCGGGTCGATGCGGCTCATAGCGAGGTAGTCGAGGAAAAAAAGCGGCGCGGCACCCTGCGTAAGGATGTCGTTGACGCAATGATTGACAATGTCCGCGCCGACCGTGGAATGAACACCCGCGGCGGAAGCGATTTTCAGCTTTGTGCCAACACCGTCGGCGCTGGAGACCAGCACGGGATCGCGCCAGCGCTTGGGGTCGAGGTGAAAAAGGGAACCAAAACCGCCAATGGGAGCGAGTACGGCGCGATTGAACGTGCGGCCGGCGAGATGGCGGATGCGCTGCTTCGCCTCTTCCGCGCGGGAAATGTCGACTCCGGCATCAGCGTAACGCATGGGGACTGCCCTGCTTCCTGTAGAAATCCGCTTCCATTTCAAAATGTGTGGAACAACCGGCGCCAACGCATCTCGCCGGGATGGGCCAAAATGCTCACATAGGTGCCGAGGCGTTCGCCGATGTGGCCGGGCTCCCAGACCTCGTCGGGAGCGTCAATGGACATGTAAATGAACAGGGGTGTGCCAATAATATTGCGACGAGGGACGAAACCCCAGTAACGACTGTCATCGGAATCATCGCGATTGTCGCCCATGGCGAAATAGCTATCGGGTGGGACGATGAGCTCGCCGTCTTTAACATATTTGTGCATATTGGCCGCCCATTGCGGGCCCATTCCTCCGAAGAGATTGTCCTCACTGGGCGGGAAATTCTCGACTGGGCTTGCGGCGTCGGCCGGATCGCGCCTGGCGTAAGGTTCATTCAGCCGTTGCCCGTTTACGTAAACGATTCCCTGGCGGATTTTGATGGCGTCACCGGGAACGCCAATGACGCGCTTGATGAAATCCTCGTTTTGGGCGGCTTCGGGAGGGGCTTCGAAAACGATGATCTGCTGGCGTTTTGGGTTGCGCCACAGAGGATAGTGGTGTTCGGTGAACGGGATGCCCACGTCATAGCCGAAAAGGGTGACGATGATATGGTCGCCGATCAGGATGGTGTTTTCCATCGAGGCGCTGGGAATCACGCGCGCCTGAATGAAAACGGATTCAATGATCAGAAATGCGAGGATGACCCAGAACCATGAAATCAACTCCCGGCGGATTTTTTCGCCGGTAGTACGTACAGGCGGTGTCGATGGCTTGGATTTTTCTTTTGCATTTTTCCGCTTGGCAGCAGGCACTATTGAGTCTCCAAGTTAGAGCGGACGGAACAGCCGGTGCCAGCGGACCTCGCTGGGATGAGCAAAAATCGTCAGGTAGGTTGCCAGGCGCTCGCCGATATGGCCGGGCTGCCAAACGCCATCAGGCGCATCGATGGACATGAAGATGAACCAGGGCGTGGCGATGATGTTCTTGCGAGGCACGAAACCCCAGTAGCGGCTGTCGTAAGAGTCGCCGCGATTGTCGCCCATAACGAAATAATTGTTTGGCGGCACGATGAGTTTGCCATTGACCACATACTTGTGCAGATCCGCGGCCCATTCGGGCGTAAGGCCCTGAAAAAAACCATTGCCCGCGGGAGGAAAATTCTCGACCGAGCTGCCCATGGCGTCGGGATCGCGAAGGACGTACGGCTCGTTCAAGCGTTTGCCGTTGACGTAGACGACGCCGTCGTGAATGTCGATGGCATCGCCGGGAATGCCGATGACGCGCTTGATCAGGTCTTCCGAGTGAGTGAGCGGCGATTCGAGAACGATGATCTGCTGACGCTTCGGATTGCGCCAGAGAGGAATGTGCAATTCGGTGTACGGAACGCAAAGAGCGTAGCCGAAGGGGCTGACGATCATGTGGTCGCCGATGAGCACGGTGTTTTCCATGGAGCCGCTGGGAATCAGGCGGCTCTGCGCCACGGCGCTCTCAACGACGAAAAGCGCAAGAAAAAGCCAGACCCACGAGATAATTTCGCGGAGAAGGCGTTTGCGCATTATTTTTGCGCGCTCGATCTTTGCTTCGTCCATTTCAACAGCCACGATGCGCCTCCACTTCGAGTTGGACAAGCTCCGTCGGATAAACGCCAGTGTAGCAGGCGGTGCAGAATTTGCCGTCGTTGTCCTCGACGGCGGCGCGCATGCTGTGGAGCGAGAGATAGCCAAGGGAATCGGCATCGATGAATTCGCGAATTTGCTCGATCGATTTTTGCGCGCCGATCAGCTCGAGCTTGGTTGGCGTGTCGACACCGTAATGGCAAGGCGAAACGGTGGGCGGGCAACTGATGCGCATGTGTACCTCGGCGACGCCCGCTTCGCGCATCATGCGCACGATTTTTCTGCTGGTGGTGCCGCGGACGATGGAATCATCGACGAGTACGACGCGCTGGCCTTCGAGCAAACGGCGCACGGGGTTCAGTTTCAAGCGCACGCCGAAATCGCGAATGGCCTGGGAAGGCTCGATGAACGTGCGGCCAATGTAATGATTGCGAATCAAACCCATGCGGAATGGGATGCCGGATTCGCTGGCGTAGCCGATGGCCGCGGGCACGCCCGAATC
>DASYYI010000227.1:0-30157 GCA_035933995.1 Candidatus Acidiferrales bacterium | reverse complement strand
CTCGGACCTGATGCGGCTGGTCATGTTGCGCGGCCTGGCGTTGACGGGCGGTGGCGTCGTCCTTGGCGCGGCGGTAGCGCTGGGTTTGACGCGGCTAATGGGCTACCTTCTGTACAAAGTTAGCCCGCACGACCCGCTGGCATTTGGTTCAGCGTTCTTGGTGATGATGATTGCGTCGTTGGCGGCCTGTTTCTTGCCCGCGTGGCGCGCGTCACGAACCGATCCCGCCCGCGCGTTGCGAGGGTGATTCTCGTCGCGCCATAGCGAGCGCGGGGTCTTGCGTCCCCGGGGTGTCGTGTTACCAAAGAGAGTGAGTCAGGTCGCGTCAGGGCATGGTTTTTAACACTGACGCAGGAAGTGCAACCGTGCCGCTCAAGCCTCGGAAGAAAAGGCCTTTAGCCCCTGAGGACAGTTGTCGTGTTCCCAAGCTCATGTGACCGGAATTTCAGTAACGCGACACTAGCAGGTCTACAGGACAATCGCCGCAACTTCGACTCCTCCAAGTACGGCCCAGCACACCGCTCTGCGATGCTCTCCGGCCAGCCAATATCCGATGGCCGCGCTGAAGCAAAGAATTGCGCTTGTCCATCCGCTGGCCAGCGCGGCAGGCTTGCTCAGTATTTCCAGTACTCTCTTCATTCGCTCACCCCGCCGCAGCGTGCCACGAATTGAGATTCCGAATCCATGCAAATCGCCGCGCTGGCACGCAGATTCGACTTAAGCTTTAAGGGCTGGATTTAAGCCAAGGATTGAAATGAACGAAAATTAGTCGCTTGCCGTCCCATTGATAATAATTTGTGCCGCAGTCAACTTCGTTTGATGAAGCGGTCGTTTCTGAAGAACCCGTCGCAGCAATTAGCCTGCTTTCAAACCTGAAGTCAATCCTCGCAGCGAGCCCGTTCTTGTTGGCACAACCCACTACGATGCCTGGGTCGTAGATCGCTCCCGAAGTAGCGTTAATGATAACGAATTGAAGGCACGGACTGCCGCAGCCCCATTTCGCCAACGTGAAGTGTCCGGCAAAATCGGGACCCTTCCGCGCTTGTTCACGAATCTCTGTGCGGTACTTATGCTCCAGCGGCGTGACCAGTATCGGCTTGGCGGCTTTGCCCCTAAAACCCAGCTCGGCTGGATAGTTCTGGAACGTCAACGCACCGGTTTCTCTGGCAGTTGGCTTGACACTTTGGGCTGTAGTCGCCGCGGCGAGAAGCAAAACGCACGCAATAATCGCACTCCCCATGACCGGTACTTTAAGTCAGGTTCCCGAGCGTAGCAATTTCTATCAAACTGGTTGTGCTCACAACGGAGGACGAGTATGGGATTCTTCGTCTGTCGGCTCTGTCGTCGCGTACTCGGAAGAAATCGACAGGCCGACAGGCCCGGATGAACGCGCTGACCGGATTTTGAGTCGCGACAGGTCGCCGCTGCGCGTTGACAAAAATGCACGTATAACGTATCGTTAACGATTGTCTTTTAACCGAGAGGGCGTACAGAGCAGATGCGCACGTATATTCCGAGGGGCCGGGACGTCGAGGAACTGACGGCCGGAAAAGATTGGTTTGTGATCGATGCGACGAACCAGGCGCTGGGCCGGCTGGCCGCGCGCGTCGCGAGCATTTTGATTGGCAAGGACAAGCCGCGCTACACGCCGCATCTCGATTGCGGCGACCACGTCGTGGTCGTCAACGCCGAAAAAATTCGTCTGACGGGTAATAAAATCGACCAAAAAGTTTATCGCACGCACAGCGGCTACCCCGGCGGGTTGAAGGAAGTGCCGATCAAGCGGCTGATGCCGCAACGCGCCGACTTCGTGATACGCGAAGCGGTGCTGGGCATGTTGCCGAAAAATAAATTGCGCGCACGCCGCGCAAAGAAGCTGCGCATTTATATCGGCGAGGAACAGCTTGCGCGTCACGCGGGACAGACGCCGCAGAAGCTCGAAAACAAAAAATCGTAGGTGAACTAAATTTTCAGAGCAGGAATTTCGGAGGGATTTTTGGGAACGTCGCCAAATTCGGATGAGGGTGCAGGGAAGCAATTTTTCGGCACGGGCCGGCGCCGCGAGTCGGTCGCGCGCGTGTATATCAAGATGGGCTCGGGCAAGTTCACGGTGAACGGCCGCGCGGTCGAGGAATATTTCAAGAATGTTGCATGGCTGACGACGGCGGTCGAGCCGCTGAAGTTCACCGAGACTGTGCAGCAGCTCGACGTGAAAGCGACCGCGAAGGGCGGCGGCGTGGGCGGCCAGGCTGGCGCGGTGCGCATGGGACTTTCGCGCGCGCTGTCTGTGTTCAACGCGGAATTGCGGCCGGGGCTGAGAAAAAATGGTTTTCTGACGCGCGATTCGCGTATGAAAGAACGCAAGAAGTACGGGCAGAAGGGCGCGCGGCGCCGCTTCCAGTTCAGCAAGCGCTAAAACGAAGTGGCAGTCGTGGAGATTTTTTTTGCAGTCCGTGAGCTGGGATTTCGAGTTGCGGTCGAACGAAGAATTCTTCGGCATAATCTAAGGTCCAGCGTTTCGCATCGGCCATCAGCAAAATAATCGCGAGCGATTGACCTAAATTCACGGCCGGCAAGGTACCGGCAAAAAAGGATGCTGTTCCGGTTCGCGAAATGGCGAGCCGGGATCGAAGCACCCATCCAACGAGGAGGAACATTGGTTGAAATCACGATGAAGGAATTGCTGGAGGCTGGAGTGCATTTCGGCCACCAGACCCGCCGCTGGAATCCGAAAATGAAGGAATACATTTTCGGCGAACGCAATGGAATCCACATCATTGACCTGCAAAAAACCCTGAAAATGTTTCGCGAAGCGTCCCGGCAAGTCAGCGACCACGCGTCGCGCGGCAGGTCCATCCTGTTTCTGGGGACGAAACGCCAGGCGCAGGAAGCGATTGCCGAAGAAGCCAAGCGCTGCGGAATGTTTTTCGTGAATCATCGCTGGCTGGGCGGCACGCTGACAAATTGGGCCACGCTGCAGAAATCCATCAAACGCATGAAGCTGCTGAAAGCCATGGTCGAGGACGGACGCGTGACCACGCTGCCGAAAAAAGAAGCGGCGCGGCATGATCGCGAGTTGAAGCACCTGAACCAGAATTTCGAAGGCGTCGAGAACATGACCGCGCTGCCGGATTTGATGTTCGTGATCGATCCGAACGCGGAAGTGAACGCGGTGAAGGAAGCGCGGCGCATGGGCGTTCCCGTGGTCGCGATCGTGGATACGAATTGCGATCCCGATCTTGTCGACTGGGTGATTCCTGGCAACGACGACGCGTTGCGCGCGATACGCCTGTTCACATCGAAAATTGCGGACGCGGTTCTCGCCGGCCGTCAGCAATACGAGCAGACGCAAATCGCCGAGCAGAAAGCGGCCGAAGGCGCAGAGGGCGGCGAAGAGGGCGTCGAATACGTGGACACGAGCGCCTACGAGCAGTATGAAAAGCAGGAAGGCGATTTCGTGGAAGGTGAGCCGGTGGCGGAAGCGGCTGCCGAAGAAGCGCCCGCCGAGGAATCTCCCGCGGTGGACATCGCGAAAGATGGCGCCGCATAGCGCCTGTGCAGCTTTTTAAACCGCAAGATCAGTCGGCAATTTCGGAATTGATTCGGAAGGATACGGACCAGAAAATGGCGACACCGGAAAATACACCAAATGTCCCGGCGCAACTTGTGAAAGAGTTGCGCGAGCGCACGGGCGCAGGGTTCGCCGCGTGCAGGGAAGCGCTCATCGAAGCGAAAGGCGATCTCGACCAGGCCACCACGATTCTGCGTAAGAAGGGGCAATCAGCCGCGCAGAAAAAAGCGCAGCGAACCACTTCGGAGGGCCTTGTCTCGAGTTACATCCACGCGGGCGGAAAAATCGGCGTGCTGCTGGAGTTGAATTGCGAAAGCGATTTCGTGGCGCGCACCGAGGATTTCCAGAGGCTGTGTCACGACGTGGCGATGCACGTTGCAGCGCTCGATCCGCGCTTTCTGCGCCGCGAGGAAGTGACGCAGCAAGTGCTCGATCGCGAGCGCGAGATCTATAAGGAGCAGGCGCGCGCGACCGGAAAGCCGGACGCGGTGCTCGAAAAAATCGTCAGCGGCAAGATGGAGAAATTCTACGAAGAGAATTGCCTCTACGAGCAGCACTTCATTCGCGACGAGGGCCTGACGGTGAAAGAATTGATCGATCAGGCGATCGCCAAGCTCGGCGAAAATATCGCCGTGCGCCGTTACGCGCGATTCAAGGTGGGCGAATCGGATGGCGCAGGCGCGTCGGCCGCTGGCGCCGCAGGCCAAGATTCAGCGGGGCCGCAAGGCGCCTCACCCGCGCCGGCAGCCGCCTCCCCCGTGAAGCCGTCCTCATTGGGTTCCTGAGTTTCAGACCTAATCTTGCGGAACATATTTTGTGGTCGGCACAATGCTGTCGAGACCTGTGTGCCTGCGGCGAAAATCTCTGCTAGAATGCGTGCGACAGCAGACGCTAATCCTTCAGCCATACGATGGAAGACGGGAAGCCCTAGAGATGCCCACGCCAAAAATTGCCGCCAACGTTAACGCGAAAGCCAGCGCGAAAATTAACGCGAAAACTGGCGACGGGCACGGACCTGTCTATAAGCGAATTGTTCTGAAGCTTTCCGGCGAGTCGCTGCAAGGGCCGCTGAGCTCGGGCATTCACGCGGAAACGGTCGCGGGGATCGCTCAGGAATTGAAGGAAGTGAATGCCCTCGGCGTGCAAGTGGCCATCATGGTGGGCGGCGGAAATATTTTTCGCGGCGGCCGGCAGAAATCGTTCGCGATCGATCGCGCGACCGGCGATTACATGGGCATGCTCGCGACGGTGATCAACGGACTCGCGCTGCAGGACGCTCTCGAAAAGCTCGGATGCCACACGCGCTTGCTCAGCGCTATTGAAATGCATCAGGTGGCCGAGCCGTTCATTCGCCGGCGCGCCACGCGACATTTGGAGAAGCAGCGCATCGTGATTTTCGCGGCGGGGACGGGCAATCCTTATTTTTCGACGGACACGGCGGCGGCCTTGCGCGCCATGGAAATCAAAGCGGAAGTGATTATGAAAGCGACGCGCGTCGACGGCGTGTATGACGCGGACCCTGAGAAAGTGAAGGGCGCGCGGATGTTCGAGAAGATTTCTTACCTTGATGTAATTAAAAAAGGGCTTTCGGTGATGGATTCGACGGCGATTTCGTTGTGCATGGACAATAAAATGCCGATCCTGGTTTTCAACATGAACGTGCCGGGGAATTTGCAGCGTGTGGTGATGGGCGAGAAAGTCGGTTCGATGGTCACGGCGTGAAAAGCCAGGGACTAGAGGCCATCTAGCTCTGTTGACATCATGGTCTCGAACGCGCCTTTCCACGAATTTGTCATCCCGAGCCGCCATGCGGCGAGGCCTGCCCGCCGCAGGCAGGGATCTGCTTTTCGTTTTTCGGCGAGGCGGCTTTGCAGTGCCGCGATGGATTCTACTCAGAAACGAAACTCGAAAAACAAAAAGATTCACCGCAGAGAACGCAGAGAAGCAAGAGCGACAACGTAAGAGGGTGAGGCGGAACTGATGACGACGATTGCGAGTACAAAAGACGCGCTGGCGCAGGCAAAAACGCGCATGGAAAAAGCGGTCGAGGATTTTCGCAAGGATTTGGCGGGGGTGCGGACCGGCCGCGCGAACACGGCGTTGCTCGATAGCATTCGCGTGGATTATCACGGGACGCCGATGCCCATCAATCAGCTCGGCTCGCTTTCAGTCCCCGATCCGACGATTATCACGATTGCGCCGTGGGATCCCACCGCCGTCCCGCTGATCGACAAGGCCATTCGCACTTCCGATCTGGGGTTGAATCCGACTTCGGACGGAAAAGTGCTGCGCGTGCCGATTCCGTCGCTGACGGAGGAGCGTCGAAAGGATTTGGTGAAGATGATTCACAAAGTTCTGGAGAATCACCGCACCGCTGTGCGCAATATCCGGCGCGACATCAAGGAAGCCGTCGAGAAACTCGAAAAAGAAAAGAAAATCAGCGAGGACGACAAGAAGCGCGCTCTCGACGAACTCGAAAAGCTGACCCACGCAGAAACAAAAAAAGTGGAGGATTTGTCCGCGTCGAAGGAAAAAGAAGTGCTGGAGATTAAGTAATTTATGGCCCTCGCGTTGCATTCTAAAGAAGAGACGATAGGCTTCGAGCACAAAGGAATTGGAGCTGTGCTGGCGCATAATCGTCTCGCCGTTCCGCTCAACCAGCGTGAATATTCATGGGAAGAAGAGCACGTATGGGATCTCTTTAGGGATTTCGCGAATGCGGTCGCAAATAATCAAGCTACGTATTTTCTCGGGACCATTGTGTTGACACGGGGTAGCGCGGACATTCCAGAGGTTTCGGATGGCCAGCAGCGCCTTGCAACCACGACGATTTTACTGGCCGCAATCCGTGACTATTTCTTCCGAAACAACGATGAGAAACGAGCAGTTTCTATTGAGCAGGAGTTTCTCAAAACGACCGATCTTGAAACAACAGAAACTGTCCCGAAGCTCCGACTAAATGTTGACGACAATGAGTTCTTCACGAGATGTATCGTCTCAGCCCCCGACAGCTCGGACCGGAAGATTGAACCTACTAAGGATTCGCATCAGCGAATCAAGAAAGCCGCCGAGATTGCCGCCCAGCATATTCAGGGCATTTTAGAGCCGTATAAGGAACCGGCGCGCATAGCTCGTCTGCTTGAGTGGGTCAAGTTTGTACGCGATGGGGCGCAAGTTATTCTCCTGAGGGTGCCCGATCACCTCAATGCGTTCGTAATGTTCGAAACCTTGAATGACCGTGGCCTGAAGGCATCCCAAGCCGACCTTCTCAAGAACCACCTGCTCAGCTTTGCTGGCGATCGCATCAAGGAGGGACAGCAGAAATGGGCCCAAATGCTCGGCGTCCTGGAATCCCTTGGCGAAGAAGACGTTACGGTCACGTACCTACATCATCTGCTCATTGCTAAGAACGGCCCCACCAAACAGCGTGAAGTTTTCGATAAGGTAAAGCAGACGATCAACAGTCAGGCGCGAGCCTTAGAGTTCCTCGCGGAGCTAGCCGAAAGCGCGAGCGACTACGCAGCCCTCTTTAACTCTGATCACAGGAAGTGGAGTGAGTATGGAACTAGCACTAGGAAGCACATCGCAACGATGAATCGCGATCTGCGCGTAGCCCAGATTCGGCCACTAATGTTCGCAGTTGCAAAACACTTCTCCGTTAAAGAAGCCAGATTGGCGTTTAAGCTTTTCGTTTTTTGGTCCGTTCGGTTCCTTATTGCTGGTGGCCGAGGCGGCCTACTGGATCGGAACTACGCTTTGAGGACTCAGGAAGTGGGCACTGGCAAGGTCAAAACTGCCAAACTGTTGGCATCAGCGATGGAGGACGTTGTGCCGAGCGATGCCATATTTGAGGCAGCCTTCGCGGAGGCGCGCGTGTCGCTGAATTATTTGGCCCGATACTATCTGCGTGCAATGGAGTTGAAACGAAAGGGTGATCCCCAGCCTGAGTTTGTTCCGTCAGACGAGGAACAAGTCATTAATTTAGAGCACATTTTGCCGGAGAATCCGGGCGCCGGATGGGCGCATATTGATGCGGATACGGCTGCCGCCTATTACAAACGCATCGGGAATATGGTCATTTTGCAGGCGAAACAGAATTCGGTTATTGGAAACGCGTCTTTTGCTAACAAGAAGCCGACATTGAAGGAATCGAATTTTTCCCTCACGTCGGAAGTTGCAAGTTATTCCATATGGGGCATCAAGGAAATCAATGAGCGCCAAAAGAAGTTGGCGCAACTCGCCGTGAAAACTTGGCCCTTGACTGTGTAGCTTCAGGGACGCTTGAACCAAACCCGCAATGTGTTTTGCTCGTCGAAGAGGAACAGTTTCAGAAAATTGAACTATGCATTAGCTTTTGCGCGAAAAGCGAAGCTGTTTGAGCATAGCCAGCAAGGAGATGACGCGGCGGGCGTCGGCGGGATGCGAGCCGAAGCGTGCGGACTGATACATTTCGGTGATCTCGGCGACGGGGCCGGCAAATTCGGGAACGCGAATGGACGCGGCGAATTCGAGCGGCGTTTGCGCGGCGGATTTGCGCCAGCCGCGGCGTTCGAGCAGGCGCAGCATCTGGCGGTACTCGAATACAGCGAGGTCAGCCGGCAATTTGCCTTCGCGATGCGCGCGCAAGTTCCAGCGAATGGCGACGAAGCCGCCCATGGCGCGCCCGCGAAAATAAATCAGCATGAGAAGTAGAAATACAAGTGCGCCCGGAAGAGAGTATGGCGAATTCGACAAGCGCGCCTGCCAGAGTTTCAAACGGTCAATCGTTTCGCGGCGCTTCGCCTGATAATACTGCGACGCGCGGTCGGACCACGCGCGCGACGATTCGTGAATGTTGCGAGCCAGCGAAAGTTGGTGCGCGAAATCGTAGTTGATGATCCACTCATTCCAGCTGAACTGGAACCAATCCCAATACATTCCCAGCCGCGCGAACGCGCCATTGTGTTTTTCGTCTCCCGGCGGCGTGGGATCAAAAGTGATCCACCCATAGCCGGGGAAGTAGGCTTCGACCCAACTGTGCGCGTCGCTGCCGCGAACAATGTAATCGTGCGCCAGATCGTTATATTCGCCGGCGAGAAATCCAGTGGCGTACCGCGCGGGAATGCCCAGCGTGCGCAGCATAACGACCATCGCCGACGCAAAATATTCGCAATTGCCCGCGCGCTTGACGAAAAGAAAATACGCCAGCGGATCGCGATGGTTCATGTCCGATAGATCGAGCGTGTAGCCGAAGCGCGTCCGCAAATACAGCGCGATGTTCGAGGCTTTGTCATACGGCGTCGGAGCGTGCGCGGTGATTCTTTCCGCAAGCTGCTTGATGCGCGGGTCAAGTCTGGGCAGTTGCAAATAAGTGGAACTGATGTCCGGCGGATACACGGCCGTCGCATCGCGCAATTTTTGCGGCGGCACCGTGGGAATCTGCGAGACGGCGTCGTAATGCACGGCGGTCGTATTATGAAAGGGATTCAGGAGCGTGCCCGTGCGATTGAAAATCAGATAACTTCGCGCGCGATCGCCTCCAGAATCGGATTCGAAGCGCCCCCAGATTGTCGTCGGACGCGCAGCGACGAAAATGGCGTCCGTGGCGACCGGCTCCATCAGCACCGTATAGCGCAATAGATAAAAGGAATCCGCGGGAAGCGGCGCGACGCCCAGCTGGTACGCGCCCGAGCCATCCGGAGTGACCACAATGGAATCGGTCGCGGGCGTGAACCAGCGCTTGCCGTCGAAATTCGTGAGGATCATGCCGCGCCAGTGAATTTCTTGCGCGCGCGCCGCATCGCCTTGCACGCGAATGCGCATCACCACTTCGCTGCTTTGTTTGATCACGCCGATTTCGCCGAGTTCCACATTGTCGGTGAAGCCGGTCATCAACGTGGGCTGCAGGTTGAACGCGCCCATGTAGCCGGCGGTGAAGCGCGGGATGAGGAAGAAAATCAGTCCGCCAATCACCAACGCGCTGGCGGCGACCAGCACGGAAGTCAATCCCAAAGCGCGATGGAGGCGCCGAGCGGCCGCGCTTCCCGGCTCGAACGTTGGAAAAACCGCGCCTTCGGAACTGCGCCGGATTTCGAGTCCGACGAAACTGGAGACCGCAAGCAGCAGGAACACGGCCAGCGCGATAAGGAACGTCGTGTTCACCGTAAGAATGGCCGACGCCAGCATTGTGGCGAAGGCCAGCAACGCGAGAAAAATATAATCGCGAACCGTGCGCGAGGAATAAAGGCGAACAATCGAAGCGAAAATCAGCAAGTGAATCGCGGCGAGCAGCGCGGCGTAGAGCAGAGGATTCGGCGCGCTGGCGGCTAGGTCGCGCGAGAAGACCCAAAGGTCGACAGGGAAGAAAACGAAATAGCCAAGGACAAATGCAGTTGCGTTGCGATGCGTCAGTTCAGGTCCGCGCCCGCGCGCGATGCCCCAGCCTTTGTAAGCCAGCGCGACGGCCGCCGCAACGGTCGTCACTATGTCAAGTTTGCCCGTGGCGATCAGCGCCAGAATGCCCGTGGCGACCAGCAGGAAAAGCGAAACCTCGAAATATCGCTGGATGACCGGAAGCGGCTGCGTTTTCACGGCAGGCGTAACTGCGAGGGCTTGGGCCATCCGTTAATTTTAACATTGCGCCGCTGCGCAAAATTGCTTCTCAAATCGCGCGGGAGCGAACCTGTTACTGGGCCAATGCGTTGATCGCGGCGCGGGCGATTTTTTTCGTCGCGCTCGATATGGGAAGACGCGCCAGTTTCGCGAGCGGCAAAATGCGGCAGTGGGGACGCTTCGGCAGGCGCGAGACGCGCGCGAGAAAAGGCGCGAGTGTGATTCTACGAAACGTCACTGTGTGCGCCGCCACAGGCAGCGGCGTCAGCGCCTGCTCCAGGATTCCCAGAGAGACGCGCAAGTGCTCGGCGAGTTTATCTTCGGCGCCATTGGCACGAACGTCGGCTGAATGATGGACTGAACTCTGAGCTGGGTCGTGTCTGGAATCACCGTTGCCCGTGAGGGCGACAGCGGGGAATTGCCACAGGCGCGAAAAGAGCACCGAGTCGTGAGCGCCGGGAATTTTTGTGAGCAAAGTATGTCCGCGCGAATCGACAAGGACCGCTGCGGCGATGTGGACATTGGCGGGCACGCGTTTTTGACGCGCAGTGGGCAATTTTTCTGCGATGCCGAGGGTGCGGGCTTTGCAGTGGCGCGCGATTGGGCAAGCGTTGCAATTCGGCGAGCGCGGCGTGCAGATCGTCTCGCCGAGTTCCATCATGGCCTGGTTCCAGTCGCCGGATGTGCGCGATGGCAGAAGCGTTTGAGCCGCGACTGCGAGTTTGCGCCACGTTTTCGCTACGCGCAGATTGCCGTGCACAGCGAAGAGTCGCGCGAGAACTCGCGCGACGTTGCCGTCGAGCGCAGCGAGCGGCACGTCGAACGCGATGCTGAGAATCGCGGCGGCGGTGTAGGGGCCGATGCCGGGAAGCGCGAGCGCTTGCTTCAGTTCTCGCGGAAATTGCGCGCGGTGATCCTGGACGATTATCTTTGCGGCGCGATGCAAATTGCGCGCGCGGCTGTAATATCCGAGGCCCGCCCAATATTTCATGACTTCGTTTTCGCGGGCGCGGACGAGCTCGCGCACATTCGGGAAGCGCTCGAGGAAACGTTCGTAGTAGGGCAGCACGGCGGCAATGCGCGTTTGCTGCAACATGATTTCCGCGAGCCAAATGCGATACGGGTCGTGCCCGCGCCGCCAGGGAAAATCGCGCCGATTCGCGCGATACCAGGCAAGGAGATTGCGGCGAAGGAGTGCGAGTTGGCGGGGTGAGAGACTCATCGCGAGACTGGGCTATTCTTATACTATGCGCGCAATCTTGCGGGCAATGAGCGCCGCGTGTATTATCGCCGCGAAACGAAAGCTGCGCATTTGGCGCGCGGCATCCAGGTTCATCGAATAGAGGCCTCTATGAAGCGCACCGCCCTTACCTTGGTTTTGATTCTTCTGTGTGTTCCGCTTGCCGCCGCGCAGGATTGGGCGCAAGCGAAAGTGGAGAAGTCGCCGCGCCATCGCGAATGGGTGACGGTCAAGCATGGTGATCGCGCCGTCGAGACTTTCGTCGTTTATCCAGAATCCGCGTCGAAGCGCCCTGTGGTTCTGATTATTCATGAAATTTTTGGCATGACAGATTGGGTGCAGGACCTCGCCGATCAGGTTGCTGAGGCTGGTTATATTGCCGTCGCGCCCGATTTGCTCTCCGGCATGGGTCCTAATGGCGGTCGCACGAAAGATTTTCCGCAGGGCGGCGCCACTGAAGCCGTGAGCCATTTGAATCCAGATCAGATTACCGCTGACCTGAATGCCGTCGCGGATTATGCGCTGAAGCTGCCCGCTTCCAATGGCAAACTCTTCGTCGCCGGATTCTGCTGGGGCGGCGGGCAAAGTTTTCGCTTCGCGACGAATCGCAAGGACCTTGCAGCTGCATTTGTGTTCTATGGCGTGCAGCCGACGACGGACGCGATGGCGCGCATCACCGCTCCGGTATATGGATTTTACGCCGGCAATGACGCACGCATCGGCGCAACTGTGCCGGACACGATTCAGCAAATGAAAGCTGCGGGCAAGACGTACGAGCCGGTCACTTATGACGGCGCCGGCCACGGTTTCATGCGTGCCGGCGAAGCTCCGGACGCCACGCCCGCGAACGCCAAAGCCCGCGACGACGCCTGGTCCCGCTGGAAAAATCTCCTGGCCGAGCACTGAGCCGGTGTCGTCCCATGGCAACATGATCTGCCAGTTATTATGAGGCCCGTGATGCCCTTCTAAATTCCCAGTAGAAGCCAAGACAGAAGATAGTGATTACTACTATCCACGGAATTATCGACGTTGCGAAGAAGGAACGGAGGTCCCAGCCTATCTCTCCTCCGGTCATGGCTGTTGGCCGCAGTATTCGACCGACCGTGAAAAATATCCCCAAGCCTATAGGGATTAGAAACACCGACAAGATCAAGGCGACGATGCCCGCGAGGAAACTCTTCAGGTAAACCATCTTTGTCCCCTAGGAGCCTGTTGAAAAACTCTACTCGCTGTCATTCCGACGAGCAACCGCGAGGAGGAATCTGCTGTTTCCTTGGATTTGTGCGAACTCCGCTTCCCCTCGCGGCGGCAGAAATGACGATCAGATGTACTTTTTCAACAGGCTACTCGGCATTTTGCCACTTGTACTCAGCGAAATTCAAGCACGGCCAAATGAGAAACGAGGCTACAGCGAGTCGAGGAAAATGAAGTAGGAGGAGGCCCATAGCGACGTGGGGATGCTGCCTTGCGGCTGGTTGGTGATGACGATTTTGAAGCCTTCCGATTGCGTGGCCACTGTTTCCAGGAATGTTGAGCGCGCACCTTCGCGACGCGGCTGGATGTAGGAGAGTTCGCGCAGCACATCGTAGATGATGTCGCCCGCGGCGGTCATGGGCGTGGACATTCCGGGCGTGCAGAATTGCATCACGGCGCGCGCTTCGTAGAAGTGCCAGGCGATGCAAGCGGCGAGCGAGACGGCACGCTCGAAACGTTTGTTCTGCTCTTCGTTCTGTTTTTCGTTTTGCTCTTTGTTCTGTTCTTTGACGCGGGCGCTTTCACGTGACGCACTCGCTTCACGCGAAGCTCTTGCCTCTCGCGACGCGCTCCCCTCATGCCGGTGCGAATCCGTGTGGAGTTTTGCGGTCTCGTTCATTTCGGATTCGGCGGGGCCGACGAAAGAATCGAGCGCCAGAACGAGCCGGCGCTCATCTTCGCGCGCGAATTCTCGAATCTTCAGCGCGCCGGATTTTGCGGAAGCCTTCCAGTCAACGAAACGCGCGCTATCCGTCGGCAAATAATCGCGAATCGAATGGAGGTCGTGTCCGCGCCCGCGGTGCAGAGTCTCGATCTCGCCCGTCAGCAACGGCAAGATTTCGTAGAATTCGTCCGTGGGTTCCACGTGTGGGTAGACGACGAGCTCCATCTCGGAATCGACGTGGCGCGTTTTTTCTAAAAAACCAAACGGGAACTTCGTGCGAATGCCGAAGGCGCTCTGCCGGTAGACTCCACGCCGCGGGAAAAGCAATTCCACTTTCTGCCGCGCCGCGCTTTCGTGCGGGATGTACGGAAAATAAACAGGACGCGAGAGAATCTCAGCGCCCGTTTTTTCTCCCGTGCCAACCACGCGCAGCGAAAACGAAGGCATCATGTTTTTTTCGTTCCGCACTTCGACGCTTGCAAGAATCGGCTGGCCCGCGAAAACGTGCTCGGGCAATTCGATATTCAGTTCGAGGCCCGTCAGCACCACGCGGGAAATAATTCCTGAAATTAAAATGCCTGCCAGCAGGCACGCGAGAATCATGAACAGCAGATTATTGCCGGTGTTGATCGCGGCGAGAACGATAACGAAAACTGCCGCGAGATAAATAATTCCTTCGCGCGTCAATCGGTAGTCGACTTGATAGAGAAGCCATCGGAGGCTGGTGCGGCGCGCCATTTTCGGCACGATGGCGACGGCGACCCATCCGGCCATCAGCAGCGCGAGCACCGCGGATAATGCGGCGAAAATCGTGCGGCCCGTCTCCGCCATCGCCGCGGAATAAAGCGCGAGGAGCAGCGCGAGGCCGAGTGTGACCATCGCGGCGGCGAAATTGCGCCAGCCGGGCTTGTCGCGCTCGCGCCACCAATTCAACATTCGCGATGCGGCCATGGGATTAGAGCGGGACGCGCGTGGAGTCGATGATTTCGGAGAGAATCGATTCAGCCTGCTCGGATTTTTTGCGCGTCGAAGTGTGGCGCGAGCTAACGACTACGCGATGCGCGAAGACGGGCAGGATCAAATTTTTGAAATCGTCCGGCAGGCAATAATCGCGGCCTTCGAGAAAAGCGCGAGCCTGCGCGCCTCGATGGAGCATCACGGCTCCTCGCGGGCTGACGCCAAGGCTTAGCTGCTCCGATTGGCGCGTGCGTTCCACAATTTCCAACGCGTAATCGAGCAGGCTGTCGTCGACGCGCACGCGAACCACTGCGTCCTGCATCGCGGACACTTCCGTCGCGTCCATCACCGGCGGAACTTCTTCGACGGCCGCCGAGCCATTGTTGCGCAGAATTTGTTTCTCGCTTTCGCGCGCCGGATAGCCCATGCGAATGCGCATCAGGAAACGGTCGAGTTGCGATTCGGGCAAAGGATACGTCCCGTGATGCTCGATGGGATTCTGCGTGGCGATCACGAGAAAAGGATGCGGTAGCGGATGCGTATGATTGTCGACGGTCACTTGCGATTCGTTCATCGCTTCCAGCAGTGCGGATTGCGTTTTCGGCGTGGTGCGATTGATTTCGTCGGCCAGCACAATATTTGCGAAGAGCGGCCCCGGTTTGAACTCGAATTCCTCGCGCTTCGGATTGAAGACGCTGATTCCGATCACGTCGCTGGGCAGCATGTCGGAAGTAAATTGCACGCGCTGGAACGAGCAGTGAAAGGCGCGCGCAATCGTGTGCGCCAGCGTGGTCTTGCCCGTGCCAGGAACGTCTTCGATCAGCAGGTGCCCGCGCGCCAGCAGCGTCACCAGTGCCAGTTGAATGACTTCTTCCTTGCCCTTGATGACGCGGCCAATCGTTTGCTGGATCTGCGCAAGCTGCGAATTCGTGGCGGTGACCATGGTCTCCAATTTGTGTGCCCTTCTGTGCGATAATCCTGTGCAATAATATTTGCCGGGGCGATTAGCTCAGTTGGTTAGAGCGCTCCCCTCACACGGGAGAGGTCCAAGGTTCAAGTCCTTGATCGCCCACCATTACCAATTCCGCTGCAAATCCAAAACGCTTTGAGATTGCCTCGCGTGGGGCGTATTATCGCGCCCGGGAACGAACTCCATTTTAGCGGAAAAGGCGATGACGACGGTCTGGCGTTTCTTGAAGGTTTTCACGTTAGGCACCTGGGTCGGCGGCATGATTTTCTTCGGCTTCGTGGCCGGAGTGTTGTTCACCACGTTGAAAAATCCCGATGACGCTGGAAATATCGTCGCGATACTTATTTTGCAACTGCACGTCCTGGGAATCGTCGCGGCAATTGTTTATTTGGTTGTGGCTCTGATTGCCGCGCGTTCGTGGAAGAGTTTGGTGCGGCCCGCGTCGATTCTTGTTGAGCTGATGCTGATCGTGACGCTCGTTTCGCAGCTCTGGATCATGCCAACGATGGATCATTTGCGACAGCAAATGGGCTCGTACGCCAGCACCGCGGCCAGTAGCCCATTACGGCAACGATTCGATCACTTGCACGTCGTCTCTGTGCGGCTGGAAATGAGCGTGCTGATCGCGGGAATCGTGGCGCTGTTCCTGACCGTGTGGCAGGGAACCCAGCGGCCGGTTCCGGGCGCTCCGGCTGTTACGCCTCCCGCGAAAAAATAACTGCCGGCGAATTGCGTCAGCGCGCTGACTTGGGGCGCGACGCTTTCGCTTTGGCGGCGCGTTTTCGCCGCGCCGTGGTTGTCTTTGTCACTTTACGAGCGTCTTTTCCCGCCAGTTGTACCGCTCTCCACAAATACCACGAAGCGACGGTGCGATAGGGCCGCCAGCGCTCGCCGAATTTGGCAAGTTCACGCGGCTTCGGAATATCTTTCTTGCCGTACGTCAGCGCGAATCCCTTTTGCACGCCGTAATCGTGGATAGGCAGCACGTCGGGACGCCCGAGCCGGAAGATTAAAAACATCTCGACGGTCCACGCGCCAATGCCGCGCACGGAAATCAGGCGGTCGACAAGTTCCTGGTCGGACATTTTTTGCGCGTCCTCGAGAGTTGGCACCACGCCTTCGATTGTTTTCCGCGCCAAATCTTTCGCCGCTAAAATTTTCGCGCCAGAAAGCCCCGCTTTGCGCAGCGCCGGTTTGCGCACGCGAAGGATTTCCTCAGGTGTAGGGCAGCGGCCGTTTGCGCCGAGCGCCTTGATGCGCGCAAAAATCGTCGCCGCAGCTTTGCCCGAGATGCTCTGGTATGCGATGGCTTCGAGCAGCGCCTCGTAGGGGCTTTGCGCCTCTTCGATTTCCAGGCGAAATTCGATGGCTTTCTCGATCAGCCGCGCCAGGCGGCGATCGTTTTTGGACAGATGCTCGATAGCGAGCTTGTGATCAAATGGCCAGAGCTTCGCGCCGCTGGCGATGGAAGCCGGCTCGCCGAGCGGAAGCGGCGTTGTGATTTTGGTGGCAGCGTTCATGCATTCACCAGCGATGTCCGAAAATGGACATTGTGCCGAAAAAAACGGCGAAAAAACTCGATTAGACTTTGCGTCCGCGATTTATTTTCAGTGAATTGGCTCAATTTCTAATTTCCCATAGAAACTCGATTAGACAAATGCAGTGGCGAGTGACGAGTGGCTAGTGGCGAGCCAGTTCCGCACTGCGAAATCCCTCGACTTCGCTCGGGATGGCAAAGAACGCCGAAAAGCCGCATTTCAGTCCCGATTAGAAATTCTTATGTGCTGCGTTTTCAGCAACTTGATTCTTTGCGACTGGTGTTTTGTGTACCGATTAGAATTTTCGCCGCCATGGATCGTGCAAGCCATTGTGTTCGTTCGGGTTAGTGGCGGATTGTCTGCAAGAGTTACCATGACGTTTTTGGCCTTTTTTTTATTAGTTTTTATTCGGGCGTACCGGTTTTTAGCCGGTGAGGACAGCCGGGCCAGCAACAGGGCCGGCGCTGTCCTTCTTTGAGGCGCGTGCGTACCTGCTCGACGTGGTCCCTTCGGGTTTCCGGCTTCTTGACGTAGGTAACCCAGCAGATCCACTCATTGCGCGCGAGAGGCGTGATGTCCTCCCATTTTGCCCGCGCGGCCGCGTCGGAAATGAGAGCTTTTCGTAAATCCGCCGGCAAGCTGTGTACCGGGCCGGCGGAGATCGCTTTCTTGGTCATTTTCCTGTTGCCGCTCTCATTCTACATGGCACGCGATTTGCAAATCAACGAACCGTCTCGCTAGCCGCCTTCGCTGGCCTGCAGCTACGGCGCGCCGAGCCCGCCTTCGCTGGAAACTCCAGCTGCGGTGCGCCTAAAAACGAAAAAAGCCGCCCGAGGCGGCCTTGCACTTCTCTTGCGCGAATTGTTTGGCTGGCTCTGCAGCCTGAGGAGATATGTGTACCAGAGAGTTAACAAGAAGTCAAGGAAAAAAGCGGGGGATGAATGTTTGCTTCTATCCGGAACTTGGACTGCTCTTTGTCCGCTGCGTTATCAGTCGTCCTCTAGGCTCTAATCCGTCGAACTGCAAGGGAATGCCGTCGTCAATGCCCTCAATCAAAGTTAGAGTTAGCAAACTGCGCCGCGGTGCCGAGTCTCTGGCCCATTCGCTGATATCGCACCATTGACACTTACCTGATTCCAAAAGATTGGCGGGCTCTCCGCACTCTCCGCAGACTTCTGCAACTTCCTCAAAACTAGCGCCGGTCCAGGTCCCAGCGGGCATGCCCGCACCTGTGAAAAAGGGTACAAATGTTTTGGCGCCGATTCTCAGCTCGATGACGGCGACGCTCCATTCTCGCGCACGCTCTTGGCACAGTTCTTTGATACCGGGCTCTATTCTCGGTCCAAGAATGACGTACCGCAGAGCCTTTGGGCTAACCTTGCCACGCAAGACCCCTTTGCGATCTTGCACTGCGTCCGGTGTTACTACAACTCGTCTCTCGGCTTCGTACTGCCAGTCGCTGCGCTTCATAAAGTAGGCTGCGCTACGTCCGATGTTCAGCAGTGCAAGACTGTGTCTCCGCTTTCCGGTTGTGAAGGCGTACTTAATGATGCGAGACGGAATTTTAGCGGGATCATCTGAGTATGTGATGTCTTTGACGTACGCAATCGGGAATTGATCTACGAGTTCGTCTTCGTCGAAGGCGAGGCATATTCCTGTGCCGTCTCTACCATAATGCGCCCACATCACAACAGAATCTGGCCTCTTCGAAAAACATGCCACCGGGGCTTGCGTTAACTCGCCTAGAAAATAGCTGTAAAACGCTCGTTCTTCCTCGTCTTGCAGCGGTGCTTCTGGCTGGAGAAATAGCTCATATGGGTCGTTGTATGTCCGTGGGTAGCCAAACCGGATAGATAATTCGTCTGTGCGTTCGAATACCTTCACAACTGAATCTGGGCTTACATATTTGAACAGCAACATGTTCGGCTACTCCAGTCCCAAACTAGAATTCGATTCGGAGAACCAGTATTGGAAATGTTCGCGTCACAGCAAGCCCCGCATAATGCGATCGAGGGGATTATTGGCTAAGTATACTCCGATGTTTGGACGGGTGGCCCATCTTTTGCTTGATCCCACCCTTCGCAGAGGCGGCGAAGGATGGGGCACCCAGGGTAAAAAGCCATGCCCTGACGAAGGCGCGGCGGCCCGATAAGTTCGATCGGGCCCTACAAAGGCATCCCACCCTTCGCAAAGGTTGCAAAGGATGGGGCACCCGGCGTTCGTTCCTCCCTTCCTGCGTCAGGATAAACAGTGAATCCGATCGGGCCCTACAAAGGCTCCCACCCTTCGCAGAGACGGCGAAGGATGGGGCACCCAGTTACGGAGGGCAAGCGTCGGGCGAGTTCGCGGGTGGCCCATCTTTTGCTTGCATCCCACCCTTCGCAGAGGCGGCGAAGGATGGGGCACCCAGTTATGGAGGGCAAGCGTCGTGCAAGTTCCCGGGTGGCCCATCCTTTGCGGTTTTGGCAAAGGGTGGGAGTTCCGTCAGTTGCACGCAATAAACTCACCAGTAAAGTAGCACCGATAATATACTCGGATTCTTATGCCTCAGGGCCTCAGGCGAATCTACGGATATGGGCACTTACATTTCATAACCTTCGGTTGCTATCGGCGTGCCCAGTTGCTCGGGTCGGAGGCTGCGCGCGATCGATTCGTCCAGATTCTTGGGGAAGTGCGCGACCGTTACAGTTTCGCGTTGCTCGGATATGTTGTCATGCCTGACCACGTTCACCTTGTGATCGGGGAGGCGCCTGGCGCGACGCCCTCGACCGTGATGCAGGTGTTGAAGCAGAGAAGCTCGCGAAAAATTCGCGGCCTCCGCGGAGCACCGGCGGCGGAGCTAAGCCAATTTTGGGAGCGCCGATATTATGATTTCAATATTCGTACGTGGAAAAAGCTCAACGAGAAGTTGCGGTACATGCACATGAATCCGGTGAAGCGCGGGTTGGTTGACGAACCGCAGATGTGGCCTTGGAGCAGTTATCTATCTCACGCGAAGGGGATCACGGGGAAGGTTCGGATGGACTTGGCGCCGTGGGTGAAGGAAGAGGGAATGAGGTGGTGAACGTTTCTTCCCACCCTTTGCAAGAGTCGCAAAGGATGGGGGACACAAAAACTGATCACGAACGACAGTCCCACCCTTTGCAAAAGACGCAAAGGATGGGCCACCCGGGAACTTCGGAAGGCGAAGCTCTGCGCTACAAAGCGGGGCGTGCGTGCTAACATCGAACGTTTGTACGACGGGGGAGTATGCAGACAGGGATTATTGGGCTGGCGCAAGTTGGGAAGACGAGTTTGTTTCGCATTCTCACGGGCGTGCGCGTGGATGCCAAGACGCAGCCGGGGCAAATGCACGTGGGAATCGCGCGTGTGCCGGATGCGCGCATCGTGAAGCTCGCCGAATTGTTCAAGCCCAAGAAGATCACCTACGCGACGGTCGAATACGTGGACATCGGCGGATTGCAAAAAGATCGCGCAAAAGATTCGGCTTCGCTTGTGCCGTTGCGCGAAGCGGACGCGCTGATGCACGTTGTCAGGCTGTTCGAGGATCCCTCGATGCCGCACCCGGCGGGCTCGCTCGACGCGTTGCGCGATATCGAGAGCGTGGAAATCGAGCTGATGTTGAACGATTTGGAGCAGGCAACGAAGCGGCTCGAACGCGTTGAAAAAGATTTGAAAAAGAAGAAGGACCCGCTTGCGGAAGCCGAAAAAAACGTGCTTGACCGTTGCATCAAGGCGCTCGAATCGGAAACGCCGCTGCGCGAACTCGACTTCAAGCCCGACGAGCTGAAGATCGTGAACGGTTTCATGTTCGTGTCGCGCAAGCCGATGCTCTTCGCGCTGAATCTGGGAGACGACGAAGCGGCCGACATGCAGGGCGCGGTGGCGCAGCACAATTTGTCGAAACTGGCAAGCAAGACACGCACGGCCGTGGTGGCGTTTTGCGGCAAAGTGGAATCGGAGCTGGTCGATTTAAGCGAAGTGGAACAGAAGGAATTGATGGGCGCGTACGGATTGGCGGAGCCGGGGCGCGACCGCCTGTTGCGCGCGAGTTACGAATTGCTGGGGCTGATTTCGTTTTTGACTTGCGGCGAGCCGGAATGCCGCGCGTGGACGATTCCGCGCGGAACGTCGGCCGTGAAAGCAGCGGGCGCGATTCACAGCGACATCGAAGCGCATTTCATCAAGGCGGAAGTAGTGCGCTGGGAAGAATTGTTGGCCGCGGGAAGTTGGGCGGCGGCACGCGAACGCGCGCAAGTGCGTCTCGAGGGCAGAGAATATATTGTGGAGGACGGCGACGTTATCCTTTTCCGCCATTCCGGTTGAAGCGCCGTTCCGCGCCACCGCGACTCGAATTGCGTTCGCGTTATCGCTCGGCGTGCTGGCGGCGGGCGCCGATCTTGTCGGCGGATTTTTCGTTATACGGCGGCAGTGGTCGCGCGAATATCTGAAATATTTCATCGCGCTGGGCGCGGGGTTCATGCTGGCGGTCGCGCTGCTCGAAATGGTGCCCGAATCGCTGCGGCTCGCGTCCATCCAGCCGTATGCGATTTATCCTCGTGACGTCGGGCTTGCCACCGAGGCCGCCGAAGTCTTGTTGCTGGTGCTCGCGGGGTATCTGCTGGTTCACTTTTTCGAGCATACGCTGGCGCCGCATTTTCACTTTGGCGAAGAGACGCACATGGAAGCGATGACTGCAACGCACGTGGGCTACGCGGCCGTGCTGGGCCTCGCGATTCACACGTTTTTTGACGGCGTGGCGATCTCTTCGGGATTGCTCGTGTCGCGCGCATTGGGACTGCTGATTTTCGTGGCGATTTTCCTGCACAAAATTCCAGAAGGATTTACCGTCGCTTCATTGATGCTGGCAAGCGGGCAAGGGAAGCGCAGGGCGTTTCTTTCCTCCGCGGTGTTGGGTGCGGCCACTCTCATCGGCGTTGGGTTGATGCTCGTATGGCGCGCGCATGTGGGCATCGCGCTGCCGGTTTCGGCGGGCGTGACGCTGTACGTGGCCGCGTCAGACCTGATTCCCGAGGTCAATCACGAGCCCGGCGCAAGAATGGCTTTGCTGGTATTTTTGGGCGTGGCAATCATGCTGGCCCTGAAACTCGCCTTCCAGGTTTAGTCCTCGCGGTCTTAAGACTGGCATAAGCCTAATAGAATCAGCGACATGGAAGTCAATGAAGTTCGGGGCTATCCGCCTGGGCACGCGCTTTCGTCCCGCAACTTTAACCACCCGCACGTGTTAGATACAATGTGGAGGCTATGGCCAGATCCGACGTCCAACTGATGCTGGACGTAAAGGCGGGGGACGAACTGTCCTTCGAGATGCTGTTGCACAAGTATCGCAAGCCGCTGGTCAATTTCCTCTGCCGCATGGTGCGCGACCAGGCCGCGGCGGAAGACCTGGCGCAAGAGGTTTTCTTCCGTGTTTACCGCGCGCGCAAAGAGTATTCGCCGAGCGCCAAGTTCACCACGTGGCTTTTTCGCATCGCGACGAACCTGGCGCTGAACGCCATTCGCGATGGCCGTTACAAGCAGATGCAAATTTCGATCGACGCGCCCGCCGCCGAGGACGAACCGGCGTTTCAACTTCCATCGCGGGAAGCGCGCGCCGACGACAGGCTGATCGAGCGCGAGCGCAATCAAATGATTCGCGGCGCTATTTTGACGTTGCCGGAAAAGCAACGGGCTGCCGTGGTGCTGCACAAGTATCACGATATGGATTACGCGGAGATTGGAAAAATTCTGGGCTGTTCGGAAAGCGCGCTAAAATCGCTGCTCTTCCGCGCCTACGAAACCTTGCGGGTGCAATTGGCGCTGCTGGTGGCAAGACCAGCGACGCAGGCCGCAGGGGAGGGGAAACGACATGAACTGTGAAAAAATCTCGAATGCATTGATTGCTTATCTCGATGGGCGCGCCGGCAGCGACGAGCGCTTCGTGGTCGAAGCCCATCTGAAGTTGTGCGCTGCCTGCCAAGAACGCGCGGAAGAATTCCGGCGGCTGTGGCAGGTGATGGCGGAGGTTCCGGCCGTTGAGCCGTCGCCCGCATTTGACGCGCGGCTCCGAGAGCGGATCGCCGAAGCGCCCAAGCCGAAATTCTGGGGCTGGATGTTACCCGCGCCGCGATTCGCCGTCTCTGTTGCGCTGCTTGTGGCGTTGTCGATATGGGTCGGCGGGCGTCGGCCGCGTTCCGTAAACCTGCAAAACACGGCGGCGAACAGCGAAGAGCAGTTCCGCATGATCAAGGATCTGGGCGTACTCGAAAACTACGACGTGTTAAGCAATTTCGATGCGCTCTCAGATTTGCCCGCGTCGACGCAGCCTGCACAGGATCAGCAGCAGAAACCGCCGAGCGATTCCCCGGGTTCAGGGAGCGGGGCTTAGTCGCGATTCATGATGCGCAGACTCTTCCAACTCGGCTCCGTACTAGCAGCGCTGCTGCTGGCGGCGAGTCTCGCTTGCGCGGCGCCTCCGCGCGGGGGATTCCACGGCCAGCGAGGGCAAGGGCCGCGCATGCAGCGGCAACAACAGCGGCAGATGCAGCGCGCTCAGCAAAGGGCCGGAAGACCTCCTGGCAAGCCGAATGCCCGCGCACTGATGGGCTTACCGCCAAAATGGATCGAGAATCTGCGCGATCGTTCGCCGGAAGAGCAAGAGCGTTTTATGCGCAACAATGCGCGATTCCGCAGCCTGCCACCGGAACGGCAAGAGCAGATTCGACGCAACCTGGAGCGCTGGAATCAGTTGACGCCGCAGCAGCGAGAAGCGATGCGCAATCGTGAACTTATGCTCGAACGGATGACGCCCGCGGAACGCCAGGAAGTCGTCAACGATCTTGCGCCGCGCTGGAAAAATCTGCCGCAGGACCGCAAGCAAATTCTCACGGGCAGACTCCGCGTTCTCGGCGGGATGAGCCCGGAAGAGCGTGAGCAGAAATTGCAAGACCCGCAATTCATGCAAGGCCTCGACGCGAACGAGCAGGACTTGCTGCGCAAGCTCAGCAATCTGCGCTTGGGCCCCAATCCCGGCGGGCAATAAGTGTTCAATTTGGAACGTTTTTGTCTTCCCGCTTGGGTCCGTTCGTTAATTGTTAGAACACATTTGCGACTGCTCCCGGCAAGCGCTCGGCTAGTCGTAGTGCGCGTTTCAGAGCCAATACACCATATATAGTGATAAACGGCGCTTCTTGGCGAAGCGCGGGCGAAGAATTTTTCTTGCGCGACGAAAAAATTATTTTACTTTTTCGCGCAATTCCTCTTGACAAGAAGTGCAGTCTGACTAGAATCGGGGCACAAAGTGGTAGAAAGTGGTAAGAAGTGGTTGGGGTGAAATGGGGACCGGAATCAGGAACGTCGCGTCAAACAAGGTCTGGAATGCTGCGGGGAAGCTATCTAGCGACAGTCGACGAAAAGGGACGGGTGAAAATTCCCGCCGACTTTTTGGCCGAACTGCGCCGGCAGGGCAAGCGCTTCTACGTGACCAGCGAGAACGGCGACTGCGCCAAAATCTATCCCATGAAAGTGTGGGACGAGATCGAACGCAAGCTCGCCAAGCTTTCCTCTCACAATCAGGCCAAACAGAAATTCCTGACGCGAACGAATTACTTCGGACAAGTGGTCGAGCTTGACGGGCAAGGGCGGATTCTGATTCCGCCGGTTCTTCGGGATACGGCGCAGATGAAGGGGGAAGTCAGCGTCAACGGGCAACTGATGCACTTGGAAGTTTGGAATCACGCCCGGTTCCTGGAGCAAATGAAGAACAATCCGATCACGGCCGAAGATGCGAAGGCACTGGACGACCTGGGCATTTAAGTTTTGAGCGTGCTGCATACGCCGGTTCTGACCGAAGCCATCTTGGAATGGCTCAGGATCAGGCCTGACGGGACCTACGTCGATGCGACGGTGGGAACGGGCGGACACGCTCTGGAAATCGTCCGGCGGCTGACGACGGGCCGGTTGGTAGGAATGGATCGCGACGCGCAAGCCCTGGAAGTGGCGCGGGAGCGGCTAAAAGAATTTGAAGGAAGGGTGACGCTGGTGTACAGAGAATTCTCGAAAATCGACGAAGTGCTAAGCGGCCTGAAAGTCGTCACCGTCAATGGCGTGATCGCCGACCTGGGCGTTTCGAGTTTGGAACTGGATACTCCGGAGCGCGGCTTTTCGTTTCGCTGGCCCGCGGCGCTGGATATGCGCATGAATCCGGAGCAGTCCTTGATGGCTGCCGAAATTGTGAATGAATGGTCAGAAAAAGATCTGGCCAACGTGCTTTTCCAATTTGGCGAAGAGCACGAATCACGCAAGATCGCCAGGGCAATCGTTCGCGCGCGGCCCGTCCGCGACACAGAACACCTGGCAACGGTTGTGGCAGGGGCCCGAAAAGCAAGGGGAAGGCAGAGACTGCATCCCGCGACAAAAACGTTTCTGGCGCTGCGGATAGCGGTGAATCGAGAGATGGAGGAACTCGGGCAGTTTCTTAACCGGACCCCCGCCACTTTAGCTCCCGGAGCGAGATGGGCGATTTTAAGCTACCACTCGCTCGAGGATCGCATGGTGAAGCGCGCCTTTCAGCAGCTCGCGCGCACCGGCGATTTCAGAATTTTGACCAAGAAGGTCGTCCAGCCCAGTGAAGCGGAAATTCAGAGGAACCCGCGCGCGCGAAGCGCGAAATTGCGCGTGATGGAAAAACGAGCGCCGGAAGATCACACGCCGGGGCCGGACGAGTTCGAAAGGGAAGCGTCATGACCGAGTTTTATACCAGCAAGCATATCGATAATTCGCGCCTGGTGCGCCCAGCGGCGCCGCGGCGGCTGCGCGAATTTGCGCGCAAAATGGCCTGGGGAGCGGTGCTCGCCGGGTGCTGCCTGCTCTACACCTGGCAGCATTTCGAAGACATTCAATTGCGCTACCAACTTGAAGACATCCAAGCGCGGCACACGCACGCGGTGGAATTGAACCAGCAGCTCCACCTCGAAGCCGCGTCGCTCAGCTCGCCGATGCGCATTGACGCGATTGCGCGGCAACAGCTTGGCATGACGGTCTCCGCGCCGGCTCAGTACGTGCCGGCGGCAGACACTCCGCGCACCGCCTTTTTGGCGCCGCGCAGTTTTACGCAGTCCGTTCAGCCGTGAGCTGCCGCGACAAAAAGTCTGGCGTGCATTCGAGGCTTCGAGCGACCCGCCATGAATCGGCGTGGGTAGTGGACCGCCGCATTGCGGGATGAACCAGTGTCAAGATTCACGCCGGAGCCCATGGTGCAAAGCAGTTCTCGCCTGCGTCTACTCGTAATTTTTGGGTTTGCAGTCGTCTGGATGGCCGCCGTACTCGCCCGCGTCAGCTACCTCCAATTATTCCGCTACCGCGAATACCTGGAACGCGCAAACAACCAGCAGGAACGCATCATCGAAATCAGCCCCATGCGCGGCGTGATTTACGACCGCAATGGCCGCGAGCTGGCCATGAGCATTCCCGTGGATTCGTGTTTTGCGAACCCCGACGAGGTCAGCGATCCCGCGATGGCCGCCCGCCTGCTCTCGCACGTGCTGGGAATTCCCGCGGAAGAAATCGAGCAAAAGCTGGCGCAGTCGCGTTCCTTCGCGTGGATTGCGCGCAAGATCACGCCGCAGCAGGCTTCTCGAATTCAAGCGCTTAATTTGCGCGGAATTTATTTTCAGAAGGAAAACAAACGATTCTATCCCGAGCGCACGCTGGCCTCCAGCGTTCTCGGCTATGTGGACATGGACGAGCACGGACTCGCCGGCGTCGAATACTCCCTCGACAAATTGATTCGCGGCCGGCCCAGCCGCATGCTTGTTTTCGCGGACGCGCGGCGCAGATGGTTTGACCACAGCGAAGCGGCCGAAGACAAAGGCGACAACGTCGTTTTGACGATTGACGAAACGATTCAATACATTGCCGAGAAAGCATTGGCCGCCGGAATCGCACGAACGCACGCGAAGGGCGGCTCGGTCGTCGTGCAGGATCCCAACACGGGCCAGCTGCTTGCCGTCGCCAATTGGCCCGCGTTCGATTCGAACGATGCAGGCTCCTACCGTCCCGAAATTCGCGTGGATCGCGCCGTATCCGACGCCTACGAGCCCGGCTCGATTTTCAAAACGATTTTATTTTCTTCCGCGCTTCAGGAAGGCGTGGTGCAGCCGACAGAAGTGGTCGACTGCCAGATGGGATCCATCGTCGTAGCTGGCCAGCTCATTCATGATCACGCTCGCTTTGGCCTTTTGTCCGCGACTGAAATTCTTGAACATTCTAGCGATGTTGGGTCGATCAAAATTGCCCTGCGCCTCGGAGCGCCAAAATATTACGATTACATACGCGGCTTCGGTTTCGGTCAACTCACGGGAATCAAGCTCCCCGGCGAGAACCGTGGCCTATTGCGACCCTTGGGCGACTGGACGGCTAGTTCCATCGGTTATATCGCTATCGGGCAGGAAATCAGCGTCACGCCCGTGCAAATGATTTCCGCGGAATCGGCCATCGCCAATGGCGGCACGTTGCGGCGTCCGCAGATTGTTCGCGAAGTGCTTCACGGAAACCAGATTGTGATGCAAGGCGATCCCGACCCGCGTCGCGTTATCGACGAAAACACGTCGGCAACGATGCGTGAAATGATGGAGCAAGTCATTCTCGAGGGGACAGGCAAAGGTTATGCCCAGCCTCTTGGCTACACGGCCGCCGGAAAGACTGGGACCGCGCAGAAAATCGACCCCGCCACGGGCCGCTATTCGAAGACGAACTACAACGCTTCATTCATAGGCTATGCGCCGGTGAATAATCCGGTGGTCACAATTCTTGTGAATCTGGACTCCCCGGTTGGCGGCCACGAGGGGAATGCCACCGCGGGACCGATTTTCAAGGAAGTGGCCGAGCAAGTCCTGGCGTACATGAACGTGCCCCACGACATGCCGGAGCTGCCCAATCTGGAGAAGGCGTCGTTGCGGCGGCGCACGCGCCAGCCTGCTTTCGACGCGCAATTCGACGCGAATTTCGCAAAAAGAGCGAAACGGGCTTCGCAGTCAATGCCGCTGCCGGCCGCTGACATGACCAGCGTTCCGGAATCGTCAACGGTCGCCATTGCGGAAGGCCAAGCAGTCACTGTGCCAAAACTCCTTGGCCAGAGTGTTCGCGGAGTCACGGAAGCTTGCTCGCACCTGGGCTTGCTGCCAATTTTGGTTGGCGATGGAATTGCTCTCGATCAAAGTCCGGACCCTGGAACAAAAGTTCTGCCCGGCACGAAAGTTATGGTCCATTTTGGCCGCAGCAGCGACGCTGCAACGGGCGCCACAGGCGGCAGCAACTAATACAAGGGTGGAGTCGCATCCAAGGGATGGAATGATTTGAAGTCACGGCACGAGGAACAGGTTCTGATTGAGTCGGAAATGAATCTCAAGGAATTATTTTCGGACGCTGAGATTGGCGCGATGAAGGGCCCCGTCGATGCGGACATTCGTGCCGTCGCTTACGACAGCCGTAAAGTCACGCCCGGCACTCTGTTTTTCGCGCTGCAAGGTGAAAAAGAGGACGGCAATCGTTACGTGCCGGATGCCCTGAAGCGCGGCGCCATTGCCATTGCCAGCGAACAGAAACGTCCGAGCGGAATCGCGGAAAATATCGCATGGATCGAAATTGTTCCGGGAGCGCAGCGGCGTGTGCTGGCATCGGTGGCCGCAAATTTCTATGGCCAGCCGGCGAACGCTCTGCAACTCGTCGGCGTCACTGGAACGAACGGAAAAACAACGACGACATATCTAATCGATTCGATCCTGCGCGCCGCAGGGAAGAAAACTGGCCTGATCGGTACGATTGGATATCGCACGCCGCGTGCCAGCCGCGACGCGATTAATACCACGCCCGAATCGCTCGATCTCCAGGAAATGTTCGCGGAGATCCGCGATGAAGGCGGTTCCGCCGTGGTGATGGAAACCAGCTCGCACGCGCTGGCCATGGACCGTTTGTGGGGATGCCATTTCGCCGCGGCGGTGTTCACGAATCTGACGCGCGACCATCTGGATTACCACAAAACATTCGAGGAATATTTTGCCGCCAAGCGCCGCCTCTTCGAAGGCACGGGCGCGGGACCCGCGGATGCAGCTATCGTGAACACGGATGATCCATACGGCCACTCGCTCGAAGGTCTGGCCGCGCGCACGGTGACCTATGGCTTGAAAAATGGCGCGCAAATCAGCACCAAGAAATACGAGCTCGCGTTTTCGGGGCTCGAATTCACGGCGCAAACGCCGGCAGGCAAAATCGAAGTGCAATCGAAGCTCGTCGGCAAAATAAACGTTTACAACATTCTGGCGGCGATTGGCGCGGGCATCGCGCTGGAAATTCCCAACGCCGTGATCGAGCGCGGAATTCGCGAGCTCGAAAGCGTCCCCGGCCGATTCGAGCGCATCGCGGAGGGCCAGCCGTTTCTGGTGATTGTCGACTACGCGCACACGGACGATGCGTTGCGCAATTTGATTTTGACCGCGCGCGAATTGTGTCCCGAAAATCGCATCATTACCGTGTTTGGCGCCGGCGGAGACCGCGACCGCACCAAGCGCCCGCTGATGGGCGAAGCAGCGGGCAACTTGAGCGATATGGTCGTGCTGACCAGCGACAACCCGCGCAGCGAAGATCCGCTGCGAATTATCAACGACGTTCTCGTCGGCTTACAGAAAACAGGCAAAAAATATCGCGTCGAAGCGGATCGCGGCAAAGCCATCGAAATCGCTCTCGATGAAGCGCGGCCGGGAGACATCGTGCTGCTCGCCGGTAAAGGCCACGAGACGTATCAAGTCTTGAAGGAAGGAACGATCGACTTCGACGATCGCCAAGTCGCGCGGCAGATGCTTCGCAACCGCGGCTACGGAAGCACGAAGAACTAGTCCGCGGGACGCGTCAAGAAACGAATTGGCACCAGAGTTGCACTTGTGAGTGGCGAGTCCAGATTTGGCACGTAATTGATAGCGGCACGGAAGCGTGACGCCCAGCTCGCTGGAGAGACAATGCGGTGGACAGTGGCAGACGTGGCTGACGCTCTGGGTGTCGCAGCGCCGCCCGGGGCGAATTCCGTGGCCTGGCTGGCCGGCGTGTCGATTGATTCCCGCACCGTCGAGCCTGGAGAACTATTCGTCGCGATACGCGGACCGCGTCACGATGGACACATTTTCGTGGCTGCGGCGCTCGGTCAGGGAGCGGTGGCCGCTGTTGTGGAGCGCAGCCGCGTTTCCGAATATCCAAGCGAAATTCAGGGACGGCTCTTGGCCGTCGAAGACACGCTGCGCGCCCTGCAGGAATTGGCGCGAAGCTATTGCGACGCGTGGCGCAACGCGAAGCCGGGCCGCCGAGTCGCTGCGGTCACTGGCTC
>DASYYI010000217.1:0-7573 GCA_035933995.1 Candidatus Acidiferrales bacterium | reverse complement strand
TGTGAAAATAGGAATTAGAAACGAGATGAGAGTGATACCGCGGTTTTTTCCCGGCTTGAACAGAATGCGGCGGCGAAATCAGATTAGACTTGGGCGGCGCAAATGCCACTGCGTCGCGTGTTCATAGGCGGCGGCAATTTGCAGCAACTTCGATTCCCCCCATTGCGGCCCGTGCAAGGCCATGCCGATGGGCAGGCCGTTCGGCGTAAATCCGCATGGAAGGGAAATCACGGGGAAGCCGGTGAAATTCGCAGGGCGATTCATGCGCACCAGCGCGCCGCGTACGGATTGCGATTCGCCGGCGATGGTCACGGCATTTTCTCCGATGCGCGACGCGGCAATGGGCACGGTGGGCGCCAGAATGGCGTCGACTTGCTCAAACGCGGCGCGAAAGTCCGCACGCACTTGCTCGCGAGTGTGTTGGGCCCTTAAATAATCGACCGCGCGCACGGCGCTGCCCATCTCGAGCCGCTTCCGCACGTCCTTGCCGTAATCCGCGGCGCGCGCCGGAAAATATCCCTGGCCTTCGTGATATTCGAGCGCCTCGGCAAGGGCGATTTGGGTGCTTGGGTCCACTGAATCCGCAATATGCGGCAAGGAAATTTCTTCCACGCGGGCGCCGAGATCTTCGAGGACTTTCGCAGCGGCTTCGATGGCGCGCTCGATTTCGGAGTCCACGCGGTCAAAGAAGTATTCTCGCGGCCAGCCCAGGCGCAATTGAATTTTCTTGCCGCGCTTTGGCAGACTTGCGCGCGCGGCTTTGTGAAAAGTTTGGCGCGGCTTCTCGCATTCGCAAATTACGTCGAGCATGATGGCCGCGTCAGCAACGGTTCTCGCGAGCGGGCCGGCGTGATCGAGAGTGACCGCCAGAGGCACGATTCCTTTGCAGCTCACGCGGCCGAAATTCGGTTTCAGCCCGACAATGCCGCAGAGCGCCGAGGGAATTCGTATGGAGCCGCCCGTGTCTGTCCCAACGGAAGCGAATCCCATTCCCGTTGCGACGGCTGCCGCAGAACCGCCGCTTGAGCCGCCGGGTATGCATTCGAGATTCCACGGATTTCGTGTGGGGCCGTAATGCGGATTTTCGGTGGTGATTCCGTACGCGAACTCGTGGAGATTTGTCTTTCCGAGCAGTATGGCGCCCGCGCGCGAAAGTTTCCCGGCCACTTCTGCGTCGGCAAGGGGAATAAAGTTTTCGAGGATCTTTGAACCGGCCGTGGTTCGCACGCCTTCGGTGCAAATATTGTCCTTGAGCGTGATGGGAATTCCGTGCAGAGGGCCGCGATATTTGCCTCGGGCGATTTCCCGCTCGGCGGTGCGAGCTTCACGCAGCGCGCGCTCCGCAGTGACGGTGATGAACGCGTTCAGCCGCGGATTCAGCATTTCTATGCGCTGGAGAGCTGTTTCAGTAAGTTCCACAGGCGAAATCTTTTTTTTACGCAGCAGCGCCGCTGCTTCGGCAATCGTCAGGTAATGCAGCTCGTCCTTCACGGTCATCCCCTAAAAAATACTTTCCTGCCGGCGTAGGTTGCCAAACGATCCAAGATTGGCGATCAGGAAAACAACGCGAAATTGATTTTCGTTTCGTACCGCGCCCAGCGACAGCCTTCTATATTCGAAACCGATGCCACAACACGAGCCGTTGTAGGAGAGCTGCGCCACCTGGCTCTGAAAGAGACTCTGACTGACGTCATAACTGAACCCAAGGGCCGTGTTCCATCCGCGGCGGTTCAAACTGCCGTAGCCGACGAGCGCACGGACTTGATTGGACCGTGGCAAAAGGATCCCCGGATTGATTGAGGATGTTGTTGGAATGCTAACGGTCGAGAAATCCGCAAGGGTCAAAAAAGATTCACGGTAAGGGCGGATTTTTACGAGCGAGCCAATGGCCGTCAGGCGGTTGCGTTCGGGATCGAAGTCGACACGAAACTGCGTGTCGAAACGGCCGCCCGGCTCGATTCGCAAGTCGCTGATGATGGGCGAGAAGTGGTGCAAGCTGTCGGCGAATGCGAAGGGCGTCAGTGAATCAAGGGCCTGAAAAACGTTGCGCGCGCCTGGAACGAGGGCGCCTCCGAAGGTCGGATTAAAATAATATTTTTGCGTCAGGTCCCAGCTGGCGACTTCCTGGGCGTCGCCGTCGCCATCCCGCCGGTAGAGCCGCTGGGTGACGCCGTACTGGACATCGTTGGTATCGGTTAGTGTGTCGTCTTCATCGAAGTGCAAGAACCTGCCAAAGTCGTTCACGCCGTTCACATAGTGATAAGCGACCTTGGGTTCGACGACATGCTTCCATTTTGTCGCGCCGTCGGTCCACAGGCGATCAAAAGACGGCGGCTGCAAATCGAGGGAAAATTCCTCGGTGGTGCGCACGAACGGCTGATTGACGAAGACTCCATTCTGCAATTGTCCGCCGTAGCGCAGCGAACGCAACGTAAAGCTGGGCGTCAGGCCCAGCCAGGGTCCCCAATGCAGCGGGACGGTCACGTTGGGGGCAAATTCCGTTCGCGACACGAACGAAGGTGTTTCGAATCCAGGGGGCACGTTCGTTTCGCGATGCACGGCATCGGCAAAAAAATTGAAGCCCACATATACCGGAAGTTTTTTCCACGGTGCACGGTCCACGGAGCTGACTCGAACTTCCGGCGCGGTTCGCAAATCGATCGCGGTGTCCGGCTGCGCGCTCAAAAAGTTTTTATAGCTCATGGAGGCAAGGCTGACGCTGAAACCGTCAAAATGTTTTGTCAGAAATGCGGTGTTCCGCACTTCCGAGTTAACGGCTTGCTCGAATGTTTCCGAAAAGGCAAGGCGGAATGTGAGGGAGGATAGTTGATCGAGATCCGCGACAGCGCGCCAGCCGCCGGGGAGCAACGCGTCGAAAAACACATGGTCCTCGTGACCACCCTGCTTGGTGACGATTCCTCCGGGCACGGCAATGCCACGATCGAGTACGCCGAAATAACTCGCTGTCAGCGTAGCGTCTTGCCATGGCTTCATCCGAATATCGCCCGTTTGGCTCCAACCGCGGCGGCTTAAGTATTCCGCTCCAATAGTTGCATCCATCCATTCAGTGGGCGCCCAGTAAAATGAATCCCCGAAGACAAATCCCTTTGCCGTGGTGTTACCGACTTCTGGAACCAGAAAGCCCGACTGGCGAAGCTTTCTTGCGATAGGGACTGAAGCGTAAGGAAGATAAATAATGGGCACGTAAAAAAGGCGGAAGGAGGCGTTGTCAAGCGCCACGGATTTTTGCAAATGGATAACGGCTTTGGGAGCATAGAATTTCCATTGCGGGCTGTCCGGCTTGCAGACCGTCAGCCACGCACGAGTGACGACAAACGTGTCGTCGTCAGTGCGCTCGACGGTGGCGGCCGCGAACGTGAGCGGGTTAGGACTGACCAGCACACTGGGATTGGAAAGATGCTGCGCGGTGACTGTGCCGCGCACGTTGCGAAATGAACCGCGGCCGGTTTTCATGTTAAACGTTCCTTCATCCGCGTCCATATGCTGCATCTGATAATCGAATTGGACGTGGCCACGCGCCGCCGCCATTTTTGTGTCTTCATTGTACTGGACATGATCCGCGCGCAAACGGACGCTGCCGTACAAAATGTCAACGTGACCGTCCGCGTAAAAAATCTTTCCGGCTTGCTTCTGGGTGTCCGCTTCGAGCGTCATCTCGCTGCCTTGGGTTCGCAGCCGCGCCTGCGTGCGACGTGGAGTTTGCCCGTTTGCGCGGGCGAGAAGAAGCAGAGGCGATATCAACACGAACAGCGCCGCAAGCGTTTGTCTGTTTGAGTGGGCCAGGAAGCGGTTTTCGATACAATCGCGCATCGTTCAGGAAGAATCTAGGAGCCTAACACGCCGCGCCAATTTTGTAGCGGCGGGTTTGCCGTTCCGCCGCACTATTTATGAGGGTGGCTGGGCCGCGCACGGGTCCGCTGGGCGGCGTTATCTGATTCGCGACACGATGTGGTTGATTTCTGTGCATCTCCACGGCGCCAATCTGCTACGATGCTTTCGTTCCTCATGGGATTCCGGTCCGCAGCGCAAAACGAACCGGTGATTCAAGTCTGCTCGCAATGTGGCGCGGTAAGCAACCAAGCGGTTGACGTGTGCCCGTTTTGTGAGTCTGCTTTCGCGGTTGCCCAGTCCTCTACCGCTCCGACTCGCGCTTCCGCCCCTTCTGAAGAACCTGAATGGCGCCGCGAGGTTGCCCGACGCCTGGAAGTTTACCGGTCTCGCCGGCATCCATCGGAAGAGGGGGAGGAATCCCAGCCCGCCCTGCCTTTCAGCCACAGCAACTCTCCCGATGTGATTACGACGGCGACGGCCCCGCGCACGCTCGCGCGCCTTCGCCCGACGCAGCGCGTGGAAATTCGCGTGTCGCAGCCGCAACTGGATTTCTCCGTGGTTGAGAATTACCGGCTGCATCCTGGCGGCGCAACTCTGCCGGTTGCCGAGCTGGCGAACCGCCGCCTGGCGGGTGCGGTGGACGCGGCCATCGTGTCCAGTGTATTTATCGGCTTCCTCGGACTCTTTCGCTCGATGGGCGGCCAGTTGGGATTCGTGCGCATGGATTTCGCAGTGTACGCGGCCACATTCTTCTTGATCTATGCGATTTATTTCTGTCTATTCACTCTTTTTTCGGGCTCAACCCCCGGCATGCGCACAGGCAGACTTGAGGTTGTGGCCCTTGACGGCGCTTTCCCCGAGACGCGCCAGCTCCTATGGCGGAGTTTTGGCTACTTGCTCTCCGGTGTAACACTGTTGCTCGGTTTCCTCTGGGCGCTTTGGGACGAAGATCGCATGACGTGGCACGATCGCATCTCGCAAACTTACATCGCCTCAGCCCACGAAGATGATTTCGATTCCACGGACGGACACGATGAGTAGATACGGGAAGGGAATCCATTGGCCCGGAAGTTCTTGAACCAAAAATTAGGGAAGCGCAACACGCGGCGCGCCAGCCTGCTCAAAGGAAAAGCCTACTCCCAGCCATCCGCAGCCAAGCCCCGAGCATCGAAAGGTGCTGGCACCTACCCCACCAAGGGGCGCAGTCACGGGAACTGATAAAAGCACCCGGGGGATGCTATAATCAAAGCTCGCTCGAGTCGGCTGTTTGCTTGCGGAACGGCAAAGCACCGGGCATGGGAAAAACACATGAGTCCATTTTGGAAAAAGGTTGTGATTGTGCTGTCGGTGCTGATTTTCGCATATGTGGCGGTCGGCTACGTGAAGGGCAAGACTGGCGACGACAAGTCTTACGTTTCGCTTAGCGTGTACAGCGAAGTACTGCAGCGCATCCAAGACAACTACGTCGATCAGCCGGACATTCACAAAGTTACTTCCGGCGCCCTCCATGGACTGCTTGACTCACTGGATCCGCAATCGAGCTATCTGAGCCCGCTCGAGTACACCGATTACAAGCAGAAGGTTGACGATAAATCCAAGGGCGGGATCGGTGTGTTTATTTCAAAGCGCTTCGGTTATGTGGTCGCTGTTTCCGTTCTGCCGGATAGTCCGGCACAGAAGGCTGGGCTTCGCGACGGCGACCTATTCGATTCGATCGCCGGCTTTTCGACCACGGAAATGTCCATTGGCCAGGCGCAAGTCTTGTTGACTGGCGAGCCCGGGCAAACGGTCAAAGTGGATGTGATTCGCCGGGGCACGCAGCAGCCGTTCAGCGTGACGATGGCGTACGCCAAACTTCAGTCTCCGCGGGTTCTTCAGGAAGAAATGCAGAACGATATTGCTTACATTCGCATTCCTGCATTCGAGTCCGGGACGGCGAAACAAATTCGCGAGAAGCTGGTGGAATTCCAGCACCAGGGCGCCAAAAAGCTGATTTTGGATTTGCGCGATTGCGCTTCGGGTCCCGTCAATGAAGGGATCGATGCGGCGCAGCTTTTCCTGACTTCCGGCACCATTGGAACGCTGCGTGGCCAGACGGTTGCGACGCAGACCTTTTCGGCCGACGCTTCCAAGGTTGTCTGGAAGGGACCGATGACTGTGCTGATTTCGAATGGCACTGCGGGTCCCGCCGAGATTCTTGCGGCGGCGGTCGCGGACAATCATCGCGGCGATACCGTCGGCGAAACAACGTTCGGCACGGCTTCGCAGCAGAAGATAATCACTCTGGACGATGGTGCGGCGCTGATTCTTACGGTCGCCAACTATTTCACGCCGAACGGCAAATCGATTCCCAAGGAAGGTGTTGAGCCCACGGTGCAAGTGAACCCGCAAGCCGTGGATGACGTTGCACAACTTAATCAGGACCAACTCGCTCCGCCCGCTCCGGGCCAACTGCCGTCCGCGAATGATCCGGTTGTAAAACGGGCCATCGAGATTCTCCAAGCCCCTGCCGCCGCGCCGAAGGCCGCCTGATCCGCGCGTGGCGGTGAAAAACGCTCGGATTCAAACTCGCAAGACCGATTCTTCCTTTGCCTCCTTACGCAGCGTCTTTTTGTTACTGACGCTTGCGTTTCTTGCCACAGGTTGTCAGAAAAAGTCGCCCGAAAGATCCGAGCTTCGCTCTATTACGCGCGACTTGGTGGCGGCCGCGCAAAAGGCCGGGGGACGCGACGCCGAGATCGTCATTCGCCCCGAAATGGGCGCGCGCCAGGGTGAACGCGCGCGACTTGTCGCCGACGATATTTTCGTCAATTTGCCGGATGGTACAAAAGCCTCCGCAGTCGAAAGCGCGCTCGACCGCGCCGCGGCGCGTTACCATTTGGCCCATGTTCCGCACTCCAGTTCTTCCGATTTGATTCGCTTTGATTACTTGCTAAACGGACGGCGCACGCAATCGATTCAGATCACCGTGCCGGCGCCAACGAATCCGAATCGAACAGGAGTGGAGTCTGCGAGCGGGCCGCGCCTCGCCATCATCATCGACGATCTGGGCAGCGATCTCGCGCCTGCGGAAGCGCTCCTGAAGATTCGTTATCCGCTTACGCTTTCCATTCTGCCGAGCCAACCGCACTCGGCGGAAATTGCGGACGAAGCATTTCGGCGCGGCGACGAAGTGATGCTTCATCTCCCGATGGAATTCGAGGGCAACACCGCAAAGCCGGAAGCTGTCGAACTGCGCGTGGGCATGGGCGCCGGCGAAGTGGATCGTTTGCTGGGGCAGATGCTTGAGACCGTTCCGCACGCGGAGGGCATAAATAATCACGAAGGATCGCGCGCGACAACCGATCCCGCGTTGATGGCCGACGTCATGGCCGTGCTCCGACAGCGGAATCTCTTTTTCATTGATAGCCGGACAACCGCCGCGACGGTTGCGTATGACGCCGCGCGACAGGCTGGGGTCCGCGCCGCATCGCGCAACGTTTTTCTCGACGACGTCGAGACGCGCGAAGCAATTCTGCGGCAGATCGACCTCGCCGAGCGCGATGCCACGAAAGAAGGTTCTGCGATTGCGATCGGCCACCCGCATCCCGCGACAATTGCGGCGCTGGAGGAAGCATTGCCGCAACTCAAGGCGCGCGGCGTGCGGCTTGTGTTTGCTTCAGCATTGGTTCACTGAGGCGAGTTTCCTCCTTTTTGGCAAGGTCTCTTCAATTGAGAATAT
>DASYYI010000028.1:0-50493 GCA_035933995.1 Candidatus Acidiferrales bacterium | reverse complement strand
TCCCTGGCCCGAGGCGATGCGCGCAAGTGTGCGCGTCTTGTCGCTGAATTTCATTCCGCTTACGAGCAGTTCAACGGAGTAGCCGGCTGCCGCAAAAACGCGGCGCGCCGAAAGGTAATGCTGCACGGCGAGAATTTCGGTGGGCGCCATCAGAGCAACTTGATAGCCATTTTCGATCACAATCGTCGCCGCCTCGAGCGCCACGATTGTCTTCCCGCTGCCTACGTCGCCTTCGAGCAGGCGGTTCATCGGCGTCGGCTTTTCGAGATCACCGGCAATCTCGGCAAGCACGCGCTTTTGCGCCCCCGTGGGCTTGAAAGGAAGAATGCGCTTGAGGGCCTCACGAATCGGTTCCTCTCTGACGCGCATGGCGATACCGGCTCGTTGCTGTTCGTGCTGCCGCCGGATGGCGAGG
The DNA here is from genome assembly GCA_035933995.1 of Candidatus Acidiferrales bacterium. GTDB lineage: Bacteria > Acidobacteriota > Terriglobia > Acidiferrales > UBA7541 > DAHUXN01. The sequence continues at coordinate 50,078 of DASYYI010000028.1, read as the reverse complement.
CCGAGCTGGTAAAGAAAGAATTCCTCAAAGATCATGCGTAGTTGGGCGGGACTGCGAAACTCGTTCAATGTTTCGACATTCGCCTCATGGGGAGGAAAATGGACCGCAATCAGCGCATCGCGCCGCGAAGGAAATGAATGTCGGCGCAATACATCAGGCGGCAGAGGATCGGGAACGTCGCCTTTGAACTCCTGCAACGCGGCATAGATCATCCGACGTAGCATCCGTGAACTGATGTCGCCGATGGCCTCGTATATCGGGACAATCCTGCCAACTTCCGTCGAGTCCGCGGGATTATTGCTCTGACGCAGCAACTCGAATTCTGGATTGATCATTTCCGCGCGCAGCGGCCGGTTAGGATCGAGGCTCGCTTTTCCGTGCATCACGAGAGGCTGGCCGGGTTTCAGTTTTCCATCCAAGTAGCCCCCGTGAAAAAAGCGCGCGGCAAGTTTTCCGCTCCCATCCTGCACGAGCAGGTGAAACATCGCGCCGCGCCGTCGTGCGAAACGCATCAGGGCGCCGCTGATAACTTCGGCGCGTACGGTCGCGACTTGTCCGGGCACGATCTCCGCGATAGGCGTGAAGTGGAGGCGATCCTCGTAGCGGAAGGGCAAATATGAGAGTAGATCGCCTACAGTGGTGATGCCGCGCTCGGCGAGCAAGGCGGCACGATGCGGACCTAGGCCCTTCAGGTACGTCACGGACGTGTTGAGGTCCAAAGTCATCGGGGTGCTGAGGATAAGTCTCTTATCTCACCGGTGCTCGCGCGTTTCGCAGTTACACAGATCAGTTTAGTGACAGGCAACCCAGTGTTGCCGTGCCGCATAATATTTTACTAACAGCATGCGCCAGCCCTACACTTATTAATCGCGAGGCGTAAGGGCTATGCTTCACGCGTAACGAAAATGGCAAAATTTCTGGGAACAGGGCTGCGGCGGTGGCTTGAATACCTAGCCGCAATTCTGATCGGCAACGCCATATATTTTTTGTCGCTTTCCGCACATCTTCCCGCTGATCTGCGCCATCAGACCTACAAAGTTGACCTCGGTATGGCGCTGGATTTCGTCATCTGTGTGGCCGTCTACGGCCTGATCCGTCTTGGAGAGCGCGTTTCGCGCTAATATCTTAAGCCATATCTGTGCTCACCCAAGAGGATAGCCGCCGTCTAATTGGATGAAGGACAGAGACGTGGTCAAGCCAGCGGATTCGCGGAGAAGCGAGTATGACGAGCAGGCCCCACGACAGGTAAGTCGCATCCGGCTATGAACTCGACGGGAATAAGTGCGGCGCTCGAAGGGAGTGCGGGGTACCGCGCGGTGCAGAAAGCGGATGAACAAGTGTTGGTCCGGCAAGCACAAGCGGGCAATCGCCCGGCTTTTGAGGAATTGGTTCGCCGCTACGACCGCGATGTGCTGCGACTGGCTCTGAACCTCCTGCGCGGCAGCGAAGACGCCCGGGATGTTTATCAGGAAGTTTTTCTGCGTGCTTACCGGAACCTGTCGCGTTTCCGGTTCGAGTGCAGTTTTTATACTTGGATTTACCGCATTGCGACGAACGTATGCCTGGACCATCTGCGTCGCAAGAACACCAGGCGCGAGGAACAAGCTCCTGAATCAGCGGATGCCGATGGCGCGGCTCCCGACTTTTTCGATCAGCAAATGGAGCATCGATCCGCGGCGAATCCCGAGCGCCACTTCTTGGGACAGGAATTGGGCCGGCACATCACCGCGGCGCTTGGCGGGCTGTCAGCACGAGAACGAATGGTTTTCGAACTCAAGCATTATGAAGGACTGAAATTGCGAGTGATCGGCGACATGCTAGGCACTTCTGAAGAGACCGTGAAGAATTCGCTGTTCCGGGCGACGCGCAAATTGCGCGCCAGCCTGGACGGTATGAGGTAGACGAGGAGAATCCCATGCAGCAGGAATTCAATCCGCACTCCGACGAGCAAGCGTGTCCGGAGTTTGAATCGCAGGTTATGCTCTTTGCGCTCGACGAGCTCGAAGGCGCTGAGCGCGATTCGCTCGAAGAGCATCTGGACCATTGTTCGCGATGCGTCGCCGCGCTGGCCGCGGAGAGGCGCATGCTGGAAATTCTAGCCTCGCAGCGGCGCCCGGAACCATCTCCTGCATTACTGTCGAGCTGTCGCAACCGGTTCGAGGATGCTCTCGATGAAATGGATCATCGCAGTGTTTTCGCGCGCTGGGCCGAATCCATTTTCCCCGCGCACTGGCTCGCTTTGCATCCCGCGGCAAGCGTGGCGATGTTGCTTCTCATCGGTTTTTCAATCGGCACATTGGCGCCATGGCGGTCGCAGGTGGGCACCTCCTCCCCGTCGCGACCGCCAGCGACGCTGGGCTCGATGGCGATGGACAATCAAGAATTGCAGACCGCCGCTGTTTCCGGAATCAATTGGACTCCAACCACAGACAATCGTCCGCCGCGCGTCGAAGTGCAGATGACGACCGAGAAACCGGTCGTAGTTCAAGGCACCGTTGACGATAAAGAGGTAAAGCAGGTGCTTCTTTACGTGCTCCACAATAACCGGCGATTCGGTCCGGACGTACGAATCAACGCGGTGGAATTGCTGAGGACTCGCGCAAATGACCCTGACGTGCAGCAAGCGTTGTGCCAGGCAGTTCGCATCGATCGCAACGCCGCTGTGCGGCTGAAGGCGCTTGAGGCATTGACTGACGCCCAGCCGAATCAGCAAGTGGTTCAGACCATGCTCGATGCGCTGGTTAAAGATGCGAACATTGGTGTGCGCGTCGAGGCCATCAACTCGCTTCGCGCATTTTCCGCGCGTGGCGCGCTGCTCTCCGACCCTCAAGCGTTCACTGTTCTTCGCGACCGCATGCGCACCGACCCCAATAACTACATCCGGCTGCAGAGTGCCGCGGCAATTCAGCAGACTCCGGTGGGGCAGAAGTAAATGGGAGCTAGACAATCCATGCAACAACGGTATTGGCAATGCGGCATCTTGACGCTGGCCGCGATGCTGGCATTCGGACCTCTCGCGTTTGCGAAACGGAAAGCAAGGAATGGCTCCGATGGTTTGTCGACTGATAAGACAGGCCAGTTTTCGACGAGCGCCGGCCTGCGGTTGCATCTCATCGCCGATGAAGGTGACGTCCATATCAGCACGCATGAGTCGGCGACGGTCGATTATCGCGTGCACCTCGAAGTCAGATCGAACGATTCCAGCGCGCGTGAAATCCTGGATGCGTTCAGCCTGGTTGCGCGCAATACCCCCGACGGCGTCTTATTGTTCGCGCGCACTCCACATCACGGGTGGGGGCAACATCTTTCGGTAACGTTCGAAGTTGCCGTGCCGCGGAATTACAACCTCGATATTTCCACGCAGGGCGGGAATGTGCTCGTCGGTGACATCCAGGGCCGCGTTTCGATTGGTACCAACGGCGGAAATATATCCACCGGCGAAATCGGGGGTCCTGCCAGGCTGGTCACGGACGGCGGGCACATCTCCGTTAAGAATGCAGGAAATGACCTGGTGGCAACGACAGGCGGCGGGAATATTACGGTGGGCCCCGTTACGGGCACGGCCGTTTTGCGCACCGGCGGCGGACACATTCGCGTGGCTTCGATAGGTGGCGCGGGCAAGCTCGAAACCGGCGGGGGGAATATTTCACTTGAGCATTCGGGCTCCGGATTGGTAGTGAGCACAGGCGGTGGCCAGATTGACGTGGGCGAGGCCTCTGGCTTGATTCGCGCACACACGGGAGGCGGCGGGATTCGGATTGTCCGCGCCTCCGGGCCGACCGAGCTCGAGACCGGAGCCGGAAATGTTTATCTGATGCAGGTTGAAAACTCCGTGCGGGCGTCCACGGGCTCAGGTGGCATCACGGCTTGGTTCGGTCCGGGTGCAAAGCTCACGACTCCGTGCCGCCTGGCGGCAGGTGAAGGCGACATCGTCGTTTATCTTCCAAAGCTGCTCCCCGTTACTGTCGATGCCCAAGTTGAACTCGGCGGCGATCATCGCGTTATCGTCGATCCTGCATTTCCGCTGAAAGTGACTTACGGCGAACCGGATGAAGGCAGCCACGCCGTGCGCGCGGTGGGAGAGCTCAACGGCGGTGGCGCGACGCTTGTACTACGCACCGTGTCAGGCAACATTCGTTTGGTTCTGAACGATTCGAATCAAGAGAAGCACCAGATGGACCTGTTGAAGCAGCAAATGGACAAGCTTCGCCGCCAGCTTGAGATGGATTTGTCGAACATGAAAATTCCCATACCACCGCCTCCGCCTCAGAATTAAGGCGCGAGAACAAACAAACGTTTTCGTAAACACGGGCCAATTACCACGCTTGAGTTCAGGAGGGCAGTGATGATTCGAGTGACGACCCGGGCGATCGACCTGGCAATTCTAGTGATGCAAAAATTGATTCTTTTCTGTGCTCGTCCAACCACGTGGCTTTCTGTTGCGTTCTTGGCCGCTCTCTTTTTCGCAACGCTGCCGGCATCTGCGTCCACGCAGGTGTTCGATCACACATACCCTCTGCAGCCCGGGGGAATTTTTTCATTGGCAAATGTGAACGGTTCAGTGCGGGTCGACGGCTGGGATCGCAATCAGGTGGAAGTTCGCGCAGTCAAGACGGCGCTACACAATCCGGCTGACCTTGATCGTGTGCAGATCAGCGTGGAGTCGGACGGTGAGCGTATGGCTGTGAGCACGCACTATCCGCGAGGCAGCGGGGTCGAAGTCACGGTCGAATATCACGTCAGCGTGCCGTACCACGTCCAACTGACGAACGTTGACACGGTAAACGGCGATGTGCACGTGCGAGGAGTTTCGGGTACAGGGACGCTCGACTCTATAAATGGCAGTGTCGAAGTGCTCGACGGCGACGGCCGTTTCAACGCGAGGACCACCAACGGCGACGTGCGGCTCGAATTGAAGAGACTCCCACAGGGGGATCCAATTCAGCTCGCCACGGTCAACGGTTCGGTTGTGCTGTCATTGCCCGCGGGTGCAGATGCCGAAATTAATGTGGCGAATCGCAACGGCGATTTTCATTCCGACTTTCCTTTGCGCACACTCAACGCTTACAACCCTCGCCGGTTTCGGGGCCAACTCGGGAGCGGCGGCGGTGATATCTCGATGAGCACTGTGAATGGCGGCATTCGGTTGGTGCAAGGACATCCTACGGTTTAGCTGGGCTGGAAAATTCTGGGACGGAGAACAAAAATGCACGCTACTACGTATATCAAGCAGGGAGTTTTTGTGGTGGCAACGCTAGGTGTGCTGGTTGCGGTTGCCTGTGCGCAATCGTTACAGACGCCTGCGCTGATCTCATCACCGCCACAGGCATCGGCTTCCGAGAGCCTCAGCCAAGCTGTTGATCAGGCTCAGTGGCAAAGGGACATGAGGCGGCTTCAGGCTGATATGGAGGCACAAGCGCGAGAAATTCAGAGAAATGCCATGGAACTTAAGTCGGAGGTGGCTAAAGAGATGGTCGAGAACGGATTGACGAATCGAGCGGATATGAACAGGCTCACGGCCCGGCTGCATGCACAGCAGGCGGGAATCGAGGCTGATGCGCAAGCCGTTGCGGCGCAGGGACAGCAACTTTTCGCGCAAACACAGGGACTCCTGGATGCGAGCGACGATGCCGGTTGGCTGGGAATTGAGATCGCCGAGGTCACCCCGGAGAAGGCAAAAGAATTCAAACTACCTCGACCCGAGGGCGTGATCGTTTCTGAAGTCCTGCCAGACGGCCCATCTGCCAAGGCTGGCCTGCAAGCAAAAGACGTGATTCTCGAATACGATGGCCAGCCCGTTGAGGGAACCGTGCAATTTCGTCGCCTTGTGCGCGAGACGCCTCCCGGGCGATCAGTGCCAGTCGAGGTCGTCCGCAACGGGCACGATGAAAAATTGACCGTTCAGGTTGGAAACAACGCGCGGAGCATGGACACCCGCCTTCGAGAGGCCCTTCCACCGCGCAACTTCAATTTCAAGTTCAGCATGCCGGAACTCTTCCCTGGCATGACGCCAGTTCTCGGCATTCAAGCGGAAGATGTTAGCGGGCAACTCGGTACATACTTCCATGTTCCGGGCGAAGCGGGGGTCTTGATTCGAGAAGTTAGCCCAAACAGCGCCGCTGCCAAGGCTGGATTGAAGGCAGGGGACGTGATTACTAGCGTCGATGGTGCTGCCGTGAAAACAGTCGACGATTTGCGGGAACACCTGCGAGACCAACGTGAGCGAAAGAGTGTATCGCTTACGATTATCCGCCAAGGCTCGGAGATCAAGGTGCCTGTGACGATAGAAGCGCCGACGGAGCATCCGATCAGGACGCGGGCCGCGGCACTCTGAGTGCGTTTCTTTTGCAGGCCCTCAAAGAAACGGCCCGAGATTTGAAACTCGGGCCTTTCTTGTTTCGATTGGGAAATTCTATTCGCGAACAATTTCCGCGTTCGCGCTGGGAACCGCAATTCGGACCAAACGCTTTCCGTCAAGATACAAAGTGATTTCCAGATCTTGGCTGTGCACTCTCAGGCGCTGCAGGCTTTCCCCACCTCGATCTTCGGGATCGAGGGCTTCCACGGTGATTGTTCCTGGCGTCATTTCCTGCGGAATCAAAACGGGAAAACTCTGTTGCCCCTTCTTCGACCAGTCATACAGATCCGCGAGGATCGCGTACTGGTGATAGAGATTGTCGTCGAGAATCGCAACGATGGGGGTCTTGAAGAAAAATTGCTGCGTGAACGGTTTTCCGCCATTGACCTGTAAGTGAATCGTAGCCGTGCCATTGTCGAAATCGATCGATGACGTGGCGTTTTTCGGACCAGTGACCGTAGTCCATTCGTAATGCAGTGGAGTGCCGTCGCTGTGGAGCTTCAACGACGAAGTTATATGCGTTTCCGGACCCTGCGCAGCTTTCACAACTGAAGTGCCTCGCGCCACCCAATCTCCGCTGCTCGGTTCGATTTCAAATTGCTCGGAGCCGACTTGTTTTCCGTTGACCATGTCACGGAACTTACCCTTATCAGAAACGAGCGTCTGAGCACTTGCCGCGGGCACCAGCCAGAGTAGCGCGCCCAGCATCAGCGCACAACGACGTGCAAGTCTTAAGCTTCGGCTCACGTGGGGACTCCTTCCAATATGCCGAGTGCGATGATGTTCTGAACTACGCGGAGCGGCTCGACGGCGCTCTCCACGCGATACTCGGCCAATTCGTAAAACGGCAACCGCTGCGCGTGCAGCTGTCGAAAACTTGCTTCGTCGCGGAAGAGCGGCCGGTCAGTAATGTGCGAACAGCGCCTAAGAAGTTCGTCAACCTGGCAATCCAGCCATACCGTGGGACAGCCCGCTTGGCGCAGCGCTTCGACGTTTTGCGCCTGGACCATCGTTCCACCGCCTAGCGAAATGATGGTTGGCCGCGACGCTTCTGCGGACTCTCCAAGAATTCGTTTCAATTCCTCGTGCTCGATCTTGCGGAATGCCGGCTCGCCAAGCTGGGCAAAAATGGCGGAAATGGGCATGTTCGCGCGTTCGACGATGCGTTTATCCAGATCCGCGTGAATCCATCCGATCTGGCGCGCGAGCAGCCGCGCCACGGTGGATTTTCCGCAGCCCATAAAGCCGGTCAAGGCGATCAACCGGCGATTTAGGCGTGCAGTGTTGTGAGATGTTCCAAATGAATAATTTCTGTTGTTAGGATTGGGCGCGTCAGTCACGCTTGTGGATGTTGATTGTACCATTGAATGACGATAGTTCGAGCTTCGCCCGGCCTTGATTGAAACTGCCGAACAAACTGCGCGAATAGCGAGGAGGCCGCTGGTTCGGATGGTTCGGAGGAATCAGCTTCGCCTGGTTATCTACTTTGCCGTAAAGCGACGTCGCGCTGACATCGAACGAATCGGCGGGCGAAAACTGCACGTTGATTGCGCCGCTGTAGTTCTTCAGGCGGTAGATGCCGTTTGGCAGAAAATCGCCATCGAGAACGATGTTACCAGTCGAAGTCTGCGCGAAAATGCTCGAGCTGTGATCATCCACAAGCCGCACGTCGCCGCTGATCGAATGTACCTCGATCCTCCCGGTGCACCGCATGCAGGCGAAAGCGCCTCCCACGGTCTGAACGACGAGATATCCCCCTATGTCTTCGGCATCCACGCCCGCCGCTACCGTCTCGACATTCATATCGCCGAGAATTTTTGAAACACCCACGGCACCCGAGTCATTATGAATCTGCAGTTCTGAGTCTTCAGGGACCGTGATTACGTAATTGGCGCGAAGCTCATCGGGACTAACGTTTTCGGAAAGCAGATGAGTTACCACGTCGACGCGATTCCCGTTTTGCTCGGCATCCACCTCAATTTTCGGGCTTCCGTGATCGGCCACCACCATCACTTCCGGCTTATCCCACGATGAGATAGTCACCGTGCCGCTCGGATTGTGCAGCGTGATTAGCGGGTGGGACTGAACAGCGAATTGTTTTTCCAGGTGGTGTGCGTAGAGTGGAGAAGCCGCGCCCAGCAGCAATGCAACGGCACAGCCACTCGCCGCCCGCCACATGGGTTTCGAGGAAAAAGAGACTGCCATCATCGTCCCTCGCTATCGGCCATGGTGGCTAGAAGGTCCGCCTTCTGCTGATAGGCCGTGTACAAGTAATCGCGGGTCATTTCATTTTGCGGATCTTCGCGCACGCTTTTTTCACACATTGAAATCATGTTGTCAACAATGGCCAGATTTTTGTTCAGCGTAGCCGTCACGTCTGAATTTTCCGATTGGATTGCGGAAACGTTCGTTGCCTTGCCTGTGGTAAACCCGGCCTCAACAGAAGCCATTGTCGCCTGCGCGTGATTCAGCCACTCAGCTTGGTTCTGAAGACGACGGTTTGAGTTTGCCTGCCACCCCAGTGCCACGCATCCGCCGATGATAAGAGAAAGATAGGCCCCAGCGAGAGCGGGTCGGAACCCTTCAAAGGCCGCAAATCTCTCCCGCCATGGGACCCGACGCGGCCGGATCAGTCCTTCCTTCTCCAATTGCGCTCTGATCGCGAGCCAGACGCGGGCAGGCGGTTCTTCTTCGGTCATCGCGAGCGCAGCGCCAGCCTCATGGATACTTTCCAGGTCTTCGATCAGCGTCTTGCAGCGGACACATGCCGATGCATGCGACACGGCTTCAGGATGGCGTTCGCCGTCCATCCACTGTTCGCTGAATTCCCAGAACTTCTCGCAATTCATGGCAGACATGATCTCTATTCCTCAGCCTCGGAATCGCGCTTGGAAGCCTCGCGCTCTTCCCTGGCCCTCGCCCTTTCTCGCTCGTGCAGCAGATCTCGCAATCTCATGCGGGCCTTGTGCAATTGGGACTTCGAGTTTCCAATCGAACAGCCCATGATCTCCGCAATCTCGTTGTGCTCGTAACCCTGCACATCGTGCAGTACGAACACGGACTTATAGCCCGCCGGCAACTGATCGATGGCCCTTTGCAAGTTTACCCGGTCGATGGAGCCGCTCAATCCCAGGTCGGGCCTGCCAAAATCCTTGCGTGGTCCGCCGGTTTCTTCGTCCGGTTCCGTCACTTCCTCGAGCGAGGTCTCCGAGCCAGTTTTCTTGCGCAACCTCATTAGCACTACGTTGACTGCTAAGCGATGAAGCCAAGTCGAAAAGGCCGACTCCCCGCGAAATGTGGCAATCTTGCGAAATAGTTGCAGGAATGCTTCTTGAGTCAGGTCCTCTGCTTCCGCCGTATTGCCGACCATCCGCAAGCATAATGAGTAGACCCGGCGATTATGCAGCTGATAAATCCGCTCGAACGCAGCCGCGTCGCCCTGTTGCGCGAGCCGGAGCGCATCCGCTTCCGGCATCTCTCCGTTTTCGTCTCGCCTCGTTCGGGCCACGATACCCGTCGCGGCGCACCCTTTGTTCCGATGCGACGCCCGTTCCAGAAGTTGTACTTAGATGTTCCCAGGACGCATCGGATGGCAATAAAATTCACCGGCGTCCCACTGTGCCGCCTGATGGAGGCAGCATGCTTGGTTGCCCGTCCATTGTCTTCAGAATCTGCCTGCGCGTCTAGGAGGAAACTCGGGTTAGCCTGGATAGCTTGGGACGAATGCGGCCGCGAACCGCAGAGGCCGAAGTATTCAACTCGTCCCTGAGTCCATCCACGCCCGCATCCGGTAACACCCGGAGGAAGGATTTTAGCATCACGATCGATTCGCGCAGGCAGGTGTTCAAATCGTAGTGCAGCGTATCGAGGGCGGACCAGGATTCTTGCGGGTGGACCTGCACCCCATCGGCAAGCTCCTCGGCAGTCTCTTGAAAATGATCAACCACGGTGCAGACTATTATTTCGAGCGCCCGCAACTTGTGCAGATACCTCGAGCGGCTCCCGAACAAAATCCGATGCAGCAGCAGATTCCACGTGGCATTCTGTTGGGCGGCTTCTCCGCGGAAGAATTCCGGATTAAGGGGGCTAACGACCGGAACAGCAGCCAATCGACGGCCCTGCACCTCGAGTGTTCGATAAGCAGCCAGCAGCGGCTCCCCTAGGCGGTTCACTACTGCGGCTGCTGTCTCCGCGCCCTCTCGCGCTCTGACGAGTTCTCCCTGCGAACGGTGCGCGAGGGCTTCATCCAGCACGACAGAAAGGATTGCGTAGGCATCCTCCCATTCCCGCACCACGCTCTCATAGAAATGGTGTTTGTGCTGAGGAAGCCGCGCAACCCAGTCGTCTTGTACCGAGCTTCGACAGCTCGATGAATCTTGCTTTTTTCGCCAGAACACGATGGCCCCAGAAAGCCGTCGAGCATTATACCAGACCAGGGAAGCCCTATCCGCTTCCTTTGCGATATTTCGTCGCTTCCTTGACGCTTCGTGAACGCGCTCGCTATACTGCGCACGGCTCAACGAGAAACGGAGTGCCGCTTGGAATTTGAACCGCGCGATCAACTTCTGCAACGCCAGAAAAAACTGGAAGAGATAGCTGGTTTGGGCTTTGATCCTTATCCGCACAGGTTCGCTTGGAAACAAACGGCGCAGGAGATCGTCAGCGCTTACGATCAAAAGAGCGCGGCCGAGCTCCAAGAGACGAAGGTGAACGTTTCCGTTGCTGGCCGCATTCTTACCATTCGACTGCACGGCAAGGCCGGCTTCGCGCATATCCAGGGCCAGGGGCAGAAACTACAGATCTACGTGAAACTCGATGCCGTGGGTCCCGCAGCATTTCAGCTGTTTCAGTTGCTCGATATGGGTGACGTCATTGGCGTTGCCGGGCACCTGTTTCGCACAAAAACGAATGAGCTCACGGTCTGGGTCGAAAAACTCACTTTGTTAACGAAGGCGCTTCTTCCGCTGCCGGAGAAATGGCACGGATTGGCCGATGTGGAGATGCGCTACAGACGACGCTACCTGGATCTGATCGCCAATGAGCGCGTGCGCCATATTTTCCTTCAACGTGCTTCGATCATTCGCTACATCCGCGAATTCTTCGACGCCCGCGGCTATCTGGAAGTCGAAACCCCGATGATGCACCCGATTCTCGGCGGCGCCACGGCGCGTCCGTTTATTACTCATCACAACACTTTTGACGTGGATTTCTACCTGCGCATTGCGCCGGAGCTCTATTTGAAGCGCCTCATCGTGGGGGGAATCGATCGCGTCTATGAAATTAACCGCAATTTCCGTAATGAAGGCGTAGACGCCATCCACACTCCCGAATTCACCATGCTTGAATTTTACGAGGCCTACAGCGATTACCGCGACCTGATGAAACTGACCAAGGAATTATTTGCAGGCCTCGTCAAGGACGTCTCGGGCGCCACCAAAATAAAATATGGCGAGCACGAGCTTGACTTCAGCCATTTCGAGTCATTGTCCATGCGCGAAGCGATCAGCAAGTTTTGGCCTGCCAATGCGGGCAACCCTCCCTCGGTCGATGAGCTGAGCACATCGCAAGGTCCCCGCAGCATCGCCGAACGCTACAACAATTTTGTCCGTGGCAAGGGACTCGACTTAATTCGCGATCTGGACAAATCTTCCGCCGGAGAATTGACAGGGGCGCTGTTTGAGGCCGTTGCCGAGGCGCATCTTATTCAGCCCACTTTTATTTATGATTTTCCCACGGATATTTCTCCGCTCTCGAAATGCCGGAAGGATGATCCATCGGTGACGGAGCGTTTCGAGTTGTTCATCGAAGGCATGGAACTTGCCAATGGTTTCTCCGAGCTCAACGATCCAGCCGACCAGGAGCGCCGTTTTCGCGCACAAGTCGAAACCGGCGGCGCGGAGGTGCCCAAGGAAGTCGATTGGGATTACATCCGCGCGCTGGCCCATGGCATGCCACCCACCGCGGGCGAGGGCGTTGGCATCGATCGCTTGATTATGCTGCTCACGAATTCGCATTCGATCCGCGAGGTCATCCTGTTCCCGACGCTTCGCCCGCAAAAGGATTCTGACACAGACGCCGCGGCGGCGAGCGAAGAAACGAAATGAGCTTCGAATGGATGATTGCGCGGCGGTACCTGTGCTCCAAATACAAACCGCCGGTTCTGCGCCTAGTGACTTTTCTTTCGATCGCAGGTGTCGCCGCAGGAGTCGCCACGCTGGTTATCGCGTTGGCGATGAACACAGGCTCGAGCCTCGCAATTCGTAACCGTTTGCTGGGCGTCACAGCTCACGTCAACATCAAACCCAACGGAACCCAGGGAATCCGCGATTATGTCCAACTAATGACGCGCTTGGCTCCGACGCGAGGCGTGGAGTCTATTACTCCCGCCGTGTACAACCAGGTGCTCTTGTCGGCAGGCAACCAAACAGAAGGTGTAGTTCTGAAAGGAATTGATCCCGAGATCGAAAAGCGATGGAACTCAGCGCTCGACCATCTCGTGACTGGCAATGACAACTTCAAGCAGGATTCCGACGGTATCCCCGCGATTCTAGTCGGCAATATTCTCGCGGATAATTTGAAGATCAAAGCGGGAGATTACGTCACGGTTCTGAGTCCGCAGGGTAGTCTGACACCTTTCGGCATGCAGCCGCGCACGCGGCGGTTTCGCGTCACGGGGATTTACAATTCTGGATTCTACGATTACGACGCCAACTGGGCTTTCGTCACCCTCCATGACGCCCAGGAACTCGCCGGAATCGGTGACGTCGTGAGTCTCCTCGAGATTCGCGTGAGCAATCTCGACGATGCTGGCAAAATTGCGGCGGTTCTCGCGCGTGAGGCAGGGCCCGGCTATCACACCAGCACATGGATGGAAGAGAATCAGGCACTCTTCCGCGCGATGAGCCTCGAAAAACTGGTCACGGCCATTTTCATCGGCCTGATTACCTTCGTCGCTGGACTCAATGTCCTGGTCGTGCTGGCGATGACGGTTACGGATAAGGTGCATGATATAGCTGTCCTCATGGCTTTGGGAGCGCGACGCATTCAGGTGCGTAACATATTTGTTTTGCAAGGGCTGCTTGTCGGCATCGCCGGCACCGCAATTGGGCTCGCCGTCGGCTATTCGCTGTCGTGGATTGCGAATCGTTGGAAATTGGTTCCGCTCAACCCTGAGATTTATTCCATCCCGTACGTCCCATTTCATTCCAGCGGCTGGGATGCTATTTGGATCACGGCCGCCGCGCTGGCGATTTGCATCGCCGCAACGATTTACCCCGCTCGCGCTGCCGCAGGTACGCTCCCGGTTGAAATTTTGCGCGCGGAGTGAATTGCGGGGGCGCTTTCCCAGAACTGAAGTTCCATGACTCGGCACGGTTTATGCCCGCGCAATGCATAGTTGCGTAGACACGAGCGCTGAAACACAACGTGCTACAATGGAGCTGCGGATCGCTGGATTTCGTTAGGGATCTCTTCGGCGTAGGAACTTTTGCACTCATAATGTGCAAGAACTTGGAGTTGCGACGGGGAGCTGAAAGCGACCTTTTGATAAGCAACAGAATCCAAAGAGATAAGTAACTGGAGGTTCGGCACGGGAAGTGTCAAGGAATTAGTGGAGTTTATGAGCAAGTTCACGACGAGTGCACGACGAAATTGATGACAATAACCAGCCCAAGTGCAGCTTCGACGACTGGACCGATGGCGCCAAGCAAGCGAGAGTCTGCATTCGTGCAGAACGGGCCCGCGGAACTCCTGCGCGTCGATGGATTGCGGAAACTGTTTCACTCCGGTGCTGCTGAGATTGTCGCTCTTTCCGATGTAAGTTTCACGGTTGCGTCTGGCGAGATGGTCGCTCTCGTAGGCCCTTCAGGGTCGGGCAAGAGCACTTTACTGCATGTCTTGGCCGCGCTGGACACGCCAACAAGCGGTAAAGTATACTTCGGCGGAAATTCGCTGGCAGCATTTGCGGAACGCGATTTGGAAGAGTTCCGCAGCCGTGACGTGGGCTTTATCTGGCAGAGACATCAGCTTCTGGCTGACTTCACTGCCGTGGAAAATGTGGCAATGCCGCTGTTGATTCGGGGAAACGCAGCGGGCGCGGCGCTCGATGCGGCGCGTGAGTGGTTGAATGAGGTTGGTCTCTCGGATCGTATGCACCACCGCGCGGGCGAGCTCTCGGGCGGGGAACAGCAGCGCGTCGCGATTGCCCGAGCCTTGGTAACCCGGCCAAAGTTGTTGCTGGCCGACGAACCAACGGGCGATCTGGACGAGGAAAATACGGAGTCGATCTTCGAACTCATGCAGCGCTTACACCGGTCCCATCATCTGACTTCGATTCTTGCAACCCATAATCTTTCTTTGGCGCGCCGCGCCGATCGCGTAATGCGTTTGGAGCACGGTTTGTTGGTGTCGGATAATGGGGCTGTTGCGCCTCGCGGCGATCAGCGTGGCGCGTCGGGAAATTCTTCTAGCCTGGAAGGGCTCGGGTGACCTGTGTTTGAACGCTATACAGAGAAGGCTCGGCGCGTGATTTTTTTCGCGCGGTATGAAGCCAGCCAGTACGGCAGTCCCTATATCGAGACCGAACATTTGCTTCTAGGTCTTCTGCGGGAAGACAAAGCTCTCGCCAATCGCTTCCTGCGCGCGCATGGTACGATCGAATCCATCCGCAAGGAAATCGAATCACGCATCACCGTGCGCGAGCGGATTTCCACCTCTGTTGAAGTGCCGCTCAGCCAGGAATGCCGCCGCATTCTAAATTACGCGGCCGAAGAGGCCGAGCGTCTGAATCACAAGCACGTGGGAACCGAGCATCTTCTCTTGGGGATTTTGCGTGAGGAGAAGTCGTTCGGCGCGGAGATTTTGCAAGAGCGGGGATTGCGTCTTTCAGGCGTTCGCGAGGAGCTTGCGCGCAGCGCGGGTGAAAAAGTGCCTGTAAATCGACCGAAAGAAACATCGTTGCTCGCGGAATTCAGCCGGGACCTTACTCAGGCCGCCATGGACGGCACGCTCGATCCTCTTGTCGGGCGCGATCGCGAGCTTGAGAGGGCCATCCAGATCCTTTGCCGCCGCACGAAGAATAACCCTGTGCTGATTGGCGAACCCGGCGTCGGCAAAACAGCCATCGTCGAAGGGTTGGCGCAGCGCATTGCTGATGGTGACGTGCCGCCGTTCCTCGCCGACAAACGCATTCTGTCCTTGGACCTTTCCCTGATTGTTGCCGGCACGAAATATCGTGGCCAGTTCGAAGAACGCCTGAAGACGATCATGAAGGAATTGATGGAGAGCCAAAACGCCATCGTTTTCATCGATGAACTCCACACGCTGGTCGGCGCAGGTTCCGCCGAGGGATCGCTCGATGCGGCCAACATTCTAAAGCCCGCGTTGAGTCGCGGTGAAATTCAGTGCATTGGCGCGACGACGCCGGGCGAATATCGCAAGTCCGTTGAAAAGGACCGCTCGCTCGAGCGCCGCTTCCAGTCCGTGAAGGTTTCCGCTCCCAACGAGGAAGAGGCCATCCGTGTTTTGCAGGGCGTCCGGGACCGTTATGAGAAATTCCACGCCGTTTCCTACACCGACGAAGCTATCCAATATGCCGTCTATCTTTCAAACCGTTACATCCCGGACCGCTTCCTCCCGGACAAGGCGATCGATTTGATTGACGAGTCAGGTGCGCGCGTGAAATTGCGTCAGGCCATGCTCCCTGAGGAAGTTTCCGAAGCGCAAAAACGCGTGAAGTTCATCACGCACCGCATGGAAACCGCCATTGCCAATCATGAATTCGAGAAGGCGCGTTTCTATTCCGAAGAGGAGCGTAAAGAAAAAGAAAATCTGCGCACCCTTCGCGAGAAGCTGAAGATCGATGATTCATCCACCGGCACGGTCACGCGCGATGATATCGAGGAAGTAGTGGCCCGTTGGACGGGCGTGGCTGTCAACGCCATCAAGGAAGATGAGCAGCAGAAGTTGCTGCGCATCGAGGACGAGCTGCACAAACGGGTCATCAGCCAGGATAAAGCGATCACCGCTCTCGCACGCGCTATTCGCCGCAGTCGCGCCGGACTTAAAGCTCCCGGCCGTCCGGTCGGCTGCTTCCTGTTCCTGGGTCCCACGGGCGTGGGGAAGACTGAGGTCGCGCGCCGTTTGGCGGAATTCCTTTTTGGCACGGAAAAATCACTGGTGCGCTTTGACATGTCCGAATACATGGAAAAACATTCGGTCTCGAAGCTTATCGGCGCCCCTCCAGGTTATGTCGGCTACGAAGAGGGCGGGCAACTGACGGAGCGCGTTCGCCGCACGCCGTATTCCATTATTCTGCTCGACGAAATCGAAAAAGCACATCCGGACGTTTACAATATTTTGCTGCAGGTGTTCGAGGACGGGCAGCTGACCGATGGTCTCGGCAACACAGTGGATTTCCGCAATACAATCATTATCATGACTTCGAACATCGGCGCGCGTGCTCTGCAGAAGCAGGCCACTTTGGGTTTCCAGTCCGGCTTGGGAGACACTCACGCGAAAAGCTTGGATGATATTGTGATGGCCGAGGTCAAGCGCGTGTTCAATCCTGAATTTTTGAACCGGCTGGATGAAGTGATTTTGTTCAACGCGCTCACGGACGACGATCTGTCGCGCATTATTGACCTGCTGGTGAGTCAGATTAACGACACGCTGGTCCATCGCCAAGTGCAAATTCAGATGACGCCCGAAGCGCGCCAGTGGATTCTGGAAAAGACCTGCACCGATCGCAACTATGGCGCACGTCCGCTCCGCCGCGCTCTTCAGAAGTACGTCGAGGATCCGCTTTCGGAGGCGTTAATCCAAGGCGGGCTTCAACGCCCAGCCATCATTGAGATTTATCTCACCACTGATGGCCTGGGCTTCCGTCCGGTGGTAGAAGCAACCCCAGTGGCCCACTAAGGAATCCTACGCGCGTGCCAGCCGTGGGGACGGTCTGGCAGGGGGAGTACAAAACATTGGAAGGCGGAGCGCGGCTTTGATTTACGTTGGAGCCGCACAGAGGAAATCCTGTCTGCACGCCAGCGCGCTCGTCGTGATGGTGTGCGGATGTTTGCTCGCGTTTTTATCACGTCCTGTAAGTGCCCAGCAACTTCCCGCAGCGCAGCAGCCTGCCAGTTCATCCGCCCCTCAGCAGCCGGTGATTGAACGAATTGAATTCGTGGGCAATCGCCGCGTCCAGCGCGAGACGCTTATGGCGCGCATTTTCTCGCGCCAGGGTGATCCTTACAACCCTGAAGCCGTCCGTCGCGATTTTCGCGCTCTATGGAATACACAGTTCTTTGAGGACATCCGTCTGGAAGTGGAAAACAGCCCGGACAATCCCAACGGGAAAATCCTTGTCTTCTACGTTCAAGAGCGGCCCACGATTCGTAACATCAATTACAAAGGGAATAAATCCGTTTCCGAATCCGACATTCTCGACGCCTTTAAGGATCGCAAAGTAGATCTCTCCGTTGAAAGCCGTTTCGATCCGACCAAGGTGAAACGCGCCGAAGTAGTGATCCAGCAATTGCTCGCTGAGCACGGCCACATGTACGCGACGGTGAAACCGACCTACGAGCGCATCCCGGCCACAAACTCGGTTACGCTCACGTTTAATATTGACGAAGGTCCTAAGGTCAAGGTTGGCCGGATCATCATCCAGGGCAACCACGTTTTTTCCACCGAAAAAATCATCCGCTCGATGCGCCACTCGCGGCCGATTGCAATTCCACTAGGGTTCGCGGACATCAATATATGGAGCAAGACCTACGATCGCGACAAACTGGACGAGGACATAGCTGTGGGAGTCACTGGCCTATACCGTGACCACGGCTACTTCCGCGTCGTGGTGAACGAACCGATCCTCAAGAACGTCAAGGTGCAGCACAATGGTTTGCCCGTTGGCCCTATTCCCTACATCGGCCGTACCCGCGGCATTCGCACCGACATCACCATTCCCATTGAAGAAGGTTCGCAATACCGCATGGGAAGGCTGGTGATTCGCAGCGCCAACCCCGACGAGAACCTGGCCATCAAGCCGGAGTTTCTCGAAAGCATATTTCCCCTCAAGAAAGGCCAGATCTTCGACGTATCGAAAATTCGCAAGGCGATCGACAACTACACAAAACTGTATGGCGAGTTCGGATACATTGATTTTACCGCCTCTCCCGAATTCGATGAAGACGCCGCGACCAAGACCATTAATCTCACCTTGGATTTTGACCAGGAGAAACAATTCTACGTTCGGCGCATCGAATTCCAGGGCAACACAACAACGCGCGACAAGGTGATTCGACGCGAGTTGCTGCTCGACGAAGGCGCGCTGTTCAACGATCGTTACTGGGAACTCAGCATCCTGCGTCTGAACCAACTGGGCTATTTCAACACGATTAAGAAAGAAAACGCCGACCTGAAACGCGACGTCAAGGCTGGGACCGTCGACATTACTTTGAAGGTACAAGAGAAGGGGAAACAGTCCATCAGTTTTTCAGGAGGCGTAAGCGGTCTCGCGGGGAGTTTCCTTAGCCTCGCCTATCAGACCAATAATTTTCTGGGCCTGGGAGAGACGCTCACCTTTTCCACTCAGTTCGGCAGCATCCAACGCAATATCCTGTTCGGCTTTACGGAGCCATATCTTTTCGATCGCCCCATTTCGACTGGTTTCACGATTTTTTCTAACAAGTTCAATTTCAACCAGCAGAAAGAACTGTCGATTCTGGTGGGCCAAAACATCGCCATCAATCCGGCGCTCGCCCAAAATTACAGCCAGAACAGCAAGGGCTTCACTCTTTTCGCCAGCTACCCGCTGCACCGTTTCGCGTTCGCGCGGCTTGGGATCACCTATGGTTGGACCAAGAGCGATATCACGACGTTCAGCCAAGCCTCCCAATTGCTATTCCAATCGCTGCAGTTCAGCAGCCTCGAGGGTTCTTCCTCGCTCAACGGAATTGTCTCCAGCAAAATCAGTCCTTCGATCAGTTACAACACGGTGAACGATCAATTGAATCCAACGGGTGGCAAGAGTCTTTCTTATTCGCTGGGATTTGAGGGTGGACCCCTGGGTGGTAACGTGGATGCCATCTCGAATGTTTTCCAGATGACATACTTCCATCCCACTTTTCACAGGCGGAATGTCATAGGCTTGCGCGTCCAATCCGCTTGGTCGACCGGCTACAATGGGAGAGTAATTCCACCCTACGAACGGTTTTATATTGGCGGCGAGGACACGGTTCGAGGTTTCGACTTTTTCAACATCTCTCCGTGGACGTTTATCCCCTCGGCTGTAAACACTCCCATCAGCTTCGTGAATCCGACAGTCCTGAATTCCGCGGGCGGCCCCACAGTGCAAACGATCAACATCCCGGTTCTTCAATACTTCGCAACCCGACCCGGCGGAGATCTCCAAGCCGTCGGCAACTTCGAGTATCGTATTCCGATTGCCGGCCCGGTGAGCATGGATCTTTTCGCGGATGTCGGTCTCGACGGAATCTTGCGGCCCAGCCAATTGCGGCTGGATCCAGCCGCAATCCAGCAACTGGACTCCGAGTTCCCGAATCCGCTCTTCCCGAATACCACGTTATCCCAGACGCTTTCGGTCGTTCCTGGAACGAATTTCAAGCCGCGCACTTCCACGGGAATCGAGTTTGTCGTTTTCCTGCCGATTGTGCGGGCGCCTTTCCGTTTCTATTACGCCTATAATCCGACTCGACTCAATCAAACGATTGAGGGTCCTCGTGGTGCGTACTTTATCAGTCCTGAGCAAATGGCGGCTTTGCCGCCGGGTGTACTGCAGACGCAGATTATTCCTACATTAAATAATATTCTGGATCAGCAGATCCAAAGATTTCCAACCGGGCTTGTGGAACCGCGCAGCACGTTCCGCTTTACGATTGCGCGGACGTTCTAGAGTGGGCATTGACTCATGGCAGTTGAACACGTCGAGACGAGTGGCGAAACGCGCCGGAGATTTTGGAGGACGTGGATGAGATCGGGTAAGTTAGCAATTCTAGCTTTGGTTGCACTCATAGCAGGCTGTGGCGGAGGCGCTTCCACGCCTGTGACCGTCACCGTGTCGCCGGTCAATCAGACGGTGGTGCTCGCGGGCACGCTGCAGTATAGTGCCTCCGTAGTCGGCGAGACCAACACCACGGTTACCTGGGACGTCTGCAATCAAGCGCCTGCCAGCAATGCCACGGGCAGCTCCACTGTGACCAACATCACGTTGCCCACCGGCTGCGTCACTGGCGGAAACGCCACTCTCGGAACCATAAGCACTACAGGTCTTTACACTGCGCCGGCTAATCTGCCGAGCCCTCCAGTGGTCAGCATCGTTGCGATCGTCCAAGCAGACACAGCGGTCTTCGCCATCACCAATGTCAGCCTCGATACTGGCATCCGCGTCTCCGTTACTCCCGCGGACGCCTCCATCGGAACCACGGAGCAGTTCCAATTCACCGCAACTGTGTCCGGAAGTTCGAACACGGCCGCCAATTGGTCTGTGAATCAAATCGCAAACGGAAATACGACCGTGGGCACCATTACTCCAACCGCGTGCAGCGTGAGCATGCCCATTACTCCTGTTCCTCCGAATCCCACCACCCCTGGCATGAGCGTTGCTTGTTATACCGCTCCCGCAGCAGCGCAAACCAGCGTCACGATTACCGCTACTTCCGCCGCAGACTCGCGGCAGTCCGCTTCCGCGTCAGTCAGCGTCATTGCCGGCACCGATCCCAGCTTCAGTGCGATTCCGTTGGAGCCAAGCAGCGCTGTCGAAGGCTTGTTCCAGCAAGATGTCTATTTGTTCGGCAGCCATTTCTTTTCCACCAGCCAGATTCTGGTCAATGGCGCGCCTGTCGCCACCACATTCCTCGGCGCAAATACTCTCCGTGCGACCATTCCGTCTGCTTTCTTTGCTGGCCCCGCTCCCAGTTCATTGGCAATCACTGTCGAACGCCAAAATGGCGACACCAGCCAGCCAGCTTCCTTGACAGTACAGCCCACACGGCCGGCGGTTGTCGCTTCCATTCCAGACAGTTTTCCTCCCTCGACAACTTCGGGTACGCTCAGTTTGAACGGCGGATACTTCTCATCGTCAACGCGAGTCACGTCCGGAAATCAAACTCTTCCCGCCACTTTGGTGGACAGCCGCCGCTTGCAGGTCACGCTGTCGGCGCCCGGTTTTTCTTTTTCGACGCCGGGGTTGTTTCCCATCCTTGTACAAAATAGCGATGTGCCAAGCGGGCTACCGGCTGTTGCTTCGGTCAACGTTGCCGTCTCTCCGTCGGCGACAGACATTCCTCCCGCGCCGAATCCGCCGATCGCGGTCGGCACCCAGCCAACAGCCGTCGCGATCGATTCTGCGCTTGGCACCGCGGTGGTTGTGGATCATGGAGCGAGCGGAAGCGCGGGTGCGGTAACCCTAATAAATCTCGACACCAACTCCGCGGGCGCCACGCTCACGGTGGGGAATGCTCCCACGGGCGTTGGCGTGGACGACATTTTGCATCTGGCTGCGGTCGTCAACAGTTCGGACAACACGCTCTCCATCGTGAATCTTCAGACTCAGGCGGTCACGGCGTTTTCTCTGCCGAGTAATCCTACCGGTACCACACCGGCACCTTTGCCTTATTCCGTGGGCGTAAATCCCCTGACGCACCGCGCGGTGGTTGCATACTCAAACACGAACGTCGCTGCTGTGATCGATCTGTCAACGAATCCCCCGAATCTGGTGTGCGTGCTCGGAGGCTCCGACGCGAGCATGGCCAATAATTGCGCCACTACGCCGAATACCAACACGCGTCCCGTCAGCACCGGTCCCACTCCCGCGATTGCCGTCGAACCGCAATTGAACTGGGCTGTCGTGACTCCCGGCGGTTCTGGGTCGGTCACGATCGTGGACCTGGGAACTCCGGCGACAGCAACCCAAGTTGCACGCGTTCCCAACGTGATCGCGTCCGCCACGCTATCAACCAGCGTTCAAGGCGTAGCGATCAACACGGAAACTGAAGAGGCGCTCCTCACCGATCCAAATCAAACAACCTTGACTCTATTCAGTGTGCTCGATCAAACCGTAAATACGGTCTTGTTAACTCAGGGAGAAGTCGCCGACGCTGTTAATCCCCTTACTGATGTCGGCGTTGTACTGAACAGCATAGGTGGGACGGCCACCGTACTTGATTTGCGAACCCTGAAGCCAATTGGAAATAGTGTCGCTGTTGGAACGCAGCCTCAAGCGGTGGCGATTGACGCAGGAAAGAACATTGCGGTGATCGCAAACTCTGGCAGCAACAATGTGTCCATTCTGCCGCTTGGCCCAATTCGTTCGCCGCAAATCGCGGAACTCAGCCCGGGAACCACGTTTACGGCGTCTGGTTCCGGTTCGCTCACCGTTACCGTGAACGGATTTGGATTTGTATCCGGTTCGCAGGTGCGGCTAGACGGAACAGGCGTCCCCACAGTCGTCAGTTCGAATGGTCGGCAAGCTACGGCAACGGTTCCCGGAAGTCTACTCGCCGCGCCACGGCGTTTTTCCCTGGATGTAATGACTCCCGGCGGTTCGGCCTCGAACGAGAAGAGTTTCGCGGTGATCGGTGCCATTCCGATTGGGCTAAATCCAATTGCCGTCGCGATCGACCCCGATATTGGCGAGGCGCTTGTCACCAGCCAGGGCGCGCTCAATTCGGCTGGAACCTGTACGGGAACTGGAAGTGTCTCGGTTGTGAATCTTTCCTCGATATCTGTGACGAACACATTTTCGGTGGGTACATGCCCGGAAGGCGTCGCTGTGCTTCCGCGGCTTGGCCTTGGCGTGGTGGCGAACAATGGCAGCGGTGATGCCACGGTCGTGGACTATGTGAACAACGCCGTGACCGCAACAGTATCAGTAGGCACTTCTCCAACGGGTGTGGCGATACAGCCTGACATTGGCACGGTCGCTGTTGCCAACAGTGGCTCGAATACGGTTTCGGAGTTCACACTTGGCAGCGGCGCGATTTCTGCCACTTCTACCACCATTCCCGTGGATCAGCGCCCGTTCGGCGTCAGTATCGACCCCATTGATAATCTCTTGGCGGTCACCGCCACAACGCAGAACACGGTTGATATCGTGAGTCTCGGGAGCCATTTCATCGTGGGCCGCCTCAATAATTTTGAGGTACCGAGTGACGCGGCTTTTGACCCCATAACAGATACCTTCCTCGTCGCCAATAGTCTTCTAAACGATCTGGCGGTGGTCGATCCGAAGGCGTTTACCTCCACACCTATCCGCATGGGTATCAATCCAACCGCGATTGCCTACAATTTCCAGAGCGGCACGGGCGTGACCGTAAATAACGCCACCAACACCCTGTCGGTCTTCAACTTCCTGGCCACGAACCCCAATTCGGTGTTGTCGATCCAAGCCGGTAAAGTCGAGTTCGTGCTTCCTATGGGGGGCTCGGCTGAATTTTCCGTAGCCATAGATCCCTTGACGAACCTTGCGGCAGTTGTCGATCAGGCGAATGGCCGGTTGTTGCTGATTCCTTTGCCGCGCTGACCGCTGAGCAAGGCGCGCTCGGCTTCGTCCAAGCAGGCCAGAAATCAGAAACGCCCCGGCCAACTGCGGTCGCGTTTGGCGCATCGGTATCAGTAGGCACGTTCGGTGCGGGCAGTTCCGGAGCAAATTCGGCGGAACAAAGGGCGTTAGTTCCAATTCCGATTGACCGGTTCAAGGTTGGCTCGCTATAATCACAAGTTTGTAATTTCCCAAAAGATTCGTATCGAGGAGCTAGAATGAAGATTCGAAATGCTGGTATGGCGGCGCTTGCCGCGCTTTTAATCGTCCCGGCCGTTTGGGCGCAGTCCGAATCCACTGCACCAGCGGCCGCAACTGGAAAAATTGCAGTCATTAATCTCCAGGCAGCGATCGCGGGCACTGCGGAAGGCAAACAGGCCTCCAAAGAACTTCAAGCTCAGTTCGCCTCGCGGCAAACGGAGTTGGAAAACCTCCGTAAACAAATCGCCGATTTGCAGCAACGCCTTCAGGCCGGCCAGACCACGCTGAGCGACGAAGAGAAAGCGCGTCTGGCTTCTCAGGGCAACATACTCACGCGAAAGTTCCAGCGTGAACAGCAGGATCTACAGGATGACGGGAACGATGCTCAGCAGCTGGCCATCAATCGCATTGGCCAGAAAATGCTGACCGTGCTCGACAAGTTTGCCAAGCAGAACGGATACAATCTGATTCTCGACGATGGTACTTCGGCTCAGAGCGCTCCGGTCGTCCTGTATTCGGCGAATCAAGTCGACGTGACTCAGCAGATCATTAAGCTGTACGACACCTCATATCCTGTCAAGCCAGCCGCGCCGGCTGCGTCGCGCCCGGGCGCCTCTAAGCCCTCGCAAAAGTAACCAGCCGCAGGAACGGAACTCTCACTCGCGGCGGGTGGGTTGCTCGAAAGCGGGGATCATTAGGTCTTGATCCCCGTGCGTCTACGGGACCCATTCGCAGTTTCTCCGCGCGCCCGAGTGTTGGCTTGCGTTTCGCAGTACCTAAGTTTATACTGGTGTTGTTCGAAGTTGGGCGAAAGTTCAAGTGGGCGCGAGCCCACTTTTTTGTTGGCCGCGAAAGTCACGTGGCGCTGCAATTTTCGAGGGCGCTGAACTCGCTGGCCAGGGTTTCCGGGTGTCGATGAACCTGGACAAGATCCGCGAAGCAGCAGAGCGTGTAGCACGCTCGGTAGGCGTTGAAGTTGTCGACGTCGAATGGCAGGTGGGTAAGCAGCGCCTGTTACGGCTTTACATCGACCGGCCCTCGTCGCCCGGCCAAACCATCGGCTCGGGCATCAGTCACAGCGATTGCGAAGCCGTCAGCGAGCAGCTAAACGTAATCCTCGATGTCGAGGATTTAGTGCCTGGGCCCGCCTACGTTTTGGAAGTGAGCTCGCCCGGTCTAGACCGGAAATTGCTCAAACCCTCAGATTACGAGAGGTTCGCTGGGCGCCTGGCAAAGGTTTGGCTGAACCAGCCAGTCGAGAACGCGAGGTTTCTCGAAGGCCGCTTGGCGGGATTTGCGGACGGGGTGATTCAAATATCGGTGCGGGACCGCATGATTTCCTTTCCGCTGGCGAATGTTCGCAAAGCGAATTTAGTCGTCGAATTCTAGGGAGATGTAGCGAATGTCGAGTTTGCTCTACCAGACGATCGAACAGATCAGCCGGGACAAGCATATCGAGCCGGAGATCATCGTCGCAGCCATTGAGGAAGCTATGGTTGTCGCGGCGCGTAAGTTTTATAAAACCGACGAGGATCTGCGTTCGAAATTCAACCCGGAAACAGGTCAGGTTGATCTGTTTGCCGTTCGCACGGTTGTAGAGGAAGTTGCCGATCCGCTCCGCGAAATCGCCCTTTCGGAAGCGCGCAAGCAGCAGCCCGCCATCGAAATCGGCGGCGAAATTCCACAGGCTCGTGCCACCGACGTTTTGGGCCGCATTCAGGCGCAGACTGCGAAACAGGTCATTCTGCAGAAGGTTCGCGAGGCCGAGCGCGACACAATCTATAACGAATTTCACACGCGCGTCGGCGAGCTTGTAAATTGCATCGTCAAGCGTCTCGACGGTCCGGATGTGATTGTGGACCTGGGCCGTACCGAGGCGCGCTTGCCCAAGCGCGAACAGTCCCGTCTGGAAACGTATAATGTTGGGGATCGGCTTCGCGTTGCGATTCGTGCTGTCGAGCGCGCCGCTAAAGGGCCGCAGGTGGTGGTCTCGCGAGCGGATCCCGTGCTTGTCCAGCGATTGTTCGAAATGGAGGTTCCCGAAATTTATGACGGTACCGTGCAAATTCGCGCGGTTGCCCGCGAAGCTGGCGAGCGGACCAAGATCGCCGTCGAGAGCCGCGACAAAGACGTTGACCCGGTTGGTGCATGCGTGGGCATGAAGGGCATGCGTGTGCAATCCATCATCCGTGAATTGCGCGGAGAGAAAATCGATATCATCCCTTACAACGAAGATATCCTTCTGTTTGCGCAAAAGGCTCTGAGTCCCGCCAAGGTAACGCGTGTGCAAGCCGTGGACATGGAAGAGAAGCGCCTTGAAGTGATTGTCGAGGACACTCAGCTTTCTCTGGCCATCGGCAAGAAGGGCCAGAATGTCCGCCTTGCCAGCAAATTGATCGGCTGGAACATCGATATTAAGAGCGAGGAAGAGAAGCGCCGCGAAGTGGAAGCACAAATGTCAGAAATGACAGTCGCCTCCACATCGCTCAATGAGTTGCAGGGTGTGGGTCCTAAGACCATCGAAAAGCTCGAGGCCCACGGCGTCACGTCGATTGAGAAGCTGGCCGACATGACTCCCGAGCAGTTGCTCGAAATTCCGGGTATCGGCGAAAAAATGGTCGAGAAGATTCGCGTCTCCGTCGAGCAGTATTTCCAGGCGCTCGAATTACAGCAAACTGCAGCGCCCGAAGAGACGGTTCAAGAAATTGTGGCCACCGAAGAAGCCGCGACCACAGTTGAGGCAGCAGAAGAGCCCGTTGGCAGTGCGGTCGAAACGGAGACAGCCATTGAGACCGAGACCCCATCGGAAACGACCGAAGGCGTTCCAGAAGAGGTTGAGACCGCTCCAGGATCTGTGGAAACTGAATCAGCCGCTGCGATCCCTACCGAACAAGAGGAGCAACGGCCAGCTGACGAGCACGACGGCAAGACTGATGCCGACTCAAAGTCCCTTAAGGCGGAGGACAACGCTTAACTGATGCCAGAATCTGGGCAAATCCGCATCAACGAGCTCGCTCGGGAGCTGGAGATCAAGGCAAAGGTCTTGATCGAGTACCTGCCGGAGGTCGGCATTACCGAGAAGAAAACGCACTCGAGTTCCCTTGAGAATGAACAAGCGGACCGCGTCCGGAAGCATTTCCGTGATCTCGCGGCCGCCGAAGCTGCGGCGGAATCTGAGAAGTTGGCCAAAACGGCCGCCGCCAAGGCCAAACCAGCCGCGCGACCTGCTGCTTCGGTCCCAACGGCAGGCGCCCAAGCCACCCCTTTGGCCGCGCCTCCGACCGCGAAACCTGTCGTAGTTCCTCCAACGATTCCGGGTGTAAAGGCTCCGATTCGTCCTGCGGCAGCTTCGCCTGCCGGCCCGCGTACTGCCGGCGCTCCAACAATTGCCACACCAGCTGCCGGGCATCCTCCAGCGGCTACCCTGCGGACCGCAGCGCCATCGTCTGGCACGCCCACATCTATTCCATCTCAAAGGCCCGGTGCTCCGTCATCGCAGCGCTCTCCTATCGTCACCAGACCCGCTGCCAGCAGCCCCGCAACGACCGGCTCTCGCCCCGGCTCGCCCGCACAAGGGCAGCAACGGCCATCCGGCGGCTACTCTAGACCGGGCACCCCCGCACGTCCTGCCGCCGGGGCTCCGTCAGGATACCGGCCTGCCGCTGGCGCACAAGGTGCTCCGCGTCCAAGCGGCGCCCCCATGCGGCCTGCACAGCGTCCCAGTGGTCGTCCCGGCCAACCAATGGGCAGGCCCACCGGCGCTGCCGGTCAGGCCCCGAAAGCGGAGCCGGGCAAGCCTCTTTACGTGCGCAAGCCGCCTGCTCGCGCTAAACCGACAATTGAGAAGCGTTTTGCCGAAGGTGAACGCAAACTGCATCCTGTCCGCGCGCGCGCCGGCGCTGCCGCAGGCCGTGGAATCGGCCATGCTGAGCCGGCCGCGCCTCCCGTTGTTCGCGAGCCTCGCCCCGTTACAATCACGGAAGGAATCACTGTGCGTGAACTCGCCGAGAAGCTCGACATTCGCGCGAAGGAGCTGCTGAAGAATCTCCTCGATCGCGGGGTTTTCGCCAGCATCAATCAGGCTCTCGATATTCTGACGGCTACAAGCCTCGCCGAAGCCTTCAGCGGCATTGTTCAAGTGGTCTCTTTCGAAGAGCAGATGGCGCATGAGGACGTTAGTAAGGACGATAAATCCGAAAGGCTCACGCCCCGCGCTCCTGTTGTCACCGTCATGGGCCACGTTGATCACGGCAAGACGAGTCTACTCGACGCGATTCGTTCCACCGACGTTGCCGGCGGCGAATCCGGCGGTATCACGCAGCATATCGGCGCGAGCGATGTCCACCTCGATGGCAAGCGGATCGTCTTTATTGATACGCCGGGTCACGAAGCCTTCACGCGCATGCGCGCTCGCGGCGCAAAAGTCACGGACATTGTTGTCCTCGTCGTCGGTGCCGATGATGGCGTCATGCCGCAGACCGAAGAAGCCATCGATCACGCGCGTGCCGCGAAGGTGCCGATCATTGTCGCCCTGAATAAGATTGACAAGCCAGACGCCCAACCTGAACGCGTCAAGCGCCAGCTCGCCGACCATGGCTTGATGCCCGAGGATTGGGGTGGTGACACAGTCATGGTCGAAGTCTCGGCCAAGACGAAAAAGAATATCGAGCGTTTGCTCGAAATGATCCTGCTCGTGGGCGATCTTCGTGAACTCAAGTCCAACCCGGCGGCCTCTGCCAGCGGCACGGTTCTCGAATCGCGCGTCGATAAGGGCCGCGGGCCTGTTGCCACTGTTCTTGTTCAGAATGGCACTTTGAGCGTGGGCGACGTTTTTATCTGCGGCGCCGTTTACGGCAAAGTTCGCGCGTTGTATGACGATCGCGGTCAGCCTGTCAAAAGCGCTGGCCCTTCGACTCCCGTCGAAGTCCTCGGCTTGCAAGGTATCCCGGACGCCGGTGATCAGTTTTATGTCGCGGACGAAGCCAAGGCGCGCCACATCGTCGAGTATCGCCAGTCGAAATTGCGCGAGGCCACGCTGGCAAAATCGGCAAGCTCGCGCCTCACCCTGGATCAATTACACGAGCAGCTCAAGGCCGGTGAGGTTAAAGACCTCCCGATCGTTATTAAGGGCGACGTGCAGGGTTCCGTCGAAGTTCTCAGCGAAATGCTTCCCAAGCTTTCAAACGATCAAGTGAAGCTCAAGATCATTCACGCCAGTGTCGGCGCTGTTTCCGAAACGGACGTTCTTCTAGCCTCCGCGTCTAGCGCCATCATCATCGCGTTCAATGTCCGCCCGGAGCGCAAAGCCTCCGACCTCGCGCAGCAGGAAGGCGTCGACATTCGGTTGCACACGATCATCTACGAAGTTGTCGACGAAATTAAAAAGGCGATGGCCGGCTTGCTCACGCCCGTGATCAAGGAACAGTATCTGGGACGCGCGGAAGTACGCAATACATTCCGCGTCAAGGGCGTCGGCATGATCGCCGGTTGCCACATTCAGGATGGAATCGTCAAGCGTGACGCAGAAGTCCGCGTTCTGCGGGACAACGTTGTGGTTTACACCGGACGCATCAGTTCACTCCGCCGCTTCAAGGATGACGTCAACGAAGTCCGCGCTGGCTTCGAATGCGGAATCAGCATTTCGAATTTCGCCGACGTCAAAGTTGGCGATATCCTGGAATGCTTCGCGATGGAGCGCACGGCTCACCCGGGAGCGGGAGCCTGAGTTAATCTGCCGAAGTTCCTCCACACAGGAGGGCAATGATGCCAATCGGCCTCGTCACTCTCGAAATTCACATTCCGGATGCGCGCTCTCTCAAGGATAAACGCCAGGTGCTGCGCAGTTTGAAGGATCGCCTACGCGGCCATTTCAACGTAGCTGTTGCGGAACTGGACCATCAGGATTTGTGGCAGCGCTCCGTCGTTGGGGTCGTGGGAATCTCCGCCGACGACCAGCATCTCTCGCAATCCATGGCCGCCGTGCTCGAAGCCTCCGAGCAGGTACTGGGACGAGATCTGATCTCGCATGAAATCGATTATTTTTGAAATCGTTGTTCACTGGAGCGCCAAATTCAAGTAGGGTTGCCAACCATGACGGTCGCCGGCCATCGTTCCGAACGCATCGCGGAAGAAATTCGTCACGAAGTCAGCCTGATGCTCGCAGGTGAATTGAAAGATCCGCGGCTCGCCACGGCCATGAACGTCACCGAAGTGCGCGTCGCGCCGGGCCTGAAGCACATTCGCGTCTACATCGAAGTGTTTGGCTCGGATGTCGAGCGCGAAACCACTCTCAAGGGGCTCGCCGCTGCTTCGGGGTTTATCCGCCACGAACTCGTCGAACGCTTGCAGCTTCGCCGGGCGCCAGATATTGATTTTGTTCCGGATCGCTCCGAAGAGTACGGTCACCGCATCGACGATCTCCTGAAGAAGAGCAAAACTCAGGGAGAAGCGTAGACTCCGCGCGAGCAGCCGCTCACCTCTGATGCCACGAAACATTCAGCCGCCACACATTGACGGAGCCCTCGTCATCGACAAGCCATCCGGGAAGACATCCCATGACGTCGTCGAAGGTGTGCGCCGGTTGGTAGGCTTTCGCCAGATCGGCCATCTCGGCACGCTTGATCCTCTAGCGACCGGAGTTCTCGTCCTGCTTCTTGGACGCGCCACGCGCCTCGCGCAGTTTTATACAGGCCGCCGCAAGCGCTACAATTGCACCGTTCGCTTCGGCTACGCGACCGATACTTACGACTCCGACGGAGCAGCCCAAGGTCCTGATCTCGCGCCGGCCCTTGACCGCGCCGCGATCGAATCTCTCGCTGCGCGATTTCTGGGGTGCATCCAGCAAGTACCCCCAGCGTTTTCAGCCAAAAAAATTCATGGGCGCTCCGCGCACGAACTTGCCCGCAAGAAAAAACCAGTGGCGCTGAAGTCTGTCAAAGTGGACGTTTACGAATTTCGCCTGACTGAAATCGAGGGCTCCTACGCGAAGTTCACCATCGAATGCGGTGCGGGAACCTACATTCGCGCGCTGGCACATGAGCTTGGCAAATTGGAAGGTTCCGGCGCGCACCTGTCCGAAATCAGCCGCACTGCTGTCGGCGAATTCACCCTCGACCACGCTATCAAGCTTGAGGAATTGGCCGAAGCCGCCCGTGCTGGGCGTTTAGCCGAGCGCGTCATTCACCTCGAAGCCTTACTGCCGGAACTCCCCCGCGTCACCATCCTGCCTATCCTCGAGCGTCGCGTGCGTCACGGTGCAAAATTCAACATTCCCATCGCGCAGATTCAGCCGGGCCACGCAACCGTCGCCCAGAATGCGCCTGAAGAACGCGATTCCGGCGACTGGAAGCCTGCGCGTCTGCGTGTCTTCAACTCGCAAGAGCATCTGATCGCCATCGCCCAGGCCGTTGTTCCGCGCACCTATCAGCCAATCGTTGTCCTCGAAGCTGCGCCATAGCAGGAAGGTCATTTCTAGACGAATTGAGCAGTCTGGAGGTCTCTACGGCACTGGCCGACTTGGCGAGGAAACAGACCCGCCGACATCGACTGGCGCGCGCCCTGCGTAGATTGGTTTGGCGGTCTTCGGGTTCCAGCTCACAACTCTGGGCGTCACCAGTACCAACAACTCTGTTTTGTCGTTTTGCGTGCTGCGTTTGCTTCCCAGCAACCCAAACGGCCCCAGCTCCGCCACTCCGGGGGTGCCATTGATGGCACGCATTTCTTGTGATTCGATGATCCCTGCCAGTGCAGTTGTTTCCCCATCTTTCACGCGGACCGTTTGATCGATTGTCTGATTGCTGATCACCGGTATGCTGTTCACGGAACTCCCCGTCAGGCTGCGTAGTTCGAAGTGCAGTTCGAGCGTTACCTCACCATTCACGTGCATACGCGGCGTTGCCTTCATCTTTAGCCCGATGTCCTCATACTGGGAACTTGGGTACGGAATCGGTGCCGCAGCACTATTCGTCGAATTGAAAGTAGCGTTGTCCAATATCACGGAAATCGTGTTGGCCGTCGAATCCGTCACGGCGAGATCGGGCGGATGGGCGGTGCCCAGGAACTCTCCGGTGACCAGACCGATGGGCCCGGTTCCTGTCGGAAGCTGCAGCGGTGAAGCAAACGTGCCGTCGCCATTGGCAATCAACACGTCGACCGTGTTCGCGCTCTCATCCGATATCGCGAGGTCTGTTCGCCCGTCCACGTTGAAATCCCCGGTGGTAATCGCCACTGGCTTATTGCCCGTAGTCGAGTTGCCGTTCAGGGTCGAGGTGCCATTCGCCGTGAACGTTCCGTCGCCATTGCCCAGGAAATTCGAGATGCTGTTTTCCGTCTGATTGACGACCACTAATCCAGTATTCGTGTTCGTATTGAGGTTGAACTCCCCCGCGGCAATTGCAACGGGCAAAGTGCCCGTCGTTAGCACTCCCTTGCTGGCAAAAGTCCCGTCTCCGTTCCCCAGAAGAATCGATACGGTATTCGCGGACTGGTTTGTAATCGCGAGATCTGCCTTGCCGTCGTTGTTGAAGTCAGCGGTGGCGATTGCTGACGGACTTTGCCCTGTAGAGATCACAGTTTGCGGTTGGAATGTTCCATCGCCATTTCCCAGCAGGATCGAGACTGTGTTGTCGCCTTGATTGACTACCGCGAGATCCTGATGGCCGTCTCCATTAAAATCCGCCGTCACGGCCGCGACGGGATGCTTCCCGGTAGCGAAAGTGCCCTTGAGCGTAAATGTACCGTCGCCGTTGCCGAGAAAAATGGAAACCGTATCGTCTGTCTGGTTCACCACAGCAAGGTCAGGAATGCTGTCGTTGTTGAAATCCGCCGTAACCAGCGCAACGGGGCCCAGCCCTGTCGTCAGCGTTCCTTTGCTGGTGAATGTTCCATCGCCGTTTCCAAGAAAAATCGACACGGTGTTGTCATCGTGGTTGGCGTTCGCCAGGTCCACGTTGCCATCGGCATTGAAGTCCGCCGCAACAATCGCCACCGGGTTCTTTCCTGTGGCGATATCCGTTCGCGGAAAGAGGCTCGACGACACAACAGGGATGAAATTCGGCGACGTGATGCCTGAAGAGAATTGCGCCAGCGTAATCGGCACGCGGTCCCCGACGAAGAACGTTACCGGCTTGTCGTCCTCCGCCCGCAGAAGGACGCGCTTACCGCTTTTTACGACATTCAGCGTGTCTGAAAACGCTGCTGCCGCTCCAGGCAGAGTTGCAAGAAATGTCGTCTTCCCCCCTCCGAAAGCGATCAGCGGTGGAATCAGCGAGCCTACGCCCACTTGTCCTGATCCCACCAACGAAGCAATTTGGTTCGCGCCCAATCCCGAAAGCAAGCCTGTCGGTCCGAAAAGTTGTTCAATCACCGCTATGAGCCCCGCGACGCCCGATTGCGCGGTTTGAATCTGTTGCGGCGTCAGGGAGAAAGCTGACACCGATGTGGGCGGGGTAATTCCGATTTGGCTGGCGGCGTTGCGGTCCACTTCGAGAATCTCCACTTCCAACACCATTTCTCCGCGCGGCTCCTCGAGCTGGTCGAGCAATTTCGTCGCCACCGAAACTGCCTGCGGCGACGCCCGCATCGTAATGGTTCGCGCCGATGAATTCAGTTGCGCCCGCGTGATTCCTGCGATATCGCGGACGATGCGCAGCACCTCGGTCATGTCGTTTGCCGTTTCGGAAGCAGGTAGTTCCACGGTACTTACCACCGACAGATCGTACGCGCGTCGTTTTGCTGCTGTGTCGGCGGCCACAAAGAAAAGCCTGCTCGTCAGCGGCCGCCAGAACGTTCCGGTCATATCGCCGAGCACACGCATGGCGGTCCTAAAATCAACGTTGCTGATTTGAAGATGTACCGGGTTCGATTGCAGCTCTACATCAAACGAGGCATCCACACCAAACTCACGCGCCACCGTTTCGTAGGCGCTCATCGTATCGCCGCGATAATCGAAGCTGCGCGTGCCCGTCAGCGGCTCCAGTCGCACCGCGCCCGCGGGCTCGGTCATCAGTTGCCGCAGAGCGGCGGCCGAGGACGGCGCCAGTTGCGCCAGTCTTTCGCGAACCATCTCATCGCTCGGGTCAAGCACCAGCGCCGCGTCCAATTCCTCGCGCGCTTCGGCTAGGTGGCCAGTCAACGCATCCCGCTCCGCGCGGTCCACCGATGCGCTGACCAGTTGGCTTCGCGCGAACTCTCTCTGCAATAAATACTCGGGCTTTGTTGAATCTTCCTGCGCGGCTTCCGTATAAGCCGCAAATGCCATCGACCAATTCTTCTGTTTCTCCGCCTTCAGCCCGCGTTCGTACGCCTCTTTCGCGCGCTTGGAATTGTGGATTCTTTTTTGAGCGGTCGCGGGAGATTTAGCCGGCACAGGCACCTGTCCACCGAACGTGCCAAGCGCGGTACACAGACCAAACGCGATCGTTAGAGGTAGGCGCAATGAATATACCTGTTCGCTATTCTTACAGAGATTGGCGTGAAGCCTGTTGCTGTTGCCTAGCGTTTGTGCCGCGAAAGCTAAGGCGCGCCTCCAAGTCCTTGCGCCGAGGTGCCTATTTTATTGTTGAACACGCCTCGTTTGTGCACTTAGGAAAGTCTATCGAATGTAGGGCATTTCTCTTGACGCTGTTTTCTCAGAGCGATACACTTAAAATTCCTAGTTGATACTAAGTTACAACTGGGTTCGACACCTAAATGCTTTCCGCACTCCTACTCGCTCTCCGCGAAGGCGTTGAAGCGGCCCTTGTGGTCGGCATCGTCTTAGTCTATCTCAATCGCACTGGCCGCCGCCAATTGGCGCGTTACGTGTGGGCTGGTGTGGCTGTTGCTCTCGCGTGCAGCTTCGCGGCCGCTGTTCTCCTGCAGCGCTGGCAAGTCAGCGAAGATGGATTCGAGGGCGTGCTTATGCTCGCCGCCGCCGCTCTCGTTGTCTCCATGATTATTTGGATGAACCGCATCGCCCGCCGCCTGCGAAAAGAAATCGAGCAGCGCGTCGAAACTTATGCGCGGAAGGGCGAACGCGCAGCGGGTTGGGCAATCGGCTTTTTTGTTTTCCTGATGGTTTTGCGCGAGGGCGCCGAGCTGATCCTGATTCTTCGCGCCGTGGAGCTCTCCATCACGGGCCTGCAAGTTTGGATCGGCACCGGAATCGGAATCGCCATGGCCGTCGCCGTCGGCCTGTTTTTCTTTCAAGGCACGCTTAAGATCCCTCTTGGCCGCTTTTTCGCTGCTACCAGCACGATTTTGATGGTTGTCGCGTTTCAACTTGCCCTGACAGGCTTGCATGAATTGAGCGAGGCCAGATGGCTTCCGTCGAGCAAGCAGGAAATGGCGACGATCGGCCCCATTGTCCGCAATGAATATTTCTTTTTCGTTGTCATTCTCGGCGTCGCTGCGATTGTCGTATTGCGCGAATGGTTCGCGCTCCACGGAGGCGGGGCCGACGGAGAAGGTGGCGGCACTGGTGGCGTGGCGCTCGATGCGCCCGCGAATCCCGCTGAAAAGCGCCTCCGAGAGCACGAGTATCGCCGTCGCCGCGGATGGAGTTTCGCGGCGGCCTTTCTGTGCCTTGCGGTCATATTTTCCCTCACGGCTGAATTTGTTTACACCCGCGCGTCCGCCGCTCCTCCAGAAGCTGAGCATGTCGCAGCAGTTGGAAACATCGTTCGCGTCCCGCTGGCCGAAATGAGCGGCGTCTCCGTGCATTTCTATTCCGTGGACGTGCAAGGAACCGCTTTTCGTTTTTTCGTGATGCGCAAGCCCAACGGCGACTTCGTCACCGCGCTTGATGCCTGCCAAATCTGCGGCCGGATAGGTTATCGCCAGGAAGGTTCGGTCTTGATTTGCCGCAACTGCGGCGCCCCTGTGAACGCCGCTGAGATTGGCATGCCCGGAGGCTGCAATCCCATCGCTTTCAAGTCCCGCGTCGAAGGAACGAACATCGTCGTCGATCTTTCTGCCATCGTCGATGCGGCTTCTGAGATTCAGAAATAGAAGTATCAAATGCACATGTTCATTCGTCTTCTAAAAGAATCGTTCACGCGCAACCCGCGCCGGAAAGTGCTCACCGGAATTGCGCTCGTTCTCGGAATGGCTGTTGCCACGGCCACATTCACGGTGGCGGTCGATGTTGGTGATCAACTGGCGCGGGAGTTCCGCAGCCTCGGTGCGAATCTGCTTGTTACGCCGCAGGCGGATACTCTGCCCGTCGAGATTGGCGGCGTTGACTACCGTCCAGTCAATCAGGGCGCCTATCTTTCCACTTCAGCTCTTCCCAAGCTCAAGACAATTTTCTGGCGCCATAATATTCTCGGCTTTACGCCCTTTCTTGATATTCCTGTACGAGCCGGCATCAAGCAGGCGGTTGCGGACACCGCCAAATTCCAGACCACGCTCATCGGCACATGGTACAAACACCCCGTGCCGATTGAGGACGGCACCACTTTCGTGACCGGTGCCAGCTTCACACATCCATGGTGGAAGGTTCGCGGCCAATGGTTCGCCGACGATTCGAAGGATTGCGTGGTCGGCGCGTCGGTG
The DNA here is from genome assembly GCA_035933995.1 of Candidatus Acidiferrales bacterium. Classification (GTDB taxonomy): domain Bacteria; phylum Acidobacteriota; class Terriglobia; order Acidiferrales; family UBA7541; genus DAHUXN01. Next base: position 13,434 of record DASYYI010000028.1, on the reverse strand, counting down.
GCACAAAAATATGGAATTGCCATTGGGGACAAACTAGATCTCAGCGCCGGTCCCCGCGAATCTCTCGCGACCGTGACTGGCATCGTCACAGCCGGCGATTCGCAGGACGACGCCGTGTTCTGTCCACTTTCCGTGGCCCAGGATCTCGCCAGCAAGCCTGGCGAATTTCGCCAGCTCTTTGTTAGCGCTCTCACCAAGCCCGCCGATGCCTTCTCGCAAGAAGATCCCAACAAGATGACGCCCACCGAATTCGATCGCTGGTATTGTTCGCCCTACATCACTTCGATCGGCCGCCAGATTCAGGAAGTCCTCCCTGGCACACACGTCGAGGCCATCCGCCGCGTTGCACAGACCGAAGGCCGCGTGCTTTCGCGCGTCAGCCTTCTTCTCTGGATTGTCACGATCGCCGCGCTGATTGCCGCCGCTCTTGCTGTCGGCGCCACTTCGGCCACCACGGCCATGGAGCGTCGCGCCGAGGTCGGCCTGATGAAAGCCTTGGGCGCAACTAATTTTCTGGTTGGCGGTTTGTTTCTCTGCGAACAATTGCTCCTGGCCATCGCCGGAGGCTGCTTGGGTTTTCTGCTCGGCGCGGGCCTCGCGCGCGAGTTGGGTGAGACGGTTTTCGGGGTCGCGACTTCGCCGCGCCTGATTGTCCTGCCGATAATCCTTCTAGCGGCTGCTGCCGTCGCCTTGCTTGGAAGCTGGATTCCGCTGTATCGCGCCGCGCATGTCCCGCCCGCGCCCATTTTGAGGGGACAGTAGTGTTCAAGCGCCTCCTGTTCCATTTGCTTCGCGGAAACCGCGTGCGCCTCATCGTGGCGTTGCTCGCGCTCATCAGCGGTGGCGCTGTTGTGTCCGCGCTGTTGAATCTCGATTTGGACATCAACCACAAGCTCACTCAGGAATTTCGCTCCCTCGGCGCGAATGTTGTCATCTCCGCGGCGCAAGACTCATCCGCGACACCAGACGTCCCGCCGCTTATGGATGAGTCAGTTGTGCAAAATATTGAGAAGAATATTGAGCAAAATATCGACCGTCAATTTCCGGTTTCCGGAACAGTTGCATCGCCGGATTTGTACCTCGTTGGGCGCGCTGAGAATGGACAGAATGTCGTCGTCACCGGGACGTGGCTCGACCGCGTCTCGCAAATGGAACCGTGGTGGAAAATTGCCGGAACGGCCAGTGTTTCGCGAACGGATCTTTCTCAATGTCTTATCGGTCGCAATGTAAGCCGCAGTCTGGGCCTCTCGGCGGGCGGCAATATCGCATTGTCGTATCAAGGCCGCAGCGTCAGTCTCACCGTTGCGGGAGTCGCGGACGCGGGTGGCTCGGAAGACAATCAGATTTTCGTCAACTTGCCCGTCGCGCAAAAACTTGCTGGCCTCGACGGCAAGGTCGAGTTAATCCAATTGAGCATTCCTGGCTCGGCAGCGCAAATCCGCAGCGTTGGGGACAAACTCCAGACTGCATTTCCCGCGCTCGAAGTGAAACCGATTCCGCAAATCACGGAAGCGGAAGGGAAGCTTCTCCAGCGAATCCGCTTTCTGATTTTTTCTATGGGTTTGCTCATTCTTGTCCTCACCGCATTGTGTGTGCTTGCAACAATGGCTGCGCTCGCGATGGAGCGCCGCCGGGACGTCGGCCTAATGAAAGCTCTCGGCGGCTCGATTCAAAAAGTGGTGCGGCTTTTTCTTGCTGAGGTCGGCGTCCTCGGAACAGTGGGCGGAATCCTCGGATACGTGCTTGGCATGGCTCTCTCTGTTTGGATGGGCCATCGCGTTTTCGGCACCAGCATTTCTCCGCGATGGGAAGTGTTGCCTGCGACGGTGATCTTAATGCTTTGCGTTGCGCTCGCGGGAGCTCTGCCTCTGCGCTTGCTCGGCAATGTTCGCCCCGCAGTGATTTTAAGAGGAGAATGATCAGTGGCGCTCGTCGAAGTCACGGAGTTGAGAAAAACTTTCGACGACGTCTGCGCGCTCAATGGCGTCTCCTTCAGCGTCGAACCCGGCGAATGGATCGCCATCATGGGCCCCTCCGGTTCCGGTAAGACTACTCTCATCAATATTCTTGGCGGCCTCGACACGCCCACGGACGGACGCGCCATCGTCGACGGTGTCGACGTGGGCCGCCTCGACGAAGCGGGCCTCACGCGTTTTCGTTCTGAGAAAATCGGCTTCGTCTTTCAGCAGTTTCATCTTGTCCCGTACCTCACCGCGGTTGAAAACGTCATGCTCGCGCAATATTTTCACAGCACCACCGATGAACATGAAGCTGCGGAAGCTCTTCGCCGCGTCGGGTTGGGCGAGCGCCTGACGCATCTTCCGTCGCAGCTTTCCGGCGGCGAACAGCAACGCGTAGCCGTCGCCCGTGCGCTCATCAATCATCCCAAGCTTATTCTTGCCGACGAACCCACCGGGAATCTCGATGAAGCCAACGAAGAAACCGTGATTCGACTTCTGCGCGATCTCCACAGCGAAGGCCACACAATCCTGATGGTCACCCACGATCCCTCCATCGGCAGCCTCGCGGATCGCCGTATCGAGCTCGCGCATGGCCGCCTCGCTCAAATTACCGTCTACTCCTCCGAAGACGAAGCGCGCATCGATCACGTGCTTGAGGAATTGTGGCTCTGCGCCGAAATCGGCAAGCGCGCAAAACTAGCGCGTTTTCATTCCCTCGATGCCGATCCCGAACGCACGCTGCAGCGCCTCTCCATCGTGGGCCTGGTAGCCATGCGCGATTCCGAAATTGAATTGACTGACCGCGGCCAGCGCCGCGCTCGCGATGTCGTTCGTCGGCGCCGCCTTGCCGAGCGCCTTTTCACGGATACATTCTCCATTGCCAACGCCGAGGCCGATTCGCAAGCCTGTAAGTTTGAGCACATTATCAGCCCGGAGCTCGACGAGCGCATTTGCAGCTTCCTCGGCCATCCTGTGACGTGCCCGCATGGCAACCCCATTCCTCCCGGCCCCTGCTGCCCGGCAAAGGAAGGAGGCAAATGAATCCAGCTTCCTTGCGATAGCAGCAATTTGCTCTTTGCGCCCTTGAAGCATGCCTCTGTGAATAAAAATTTATCCATGCCCATCCCACTCGATATCCGCAAAAAACCAATCGACGTGAAAGTTCACGTCTCGACCGGCGCTGGCATAGACATAACCTGGTCCGACGCGCATACCAGCCATTACGATTTTTCTTACCTTCGCGAGCACTGCCCCTGCGCCACCTGCAGAGAGGTGGACGACAAGAAATCAAGCCTCACCGAAAAAATCCCTGGCGGTTCGCCTGCGCTGCCGTTATTTAAGCCCAAGGTCACCGCGCGGGCCGCGGCAGCGGTGGGGAATTACGCCATTCAAATTGAATTTACCGACGGTCATGCCACGGGGATTTACAGCTTCAGCCATTTCCGCGAAATCTGTCCCTGCGAGTCTTGCGTCCGCGAATTTCGCGGCGAAAAGCCTGATTGACGCAAGGTCGCCTTAGACCCCGCCCCGCAACAATCTGGCAATTTCTATCCATGCATCACCTTTCCTTTTTGCCTCGATGGCCGTATAGTCTTTGTCCGCACCTATTTCGTCCATGGCATCGAACCCCACACCGCCCGGTCAACTCCAGACATCTGCACGTCCTGTCGTCAACGTCCTCGTTGCCACCACGGCGATGCTCAGCTTCATTTCGTTCTGGCGTGCCGGCGCGATCGTTCTCAATGACTTAGCCTCCTCGGCCTATTACGCCGGCGGTGAAGCGGAGCAGTTCATCGGCAAATCCGCGCCGTGGTTCATCCTGGGTGTAATGCTCCTGGCGTATGCCGTCTCTTTGGTCTACGTCGAAAGCTGCAGCATGTTCGTTCGGGGCGGCGTCTATCGCGTAGTCAAAGAGGCCATGGGCGGCACGCTCGCGAAGCTTTCCGTCTCTGCCCTGATGTTCGATTACGTGCTTACGGGCCCAATCAGCGGTGTGGCTGCCGGGCAGTACATCGCCGGGTTGGGCAACGAACTTCTACGCTACGGCCACTTCCATATCGTGTTGTCTGTGAACGCCTCTGCTGCAACCATCGCCATTCTGGTCACGATTTATTTTTGGTGGCAAAACATCAAGGGCATCCCGGAGTCCAGCGAGAAAGCTCTGCGCATCATGCAACTGACCTCTCTGATGGTGGTCATCCTGATCGTTTGGTGCATTTACACCGTTTACGTTCGCGGAGCTCATTGGCCGCCCGCGCCGTTGCCGCGGAACATGATTCTTGACAAACACTCGCTTGGCTGGCTCAACGGATTCCACTTTGCCCACACGCTCACTCTCTTGGTGATCTTTGTCGGCCTCGGACATTCTGTTCTCGCCATGAGCGGCGAGGAAACGTTGGCGCAGGTCTATCGCGAAATCGAGCATCCCAAGCTCGCGAACCTGAAAAAAACCGCTCTCATCATCGTCGCCTACAGCCTGGCTTTCACGGCCCTCGTTTCCATTTTCGCTGTCATGATTATCCCGGATCACGTCCGCCCTCGTTTCTTCGAAAATCTCATCGGCGGCCTGTCGATGAATCTTCAGGGGCCTTTTGAACTGCGCCTGGCATTCCACATTTTTGTGGTCGTTGTCGGGATGTTGATTCTTTCTGGTGCGGTCAACACCGCTATCGTCGGCTCAAACGGGGTCCTGAGCCGCGTTTCCGAAGACGGCGTCCTTACGGATTGGTTTCGCCACCCGCACAAGCGCTACGGCACCACTCATCGAATTATCACCACTGTGGCGGTTCTCCAGATCGTTACCATTCTGGTGAGTCGCGGCGATGTGAATTTTCTGGGCAACCTATACGCATTCGGCGTGACCTGGAGCTTCGCGATGAAGGGAATCGCGGTCCTTGTTCTGCGCTACACGCATCCGCAGGATCGCGAGTACCGCGTCCCATTGAACTTCACCCTCGCCGGCAGGGAAATTCCCCTTGGCCTCGGCCTGATCACGCTGATTCTGTTGCTCATCGCTACCGTGAACCTGTTCACTAAGCCCGACGCCACGATTGCCGGAGTGGTCTTCTCCGCAATTTTATTTGTGGCCTTCACGCTCTCTGAGAAGCGAGTTCAAAAGCAGCATGGAACAACACAGCACTCGACCGAGCTCGACCAATTCAATCTGGCTCAAGAGGCGGATCTCACACCTGCCAGCGTTGGGGTTCGCCCCGGCAACGTACTCGTTCCCGTCAGCAACTACTATGCGCTCTACCATCTGCATTCCGTTCTCGAACGATTGAGAACTGAGGAGCAGGACATCGTTGTTCTTCATATCCGCCTGTTGCGTCGCGCTGCGTCCGGCGAATACGACCTGAACCCCGAACAGCTTTTCAGTACTATCGAGCAGCTTCTCTTCACCAAAGTCCTGGCCATTGCCGAAAAGGAAGGGAAACCCGTTCGTCTCGCCGTAGCCGCCGCGAATGATTTGTGGGATGGTATTCTGCGTTCCGCCGCGAATCTGCAATCAGCATCTATCGTCGTTGGGGGATCGTCGAAAATGCCGTTGACCGAGCAAGCGCGCGAAGTTGGCCTCGCCTGGGAACGTATGCCCGAACCGCGTCCCCGCGTAGCTCTCGAAATCGTCACCGCCGGCGGGCAGCAACGCGTTTTCTACCTTGGCCCGCACTCGCCCCATCTGACGCCGAAGGAAATCGACTTGCTCCACGACATTTGGCTTAGATTGAGCGATGAATTAAAAGGTGAGGAGATCCATCATCACGACATCGTCCATTTCGCCTTGACGGAGCTCGAACGCGAAATCGCGGAAGGCCAGGGCGAAGCAGTTCTCGCCCGCCTTCGCCAGCACCTGCAAGAGATCAAAGACCGTCGTTCTTCCGTGACTTAGCACGCACGCCGCCCACAGCTTTTCCGTCGCTGCAAAGAACTTTGCTAGCCAAGTTTCTCCTTGGTGTTAAAATGCTTTTCCCTTATTCGCGCACCAGGTCCTACGTGGGAATGTTTGCATGGCAATGTTTGAGCGAAAATGTTTGCGTCGCAAAGTGTTGTGACACAATCGAATGTCCGAGGAGTTTCAAGTGCACAAAGTCATCATCATCGGGAGCGGTTGCGCTGGTTTGACTGCTGCGATTTACGCCGCGCGCGCCAATCTTAAGCCTGTGGTTATTGACGGTCACGAGCCCGGCGGCCAGCTCACGCTCACCACCATGGTTGAAAATTTCCCCGGCTTCCCGGATGGAGTTCTCGGTCCGGAACTTATCGAGTTCATGCGCAAGCAGGCGCAGCGCTTCGGCGCTGAGTTTCGCTCAGGAGCCGTCTCGTCCGTTGCCCTCAAGCATCGCCCGTTCAAAATCGAAGCTGGCAAGGAAGCATTTGAAGCCGAAACGCTTATTGTCGCCGCTGGAGCGTCCGCGCGCCTTCTTGGTCTCGATTCCGAAAAGCAGCTGATCGGACACGGAGTTTCCACATGTGCCACCTGCGACGGTTATTTTTTTCGCGATAAGGAAATCGCGGTCGTTGGCGGCGGCGACACAGCCATGGAAGAAGCAACGCATCTGACGCGCTTCGCAAAGAAGGTAACCATCCTCAATCGCCGCAATCAGTTTCGCGCTTCCAAAATCATGCTTGATCGCGCCAAGGCCAACGACAAAATCAAATTCCTCACTCCGGTCGTCGTCGAGGAAGTCCTTGATCCGGCAAAGCACGATGTCGAAGCCGTCAAACTTCGCAATGTTGAGAACAACAAGACGTCGATCCTCCCGATTTCCGGCCTTTTTATCGGCATTGGTCACGAGCCCAACACGAAAATTTTCCGCGGGCAGCTCGATATGGACGAAGCTGGCTACCTCAAGACTAACAAGGGAAGCCGCACGAATATCGAGGGCGTGTTTGCCGCTGGCGATGTCCAGGATAAGACTTATCGTCAAGCCGTCACTGCTGCCGGTTCCGGTTGCATGGCCGCCATGGACGCGGAGAGATTCCTGGAGGCCTATTCGCACTGATCTCTCGCTGCCTCCATGCCTAAATCTCACCATCCTCCCGAAATCTCGTCTTCAAGAGCGCGCCGCCGGAGCCGCTGTTGATGCTTCGCTCGATTCTGCTCGAACTTTCGCGCAGTCCCCAAATGGCTCATTTTGTCATGCACAATGGCACCAGCCGCCGCATGGCGCGCCGCTTCGTTCCGGGGGAAGCGCTCGACGACGCTGTCGCTGCCGTTCGCGAACTCAATGCGCGCGGCCGCCCGTGCAGCCTGGATTGCCTCGGCGAAAGCGTAACCAGCGAGGCCGAAGCCCGCCGCGCCGCGGAAACGTATCTTGGAATATTTGACCGCATCGCCGCCGAACATCTCGATTGCAACGTCTCGCTCAAACTCACCCAGCTCGGCCTCGATATCAGCGAATCCTTGTGTGAGGAGCTTTTCGCAAGAATCGCCGCGCATGCCGCGGCACAAAATAATTTCGTGCGCATCGACATGGAAAGTTCCGCCTACACGCAGCGCACCATCGATCTCTGCAAACGCGCGCGGGCAAAAAACGATGCCGTCGGCACCGTGCTTCAGTCCTATCTGTATCGTACGGAGCAGGACGCGAAAGACCTCATCGCTGCAGGTTGCCGCCTGCGTCTGGTGAAAGGCGCTTACAAAGAACCGCCCGAAGTGGCTTATCCAAAAAAGGTGGACGTCGACGCAAGCTACGTCAAGGTGATGAAGATCCTGCTGCCGAGCGGTATTTACCACGGCATTGCCACGCACGATCCTCAGATGCTCGAGGCCACCAAGAAATTCGCCGCTGAGCAGGGAATTCGTAACGATCAGTATGAATTTCAGATGCTCTACGGAATTCGTACGGATTTGCAGGATCAACTGATTCGTGAAGGCTATCGCTTGCGGGTCTACGTCCCTTATGGCTCCGACTGGTTCCCGTATTTCATGCGCCGCCTGGCCGAGCGCCCCGCCAACCTGAAATTCTTCCTCTCCAATTTATTTCGCAGGTGAATTTTCAAGCATTACATGCATTCCTTCAGGCCGTCGTCTATTTCTATTTTTTCCGGCACACCGTGACGCCGTCGCGCAGCGGAATCAGCACAGGAAATAATTCCTTCGAGAAGTAGACAGCCTTGTTGAATTCTTGTACTCCGCGCGTGTCCGCGTCTTTTGCGCGCCGTGTAACGCGTCCCGACCACAGCGTATTGTCCGTCAGCAGCAATCCGCCGGATTTCAATCGCGGCAGCGCCTTTCGCAGAGCGGCTGGGTACTGATGCTTGTCCACGTCAATGAAGATCAAATCGAATTTCCCTTTTGTCCTGTCGATCATCGCTAGCGCGTCACCGGTCATCGCCGTGATTCTCTTCTCCACGCCCGCCCGTTCGAAAAACTCTTTCGCCCGACGCGCATTCGAAGGATCGCCATCCGTGTAATAAATCTCCGCACGAGGTCCTGCCGCCTGCGCCAGCCATATCGTCGAGTACCCGATTGCGGAACCCATTTCGAAAATCCGCTTTGCACCACAGATTTGTGCCAGTAAGTAAATCATCCGGCCCACCGCCGGCCCAATGATCGGAATATCGCGCTGCCTCGCCAGCCGCTCCATGTCCGCGAGCACGGCGTCGCGAGCCGGCAGTATGTCGTAAATGTACTTCTCAACATTTGTTTCCGTGATTTTGCCAGCCATTAATCCGCCTTTCCGCGAAGCGCAAACAAAAGCCGCTTCAGCCGATGCTTTCCCCCGGCTTCAACGCATGAATCTCAAGCGCTGAAATATCTCGTGTCAGCTTCTTGAGTTCTTCCGGCGTCCCCCTCAGCAAGGGGAAAGTGCCAAAATGCATCGGTATCACGTGCTTTACGTTCAGCAAACGAATCGCCATCGCTGCTTCGCGCGGACCCATCGTGTAGTGATCGCCGATCGGGAGCATCGCCACCTCCGGCGCATACAACTCGGCGACGAGCTTCATGTCGCCAAAAACCGCCGTGTCCCCCGCGTGATAAATCGTCATCCCCCCAGGAAGCCGAACCACATATCCGCACGCCTCGCCGCCATAAATGATCTTCCCATCATCCTCGATGCCGCACGAATGAACCGCGTTCACCATGGTCACGTCGATCTCGCCGACTTTCTGCGTTCCACCTTTGTTCATCCCCAGGGTATTTTTCACGCCCTTCGATTCCAGCCACTTGCACGTTTCATGAACGGCGACTATTTGCGGCTTGAATGTTTTTCCCAGTTCCACGGCATCCGCGATGTGATCGTAATGCCCGTGGGTGATCAGCAGCGTATCAACGCGCTCGAATTTCTGCATTGGTTTGGGGCATGCGGGATTCCCCATAATCCACGGGTCCACCACAATCACCTTCCCTGTTGGTGTCGTGATTTTGAACGTGGCATGACCCAGCCACGTCAGTTTGTTTTCGCGAGTTTTCAGCACGATTGCCTCCACATAATTGCCTCGAATGGTGAAATATGATGAAGTCTTTACTTGCCAGACGTTCCAGATTTTGGCGCGAACGGATTTGCAGTTAAACTTTGAATCTCCTTTTCGAATTCCGCGCGCGGCCTCGTCCCAAAAAACTGCGCGTCAAATTCTCCGTTCGGTTTATAGAAAATTGTCGAAGGAATCGCGCCGTTCCACGCCGGATCGACCCCATGATTGAATCCATCAACATCGATTCCCGGCTTCTGCCGGTAATTGGGGAAATCGGGCCGGTACATCGCCAAAAAGTGACCCACGACGTTCAGATCTGCGTCCGCGTCGAAACTCACTCCAAGAAAAACCACTCCCTGGGGCTGATATTTTTTCGCCAACCCCACCAGCATCGGATACTCTGCTCGGCATGGCTCGCACCACGTCGCCCAGAAATTCACTACCAGGGGCTTGCCTTTGTATTTCGCCACCAGTTTCTGATAACCCGCCAAATCGATCAGCGGAAGCTCGTCGTTTCGCTTCGAAGCGGAGCTCGCCGCGCCAGTCTTCGTTGTCGCGGGTCTTGCTTTCTGTGCAGGGTGCGCTGCAATTCGATCCGGACGTGATGTGGCGAGTGCCAATCCAAAACACGCGCATCCAAGGCACAAAATCACCGCCGCTGAACAGGCTTTTCGTTTAAGCGTTGTCGTTTGATTGCTGGTCATGCGGTTTATTCTATCTGTGCGCCTCGCTTGCTTCAATGTGCTGTTTTGCTCACAAAACGGGGTCGGTCGTCTTCAGCAAATCCTGGCTTCAGCCCTACCCACTGTAGCCGAAGATTGATATAATCGAAGTCCACCCTTCATCACTCGGCCATGATGTGACAATCGGCTCCGACCTTGCCACAAGCCATACGATGCTGATCGCGTCCAACACGAGTCATATCGAAAGACCACAAGGAGAATTGTAGTCATGCGAAAAATTCTGGCTGTCACGCTCGCGCTTTCTCTCATGTACATTCCGCTGTCCGCTTACGCAGCCAGTCCGATCAGCAGCACTGTCTCGAAACCCATCGCCTTATGGCAGGACCAGCAGGACCAGCAGGGTCAGCAATACCAGCAAGACCAGCAGGATGACTATGCACCCTACGTGCCATATTCCCCCGACCAACTCGACAATCTGCTGGCTCCCATCGCTCTCTACCCAGATCCATTGCTCGCGCAGGTTTTGCCCGCCGCAACTTTCGTCGATCAAATCGACGACGCGGACCGCTGGGTGCGTGCCAATGGTCAGGAAGACATTGACGATCAACCGTGGGACATCAGCGTTAAGGCTGTCGCGCACTATCCCGAAGTCCTCGACATGATGGACGAGAAGCTCGACTGGACCACCGCCGTCGGGCAGGCCTATGTCAACCAATCGACCGATGTCATGGAATCAATCCAGCGCTTGCGCTCCATGGCCTATTCGCAAGGCAATCTTGTCAGCAATTCGCAGTGGCAGATCGTCGATCAAGACGGCATCATTCAGATTTGGCCCGCAAATCCTCAATATATATACGTGCCCACATACGATCCCACAATTGTTTACTACCGCCGCCCTTATCTCGGAGGCTTTTTCGGTGCAGCTATTTCCTTTGGCGTGGGTTTCACGATTGGCGTATGGCTCAACCGTGACACCGACTGGCAGAGGCATCGCGTCTACTACACGGGATGGCGCGGTGATAACGATTGGCAACGCCGCTCGCGCCCGTACATTCGGGAAAACAACGTCTACATCAATAATCGGGTGACGAATATCACCGTCAATCGTACGGTCATCAATCGGACCGTGAACATCAACAACGTCAACAACTACACGAGTGTCCATCGCGACGTCAATTTCGACAACACCGCGCGCAACAGAAACGTTCCTTACCAGAACAATCGCGGGAACCAGAACGCCGGAAATGATCGCAACCAGAACCGCCAAACTTATCAGAACAATCAAAGCAATCGGCCGAACGCAACCGGTCCCGGCTATCAGGCACCGCCGGTCGATAACCGCGTCATCAATCGCAATATCGATACCAGCAATCCTCGGCTTAACCAATTCCGCGGGCACCAGACTCCGCAGCAACAGGTGATCCCGCAGCAAGCACCGCCCAGAGAGGTTCGTATTCCGGAGCAGCAACAACAACAGCAGCAGCGAAATCGAGCGACACAGCAAGTGACGCCGCCGCAACCCGTCCGCCCATCTCAACAGCCTGTCCGGACCACGCCGCCCCAAACGTTTCGCCAAGTGCCGCCGCAACAGGTGCGGCCAATGCCAACGCCGCCCCAAGGTCCGCACGCCTTCGGTCGCAGCGAAGGTAATTTTGCCCCGCGAGCCGCGAGTCAGCGCGGGGAGCAGAGTCGTCAGCAGATGAACAGGCCTGCGCCTCCACGGCCAGAGCCCAGCCGCGGTCAACCCAACAAGTCAAAGCCAAACCGTCCAGGGAAGCCCCAATGAGCCGCACAAAATCGCAAGCGAAAGGGCGCACTCTTATGCAAATTCGAGCCAGACAAATCTCAGGTCGCGTGATCATTCCTTCGGCCCTCGTTTTCTTGACTGTCATGGTCGCAGTCTTCGTCTTCGGGAATGTGGCGATTCTCCACGCCCAGGACGCGGCCCAGGCGACATTTTCTTCGCCACAGCAGGCGATGCAGGCGCTTGTGCAGGCCGCCCAAGCGAAAGATCACGCCGCGCTGGACAAAATCTTTGGCCCCTCCGCTCAACAATTGCTTTCCGGCGATCCGGTCGAGGATGCGAAGGATCTGGATGATTTTTCCAAGGGCGTTCAGGAATCCGCCCAGCTCAAACAACAGAGCGATTCGAAGTACACGCTCACCGTCGGCCAGAATAATTGGCCGTTTCCAGTGCCCATCGTGAAACAGGGCGAACAGTGGGTTTTCGACACGAAGGCGGGCTCGCGGGAAATTTTGGATCGCAGAATCGGAGAGAACGAGCTGTCCGCAATCACCACTTGTCGCGCCTACGTCGTCGCGCAGTGGGAATATTTCACGCACGCAGACTGGGGTCACGATGGCGTCGCCGCCTATGCGCCCCGGTTCATCAGCACGCCGGGTCAGCACGACGGCCTGTACTGGGAAACGGCTCCGGACGAAGCTCCGAGCCCGCTTGGTTCTCTCGTCGCCGAAGCTCGCGCGGAAGGTTACGGCTCCCAGAATGCGTCTGCGCAAAACAACGCCGGCGGCGGTAATTCCTCCGGAGGGCATCATCCGTTCCACGGATACTACTTCAAAATCCTCACGAGCCAGGGGCCGCACGCTCCCGGCGGGGCATATGATTACATCATCAACGGCAATATGATCGCAGGCCACGCCCTGATCGCTTATCCTGACAAATGGGGCAATTCCGGCGTAATGACTTTCATCGTCAATCAGCAGGGCCGCGTTTACGAGAAGAACCTCGGTCCCGATACTGACAAAATTGCCGCCGCTATCACCGAGTATGATCCGGATGTGACCTGGAAGCTGGTCGACTCGAATCCGCAGTAAACGTACGTTCCCGCATCCACACGGGCGCGGGCAGCCCGCCGCGCTCGTGATTTTGTCTCGCCGCTTCGACTACATGTGGCCCCAGCCTTGTTCCGACCCCTCGTGATTTTTCCGCCCACAGAATCGCGATCGGGCGTACCCATGCGTCCCGAGAGCTTGTACGCTCTTTTTTTTGATGATATAAAATGCTTGTTTTTCTTCGCCGGACGCTTCAACATTGATGCCAGCATTAATTGGGTGGCGCTATTTCTGGTGGTTTTCGGAGAGAACTAAATGGCCTATGTAATTGCGGAGCCCTGCATCGGAACCAAAGACTCGGCGTGCGTCGATGTTTGCCCGGTGGATTGCATCCACCCGCGCAAGGATGAAGCGGATTTTGAGGGCGAGAAGCAGCTCTACATCAACCCCGAGGAGTGCATCGATTGCGGCGCGTGCGTTCCCGTGTGCCCCGTGACGGCAATTTTCGCCCTTGAGGATTTGCCGGAGAAATGGTCCGGCTACACGGCCATCAATGCCGACTGGTTCAAGAAGAAAAAGGC
>DASYYI010000187.1:0-10436 GCA_035933995.1 Candidatus Acidiferrales bacterium | reverse complement strand
GTGGCGGCATCGTCCGGGTCAACTCCCGCGAGCGCGCTCAAAAGCGCGGCCGCGTCGGCGACGGTGCGGCAAATCGGCCCGGCGGTGTCCTGACTGTGCGAAATAGGAATAATTCCCGCGCGGCTGACGAGGCCCACCGTAGGCTTGATGCCAACGACTCCATTCGCCGAAGATGGACAAACGATGGAGCCATCCGTCTCCGTGCCCACGGTAATCGCGGCGAGGTTCGCGGAAGCGGCAGCGCCGGAGCCCGAACTCGAACCGCAAGGATTGCGATCCGTGGCATAAGGATTGTTGGTTTGCCCGCCGCGCCCGCTCCATCCGCTGGACGAATGGCTCGAACGGAAATTGGCCCACTCGCTCAAGTTTGTTTTACCCAAAATTACGGCGCCCGATTCGCGCAACCGGCGCGCGACGCCGGAATCTTTTGTTGGAGTGAATCCATTGAGAGCAAGAGAGCCCGCCGTGGTCATCATGCGGTCCGCAGTTCCGATATTGTCCTTGATGAGGACAGGAATCCCGTGCATCGGGCCGCGCGGGCCTTTGGCTTTACGCTCCGCATCGAGAGCATCAGCAATCGAGAGCGCGTCCGGATTCAATTCGATAATGGCGTTGATCGCGGGACCCTGCTTGTCAATCTCCGCGATGCGGTCGAGATATTTCTGCGCCAGCGAGCGGGCCGTGAATTCTCCGGACTTCATGCCACCCTGAAGATCCGCAACCGTCACTTCATCGAGCTCGAAAGGTTTCACGTCTGCCGGCGATTGTTGCAATCGTGGTCCCGCGAAAGCTGGCGCGGCGAGCGAGGCCGCGCCGCCCACGATGGCGGCGGACCCCAGAAATTTCCTGCGGCTCAGTTCGGAGGATCGGCGTTCTTCATTTTTTTCGCGCAAAGTGTGGGCTCCTATGAGAATGAAATTTGCTGATTCTCAGTGGCAATTGGATGCGAAGGCTGGCCATTTGGATTTTCAAGCGGGACGATTGTAAGCGAACGGTCAGCGGATTTCACGGGGGATTTAATTCGTTAGATTCAATTGTCGCGCCCGGGCGCGCGTCGCGTGCGCTGTTTGACGCGCTGCTGGAAACGGATAGGCGTTCCCGTGAAGTCGAATTTCTTGCGGAGCTGGTTTTCGAGGAAACGTTCATAGCTGAAATGTAGGCGGCGAATTTGATTCGTGAAAAGCACGAAAGTCGGCGGGGCAACGGAAGCCTGCGTGACGTAATAAATCTTGATTTTGCGGCCAGATGGCGAGGTGCCGCGGTCGAGATCAACGGCCGCGAGCCAGCGATTCAGCTCGCCGGTGGAGACACGGCGCTCGCGCGAGGCCATGACTTTGTCGATCAACGCAAAAAGCCCGCCAGTGCGTTCGCCTGTAAGCGCGGAGAGAAAAATGATGGGGGCGTAATCGAGGAACTTCAACTTTTCGCGAATCAGTTTTTCGTAATCGCCCATCAGCTTCATGGGATTGAAGGAACCCTTTTCGGGCTTGGCCTTTTTCTCCGCGGCGGCGCGGTTTTGCGCGGCTTCGAGCGCGAGGTCCCACTTATTGATGACGACAATCAGCGCGCTGCCGGATTGCTGCGAGTAGCTGGCAATCGTGGCGTCGTGCGAGGTCACGCCGAGCGCGCCATCGACGACGAGCAGCGCGACGTCCGCGCGTTCGAGATGACGCCGCGCCATCACGACACTCAGTTTTTCAGCGACGAGGCGCGTTTTGCCTTTGCGGCGAATTCCCGCCGTGTCGAGAAAGCGGTACATCTTGCCGTTCTGTTCGACGACGGTATCAACGGCGTCGCGCGTGGTACCGGGTTCGGCGGAAACAATCGAGCGGTCTTCGCCGACCATACGATTGAGAAGCGTCGATTTGCCGACGTTTGGACGGCCAACAATGGCGATATTGATCTCCGGCGGCGCCTCGGGCGCAGCACCGGCGGAAAAATCCGCGGTCAGCGAATCGAGAAGATCGTCGATGCCAAGCCCGTGCTCGCAAGAAACCGGAAAGACCTGCGCGCCCAATTCGTAAAACGACGCAGCCAACGCAATGTGTTTTGGCGTGTCCACTTTATTGGCGACGATTACCGGCGGCTTGCCCGCGCGACGAAGGAGTTGCGCCAATTCGAAATCGAGCGGCACGGGACCCGTGCGCGCGTCCGTTACCAGAATGACGTGCGTCGCGTTCTTGATCGCCATGTGCGCCTGGCGAAGAATCTCTCCGGGAATACCGGCTTTATCTTCGGGCACGATACCGCCTGTGTCGACCACCTCAAATGGCCGGCCTTCCCATTCCGCGGTGCCGTAGATGCGGTCGCGCGTGATGCCTGGCTCGTCGGTGACAATGGAGCGGCGCGTGCCGGTCAAGCGGTTGAAGAGCGTCGACTTGCCCACGTTCGGCCGTCCAACAATTACGATGGATGGCAGTTTGCCTGTGATCGTCTTCCCGTCGCTGCTGCTTTTGCTGTTCGACTTGCTATTCATAGGGAGCCGGGCGCGCGCTGCGCAGTTCTTTACCCTACCACGTCGGCGACGGTTATAGTGGCTCGGATAGGGTGATTCCATGCTGCTGTTTGAAAATCAGGATGGCGCAACTTTGCGTGTTCCAGTGGATTGTTATATTTTTAGCGTTTGGAGTGGCCGTACGGCTTCGTTCGACAGAGACTAAGAATGGAAATCGTGGCTTTGGCCGGTGGAGTTGGAGCGTCGAAGTTCCTGTTGGGACTCAGCCGCGTGATGGATCCGCGCGAACTCACGATTATCGTCAACACGGGCGACGACATCGTGCTGCACGGGCTGGCGATCTCGCCGGACCTCGACATTGTGACTTACACGTTGGCTGGCGTCGTCAACTCCGAAACGGGCTGGGGCTTTGCTGACGAGACCTTCCACGCGCTAGAGCGATTGTCGCGGTTTGGAGGTCCGAGTTGGTTTCACCTTGGCGATCGCGATCTCGGAACTCACATTCACCGCACGGCAATGATGCGCTCCGGCGCGACTCTGTCGGAAGCGGCGGAATCGATTCGGCAAGCGCTCCGCGTGCAAGCCAAAATTCTGCCGATGAGCGACCAGCCGGTGCCAACGATGATTCAAACATCAGAGGGGCGCCTCAACTTCCAGGAATATCTGGTGCAGCGGCGCGCCGAGCCAGTAGTTTTGAGAATCTCGTTCGAAGGAATTGAACAGGCGCGTCCTGCTCGTGGCGTACTTGAGTCGCTCGAACATGCCGCAGGCGTCGTGATTTGCCCCAGCAATCCGCTGATCAGTATCGGCCCGATACTCGCGGTTCCCGGAATTCGGGATGCGCTGCGCAGGCGCAGAAAGGATATCGTCGCGATATGCCCCATCGTCGGCGGAAAATCGCTGAAAGGCCCATCCGACCGCATGCTCGCGCAACTCGGTTTTGACGTCTCGGCAAGCGCCGTTGCGCGAATGTATCAAGACGTTTGTGCGACGTTTGTGATCGATCCGGTTGACGCCGGCGAAACACAGGCGATTGAAGACCTGGGCATGAAAGCCATTATCCGCAAAACGGTCATGAGCACGATGGATGATAAGGAACGGCTTGCGCGAGAGGCACTTGAATTGTTTGGAAGCAAAGCCACGGGCGCGGCATGAAAGCGATTTTGATTCCGGTGAAAGAATTCCGCGAGGCGAAGAAACGCCTGAGGCCGCACTTTTCTTCCGCCGAACGCGCGGCGCTGGCGGAGGCGATGTGCGAGGACTTTTTTCAAGTAGTCTCGGCGATCCGTTGCGTCGAGCGTGTTTTTGTCGTCAGCAAGGAACCTGGGGCTCTGGCGCTTGCGCGCGAACGTGGATGGGAAGCAATCGTTGAGAAGCGGCAGATTTCGGAAAGCGATTCCGTCGATGCCGCATCGCAATTTTGCGCCGCACAAGGCGTTAACGCGCTGCTCCGACTGCCGATTGATCTTCCTCTAGCGGAGCCCCGGGACATCGAAGCCGTCTTTCGCGAGCTTGATGAGAAGTTTGACGGGAATTTTGACGGTGCGCCAGCGGCTGTTTTGGTTCCGTCAAGGGACGGCGCTGGCACGAACGCGCTGCTACGTACGCCGCCCGGACTTTTCCCGTCGCGCTTCGGACTCAATAGCTTCGCGCTCCATCTAGCGGAGGCCGCGCGTTGTGGCGCGCGAATATGCGTGCTCAGAAACGCGCGGCTCGAATTGGATGTAGATGAACTCGAAGATCTTCGCGGCGTACACATGCATCTGCGGCCCGGATCCGCGACAGCGCGCTGGTGCAATGGGCACAACATAGGAAATTTGGGAAGCAGCGGCGCTGTTACGCCTGATTTCAGCGGGGAGCGGGAATCGGAAGGCCGGTAAACCGCACGCCCGTGCGGTGAACTTTATATTTCCCGTTGATGGCGAGAATAAGGGCGGTGATTTGCTCGACGATGCGGGCATTTTCGAGCCGTCCGCCATTGATGGCGCGGAGTCCGGGGATTTTTTCGACAAGTCCCACCGTTACCTGACGCGCGCGCTCGTCATCCGTGCACACGACCACGTCTGAATCCACCGGCCCGTCGCCACTCAGCAGCCCGGCCGAAACATTCTGGAAAGCGGCCGCCACGCTCACGCCTTCTGGAACTATTTCGGCCGCTTGTTGTGCCGCCGAGCCCTGCCAAACACCCAATGTCCGCGTGGGAAGACCGCCAACGGTTGCGGCCAGCGGAACCGTTGTATCGATCAAAATAGCGCCCGCTTGAAATGAAGAGCGCAGTTTCTTAAGCAATGTTGCGTGGCCAGAAAAGGGGATCGTAAGGACGACGATGCCAGCCTTTGCGACGGCTTCAGCATTATCGGCACCATCGACGTGACCCATCGCGTCGGCAGTCGCGGCAATCTTGACAGCGGCCTCACGAGCCTTCTGTGCGTCGCGGGAGCCGATGAAGATCGACTCCCCTGCGCGAGCCCAACGAAGCGCCAGACCCAACCCTTCCGCTCCTGTACCTCCGACAATCGCAATCGCGTGTGGCATCGGCAATCCGTAGCAGAGATCTGAAAATCAACCAAATCCTGCAAACAGCGGAACCCTCGCGCATCATACATGATTGGTCACGATTGGGCACGATTGTGTGTTCAGCCGAGGCGGCTCTTTGCGGGAATGAATTTCGGCGATTTTCTGATGTGGCCGACCTATCGAAACAGGTCTCGTTCCACGGGGCGAATTAAATCCTGCCCGCTTCCCGATGATTGCGGGAGAGCGACGCCGCGAATCACTGCAACAGGAATCGCATTCGATTTGCCCATGACAAGTTCCGCTGCGGAGGCAAGTTCGTCGGCGACGGCGATAATTGTCGCCTGCAACGCCTTTCCGCTCGCGTCACGCTTGCCGCGATAATCCATCAGCGCGCCAATTCCAGCAACGCCCAAAGCCACGTTTACGAGGCCTTCGCGCCAGGGCCGCCCGAACGTGTCGGAAATCAGGACAGCAACGGGAACTCCAAATTGCTCTGCAAGTTTCGTTTTCAAGCGCCGCGCCGAGCGGTCGGGATTCTCGGGGAGCAGCACCGCCGTACCCTTGGCGGTGTTCGAAGTATCGACGCCCGCATTTGCGCAAATGAATCCATGATGCGTCTCCGCGATGAGTACTCCCTTTTCCATACGTACAATGCGCTTGGCTTGCCGCAGTGCCAGTTCTATGACGCGTGCGTCTTTCTCATGTTTTGCCGCCCAGCGCACGGCGCGTTTCGAAGGCGCAATCGAATCGAGCTTGACGATTTGCCCTTCGGATTTAGAAACGATCTTCTGCGCGACAACAAAGATATTTCCGTGCTCGATGGACAGGGAACGGCGCGCGACGGCGTCGATGATGAGGCTGGCGAGATCGTCACCGGGCACGATTTCCGGCATTCCTGTGAGAGGAATAATTTCGACAGGCGCTGTCGACCGAGATTTTTCGTTGCTGTGCCGTTCCGATGTTCGCTGCATTCCAGTTCCCGGTTCCATCTTGGACGAGAAGGAAGCGAGTATATCAGCACCGAGGAGAGGTTTAATTGTGCTGAACGGGTCGGGAACTGGGTAATGCCGGCAGGAGCTGCAAGATACGCGAGGAGTGTCCAGCCAGCGAGGAAAAGTTGAGGGGCTGCTCGGTTCATCGAGTGGGGGAAGCCGCCGGATAGTCCGGCGGTCTCCGTCGCATGTTTCGTGGCAGATCGAAGGAGTAGGCTATTTCGAGGGCTCGACCTGGAGGTTATTCGTCACTGAAAACACATTTGGAACGCTGTTCGCCTGAAGACCCGCTACGTTCTTATCTGCTTCGCTGGATACGAAACCCTCCAGCGTGACATGGCCATTCTTGACGATGATGTGAATCGATTGAAGATTCCCCACTCCATATCGTTGAAGCGAGGGCTGCGAGTAAATCTTGCGGTACTCCGCAAAGCGAATCTGATTATCCATGGAGCTGTTCGGAAGGACCTCGATCTCGTTGTCCACTTTCTCGACGCCCTCGATGTGCTTTACGGCTGCCTCCGCATCGGATTTAACAGAGGGATTCACAACTTGCCCTTTGAGGGTCACCGTGTATCCATTTACAGAGTATTGGAGATTGTCGAAAACCGTGTACCACGGCAGCAAAAGCAATTGATGTCGAACTTCCTGTTTCAGCCAATCCGCGTATCGCTGGGTGCCCTTTTCGGGAGCGCTTCGTTGTTGCTTGGCTTCGGTGATTCCCACGCCGAGTGCTGACAGCGCTAGCATGCTCAGTAGGATTATCCTCGCGAACCGTGTCATCAGTGTTCTCCCTTGCTTTTTTCGGCAGATCAGGGCCGGAGCCAATAACAAGCGTATGGTCGGGGATGTCCAATCTCAATCCAGAGAGAGAGGTATTTAGGAACAGGAGAAGGCCTTAGCCGGGACCCATGGGCAAACCTCGCTCAAGACGACTCTACCGCGAACGTGCCGCCAGCTCAGTAAATGGTTGAATTTGCACGACAGCTTCGCCGACAGATGTCACGCTCAAATCTGAGTCAACGATTCTAAGAAAGCCGTAGTCTTGTTTCTCTTGGGATCGTTATAGGCATTGAACCGAGAATCGGCCGAGCCTTGGCAGATCCGCGCGTCTCTGCCTGTACGGTTTTATCTGCAAGCATATCAATAATCCTCTGTATTGGTGAATGGCGGCAGATGCTCTAGCCTTTGCCTTGTAAATACCGTGGTGATGGTCTGGCAGCAAAGGACACCGCTATGCTAGGAAAAACCCCAGGTCTATTTGGTATTTATCTGAACTCGACATGCTTGCAAAGATCTGTGGAGTGCCTGAAGGCCATCGGCATTCGAAGCAACGATGTGGCAGTCCTTTTGAACGCATCAGCGGGTAGCGCCAGGATGCAAACGGAAAGAGCTGTACCCAGTTTCATGAATTCGTTGACGCGTATCAGCGTTCCCGCCTCCGGTGTGCTGACTGACACGCTGATAAATCTCGGTGTACCTGTATATGACGCGGAGCGTTACGAAAGCCGAGTCCAGAACGGTGGGATGCTCATATATGTGCGTTGTGCCTGCCCCGCGTGGATCGATCGCGTCGCCGAAATTCTAAGTCAAACGGAAGCCGTGGACATCCTGTTCAGTCGCGACGCCAGGGCGCAAATTCGCGCTACTCGCGCCGAACAGTCCTTTGCACGCGAACTGGCAATCCGCGGAAACGGGGCTGCGTTAATGCAGCCGACCGCAGGCGCGATAACAACAACCGAAATATAGGTTTTTCGTGTTCTTTGTCGGTCGATTTGGGTCGTAGCGACGACCGGAACGGGCTGTGACAAAGCGTCACTGCCCGTCCGGCTATTAGATCTGTGCCCCCAAACTGGGCGTGGATGTTATTAATCCTTGGTTTCCGCGCGAGATCCCTGCGGGGAGGCCTTGTCCAGCAGCGAAACTAATCTTTCCGCAGCTTCCGGAGTCCGCGTGTCATGACCGATCACGACATCCTGCGCGTCGACCTTGTGTCCGTACAGTTGTTCGTTACCTTCGTTGTCGGGATGCAAGCTGGCGCCTTCCAAAGAAACGCCTGCGAAAAGGCCACGGGAACGGGAGTAAGTCAGGATCTCCGCGCGCATGTACGCATCGGTGTCTGCCTCCGCGGAGCGCCCGACTGGTCCGGCTGCGGCGGAAATGTCGGCTCCGAGTTTCACTTTGCTATGCAACAGACTGGTTGCACCGTGGTCGTTCATTACCAGCAGAACGAAATCAGTAGCCGATCCGCCAATCTGAAATCCAAAGCTCCCGCCTTCCAGAACCATCATCGACGGCGCGCCCCACTCGCCCGTAAAATGCTCTCCCGTGCGGCACACCAGGGCTCCGCGGCCGTAGCTTCCACCCACCACGAAAGCTGCCTTAACCACCGATGGAATCACGACAACACACTTAGCCTTATTCAGCAGGTCCTGCGGTATGTCGTCTGGGATGTTCAGAATTTCACTCAAGACTTGTCCTGCGTTTTGCAAACGCTGTTCCTGTTTCGATTTGTCATTGTCAGCGGCGGTGACGGCCGTCGCCACCAGTAGAATTGCGATCAACAGACTGTAAAATTTCTTCATTTCCTTCGTGCCTCCTTTTGCGAAGACTCGGGGCAGTCGTTCTGGTCAGCTTACGTTTTAGCGGGCCTCAAACGAGATATCTCATTCCATTCTTCACGCAGCTGCCAACGCTATCAATACATAGTGTCGCGTATTTCAGACGGCGAGATGACCTGACGCTGCAACGCGCAAGAAACGCAGCGCGGGTGATGCGGGGCGGCAGGGGCGAGAAAGTGCAGGCAGAGAGCTTTATGTGTGCAATTTTGAACAGTCCCATCTACTGATTCGAAACGACCTATTGTCACAGTAGCGGAAATACAGCAACCTCCGCCCAAAGTTACAGCATGACTCGGATAGACCCCGATTGGCCCTTTCGGTTACCGTGCTCGAGGATTTAGCAGCAGGATCAAGGAACGACGAATGAAGCCTTTTTTTTTATCCTATTCATATAGTACCGGTCGCCCCGCGTCGACATGTCTACAAACGCTTGGGAGCCATTTCCCTTGCTCCGCGAGCTCTGCTTATTCGTTTAATAAACGGCGCGGGGAGACCGTCCATATCGTGGAAAGGCCGTATTTCGCAGTAGCGCGCCGTCCGCGTTTACTTGGAATGCCGCTTGAATATCTCAGGTTTCCCGCTCAGCTCAAGCTCACGCGAACTCTTCGCTTCAGCAGCAATATTCGGATCCAAATCTCGCTCGATACCACGAGGTAATCCTGTGCCAAACGATCGCAGAAGTTTCGAACCAACTATCTCCAGCGAAACGCCGGAAACTGCCGCAGACAATAGTGCCATCGACGAGGCCCTTCTTGTCTTGCAGGCGCAGTCCGGAGACAGTGCGGCTTTCTCCAAATTGATCCGTCCTTATATGCGCAAGGCCTATCACGTAGCGCTCAAAATTACCGGCAATCGCGAAGACGCCGAGGATGCAGCGCAGCAAACTTTGCTGAAGGCCTACGCGCACATTGACCAGTTCCACGGGGACGCACGCTTTTCGAGCTGGCTGATTCGAATTGCCATCAATGAAGCTCGCATGAAAGTGAGGAAGCGGCGCTCGGAGGATTGCTACCTGTCGTACGACGTGAGTACGCCAGGCCGGAACCCTAGCACCGTCGAAATGCTCTGCGCCGGTGAGTCCTCTCATCCTGAGGTTCTGTATTCCAAGAGCGAGACTCAGCGCGTGCTTCGCGAAGCCATCGACGGCCTTCGCAGTTCCTCGCGGGTTGTCGTTTGGCTGCTGGGATTGCAGGAGCGCCAGACGAAAGAAGCTGCCAAGATTTTGAATCTATCTGAATCTGCGGTTAAGACGCGATTCTTGCGCGCCCGGCAGCAACTGCGCGAATGCTTGACCGAGCGCATGTAGAGAAATCGCAGAGCAGCAGGCGAAATCGAAGTGGCATTGCCATGACCGGACCTTCGGCTACAAGACGACGCGACAACCGTCACCCTGCCAATTCTGACGCGCACTCCCATGGGGGAGTCGCCTGCCTTCACGATTCTCGACGCGAGCTTTGCGAATTGACCGAGCCTTCCAGGCTGTTGGTTAATGCAGCAGCTCCGTGGGCTCGTTTTCATGAGAATGTTCTGGAGTCTCTATTTCCCGTGTGCACGACCACACGCCGCAAGGAGAAAGCCGACCAGGCTCTCTAGTCCGGCAGAACATCCCAAAGGGAATCTTGGCCCGTTTCGCCCCAGCCCAATCCCCAGCCCATTTGTAAGGTAGCGAATCCGCTCAGGAGGAAAAACCATGAGGCGTGTCTTTTTTTGTCTACTTGTAGGCCTGCTTGCTGCTCCGTTCGCGCTGGCCCAAAAATCCGGCGATCATGTGGAAGCGGGAGTTTTCGTTGACTATTTTCGTCTGAATCCACCGGATGCAAACTATGCCGGGCTGGGCGCGCGGCTGGGCTT
>DASYYI010000177.1:0-2570 GCA_035933995.1 Candidatus Acidiferrales bacterium | reverse complement strand
TCGAAAACTTGACTCTGAATCTTTTGCAGCCATAACTCTTCGCGCTTACGGTGCTCGTTGACAAACGCGCAATGACGAATGTCTGGCGTGACATTAGAGCAGAGTTGGGAGGCATCGATCGGAAAATCCTCGCCTGTTTTCCTCGCGATGCCGTACTGCTCCCGCTCACTGCTTTTGGGGTCGACGTCCAAATAGTGACCCGCGCCAAGAACCTCCCCCGCCAATCTCTCGGCGAGTGAGGGCCCACGTCCTGACGCCTCCTCGAACACAAAATCGACTTCGCGGACCAGATCCTCGACCAAAGACTCGTAGGATGAGTCTTTAACGTACCCGGAAAACTTTGTGCCCTGAAGCTGATGAGGAACGGCTAAGACTTGCATCCAGTTGCTCATGTGTGAAACCTCACGACAACAATCGCGCACGTGCACCGGTAATGATTTCCTCGAGTGCTGGCGCATCGGCAACGCTGCCCTGGGCGAAGAGTTTGCTTCCGCCGCCTTTGCCCCCCACGGCGCCGAGCAGTTCGCGCAAGAGCGCGCCCATGTCCCCGTCGAGACCCGCCGATTGCGCGAGGACAATTGCCTGCACCGCGCGGCTCGCGAGAATCACTCGTGTGTTCGGAGTCGCGACAATTTTGGCGGCGAGGAAGGCAAGGTAGCTGGAGGACGCATCATCGGAAATAGAAACGATAATTCTGCGCTTGCCGTCGTGGGATGTTTCGGCGTGCCGCGCGAGCAGATCTGCTGCCTCGAGTTCCGCGAGGCGCTCGGTTAATTTTTTCGCATCGCGCTGGGTGGCGCGGCGCTCTTCTTGAATTTTGCGCACATTCTCCGGCAGCTCGGCCATTCCGCACCCAAGATACTCGGCGGCCTGGCGCAATGTGCCGAAATCGGCGCGCCCGGCGGCAAGGGCCCGCCATCCCGCGACGAATTCGATGCGCCAATTTTGTTTTTGACGTTCGCACTTGCGTACGAGCAGCATTCCCGCCTGGCCGGTGCGCGCCAGATGAGTGCCGCCGCAGGGCTGGCGGTCAAATCCGTCGATGTCGATGACACGCAGAGTTCCTTCGCGGTCAACTTTCTTGCGAATGCCCTGCGTGGCGAGTTCTTCGGCAGTTCCGTAGCGCACTGCAATGGAACGGTCGTCGAAGATAATTTCGTTCACGCGGCGTTCGGCTTCTTCGAGTTGGCGTGGCGCGACGGACGGCGCGGCAAGGTCGATGGTGGAAATGTCGCGGCCCAGATGGAACGAGACGGTTTGAAATTTGAACAGCTCGATGAACGCGGCAGAGAGCATGTGCTGAGCGGTGTGTTGCTGCATGTGGTCGAAGCGCCGCGGCCAGTCGACTACAGCGTGAACCGCGCCAGCAGCGACAGGCTGGTCAGTGAAATGCGCGATTTCGTCATTCTCGGCGTCGAGCACTTCCACGACTGCGGCAGCGCCCAAGTGGCCCGTGTCGAATGGCTGACCGCCCGAAGTGGGATAAAACGCGGTGCAATCCAAGCGTACGCGCCAGCGCGCGCCCTCAGGTTCGCAGGCGAGGACTTGCGCGTCAAATTCGCGCAAAAATGAATCGTTGTAATACAGCCTTTCGGTCACTGTATTTCTTTAGTTCGCCTTTTCTCGCTTTTCGCTTTCGACTTTCAACTCTTGACTGTCAACTACCCTTCAACGCCTTTTGCCAGGCTTCGTTGTATTTGTAGCCACATCCTGTGTTGAAGAGAACAACGGTGTCGTCGCGCTTGATCCATTTTTTCTCCGCTAGCTTGCGCGCAGCAACAACCGTTGCACCTCCCTCCGGCGCAGCATAGATGCCTTCCTTCGCTGCGAGTTCTTTCGAGGTGGCAAGAATATCATCGTCGGTTGCGGCGACCGCTGTGCCTTTGCTCTCGCGAATCGCCTGAAGAATCAGGAAATCGCCAATCGCTTTCGGCACGCGCAAGCCGGAGGCAATCGTCGCGGCGTTCGGCCACATCGGTGCGGTATCGACGCCTTTCTCAAAAGCATCGACGATGGGCGCGCAGCCCGAAGCTTGCACTGTGACCATGCGCGGCCGCTCGCCCCCGATCCAGCCCATCGCTTCCATTTCCTCGAACGCTTTCCACATGCCAATCATGCCGACACCGCCTCCGGTCGGATAAATAATCACGTCCGGAAGTTTGCCGTCGAATTGCTCCCACAGCTCGAGAGCCATGGTTTTTTTTCCTTCGATGCGATAAGGCTCCTTGAGCGTGGTCACTTCGTACCAGCCGTTCTTCTCTTTATTTTCGGCGACGTATTTGCCGCAGTCGGAGATCAAGCCGTCGAGCTTGCGCACGTCCGCGCCAAATGCGCGGCATTCCATTTCGTTGGCAAGAGGCGTGTCCGCCGGCATTACGGTCACGCACGGAATTCCAGCCTGGGCGGCATAGGCGGCAAGCGCGCCACCCGCATTTCCTGCCGTGGGAGTCGCCAGAACTTTGACGCCCAATTCTTTGGCGCGGCTTACGGCGGCGGAAAGTCCGCGGGCTTTGAACGATCCTGTTGGATTGAGGCCCTCGTCCTTGATGTAGAGATTGCTCAGCCCCATG
>DASYYI010000165.1:0-2200 GCA_035933995.1 Candidatus Acidiferrales bacterium | reverse complement strand
TTGGATCAGATCGACAGGATTGTCTGGGGTCGAGCCGGCCGGCTCTCGAGAATGTACCCTGGTCTTGATGCGATCTTCCAGAAGCGACAGCGATTTTTGGCGAATCTCGCAGATCGCCTTCAAGTTCTGTTCCCATCCCGACGGTTTCGGATACTTTTGAAAGGCCAAGTCTGCAATGACCTGTCCGGCCACATCGACTGGATACTTGATGCTGCTTTTTCCGGAAAGTGGGAGATCCCGGTTAGCGCCCATGCCCTGGCCTACCGTGCCCTCGCTCGCAGGAAGAACTTTGAGAATGGCGTATCCGCCCGGGACCTTGACAATGTTCGTGATTTGGTCAGGTCCAACTCCGTGGAGAGCCTCACGCAGTTCAGGGCGCAAGGTGGCCAGATCCACTTTTCCCAGATAGCCGAAATCCTCGGCGCTTGGATCAATGGATTTGTTCTTGGCAATGGTTCCAAACTCTTTGCCGCTCTTCAGCTCTTCCAGGATTTGTTTTGCCTCATTCTCGGTGTTAACCACGATGACGCGAAGCAAAACTTCGTCTCGCCCGCTCGATTGCACGCTCGCGATCGTGGACGAATTGAACGATAGGAACAGAATAGGCACAATGGCGAGCATTAGCCATCGCCTAGGCAAATCCGAGATAGTGTTTTTAGCTACCTGGCTCTCCATGGCAGAAGTCGATGCTTGGAATTGTAGCCAAATGAAGCTCGCCAATACATGTTTCCATGTTCGTCGGTAGCTCAAGCTGCACCATTATGCAGGTGATTGCATTTTCGATTGCATAGTGGGGAACGGAATAGCCAGAAAGTAGTGTGGAGAGGGCTTAACGCCTAATAGCAAAATGGTGTAAATGAAGTGCCCCCGTTCGCTGTACCAATCTCAATGTTAGTCCTCGGTTGATTTTTTGGTTTCAGCGGGGATGAGGCGCGGAGCAGGGGCGGCGTTTGAGCCCCTGCTTCGCTTCCTCTCTGTATAAACCTTCCACTCATGCCCGCATCTCCACTAGTGTCCTGGCAAACTCTACCGGCGGCAGATACTTCAAGGAACTATGCGGTCGTTGCTCGTTGTAATCCCTCCGCCAGGTTTCGATTTTCGTCCGCGCATCACCCAAACTCGTGAACCAGTTCGCATTCAGGCATTCATCTCGCAGCCGCCCATTGAAGCTCTCCGCATAGGCGTTTTGCACCGGCTTACCGGGCTGGATGAACTCCAGTCGCACCCCTCGTTCTTCGCTCCAGGCCGCTAAGGCCCGACCGCGAAACTCCGGCCCGTTATCCAGAACGATTGCTTCCGGCAAACCTCGCTCGCTGGCGATGCGATCCAACACACGTCGCACTCGTAACCCGCCCAATGAAGTATCGACTTCAATCGCCGGACATTCCCGCGTGCAATCGTCCACCACCGTCAACATGCGAATCACTCTTCCCGTGCTCACGCAATCACTGACGAAATCCATCGACCACTTTTCGTTCGGCCGAGTCGCTGCCGGCTCTCTGGCGGGCCCACTCCAGCGGATCCGCCGCCGTTGCCGGATCCGCATCGCCAATCGCTCCTCGCGATAGAGCCGATACACATGCTTGTGATTTACCATCATGCCTTCTCGCACCAGCATCGCCGTCAGCCGACGATAGCCAAAGCGCATGCGTCTCGCCGCTAACTCCTTCAAGCGCGTTCGCAGAGCCGCATCTCGCTCCCACTTGCGCCCCTGATACCGCCTCGTGGACCGTGCCAGCCCTAGCAGCCTGCAGGCGTGCCGCTCGCTCACCTGGTACTCCACTTCCACATAGCTCACGGCTTCCCGAAGTCCCGCAGGCTCTACCAGTTTTTTGAGAGCACGTCTTTCAACGCCCGGTTATCCAGCGTCAGTTCCGCCACTACGTGCTTTAGCTTCCGGTTCTCATCTTCCAGTTGCTTCAACCGCTTCGCCTCACTGCTGTCTAGCCCGCCGTACTTCGCTTTCCAGCGGTAGTAAGTCTGCTCCGTGATGTTGTGTTGCCGACATAGCTCCGCCGTCGACAATCCTGCCTCACCTTGCTTCAGAATCGTGATGATCTGCTCTTCGCTGTGTCGCGTTCCCTTCACGCTGTTTCTCCTTCCAGGTTCAGCATGTCACCTCAGCTATGCCAGCTTCCGTGACAAGTCTGGTTCGGGAGAACTCACATTGTAGACGGCCCAGTTTTGGGGGGCTGGGTCA
>DASYYI010000163.1:0-2031 GCA_035933995.1 Candidatus Acidiferrales bacterium | reverse complement strand
AAATTCACGATGACAAATTTCCAAGCATCTCTAGCAAGCCACTGATACGCGATCAGGTTACGGAAAGTGTCGTCGCCCGCAGTTTGGATTTCGAAAAGCTGCCAATCGCCGGAATGAAAAACGGATTCGTTGGTGAGTGTGAGAATTCGTTCGTAGAACGCGCGTGTTTCGACGTCGGGCGGTTCGGGCGCAGCCATGGCCAAGGGAATCGGCAGATGAATTTTGCGGCCGTCGAGCTGGCCTTGATGATAGAAGCGCATGCCCGGAAGCGTGGCGATCAAAGTACCGACCGCCTCGCGTTTTGCAAAACCGAAGACGGCCGCACTGCGAGCTTCGTCGTGATTTTCGAGAAAACGCGCGGTGCGAGCCTGGCTTGTGGCGTCGGCCGATAATCGCGCGTGAACTTCGTCGATGTGGCCATCGCGCAGTGCGTCGTATAGACCTTTGTCATAAGTGAACTGAAAACCGAGCGACTGAATCGGGCCTTCGCAGTTCCAATATACTTCCGCTAGCCAAACAAATTCCGGAACGGCGACGATTGCTTCGCTCCAAAATTCACGAGGAGGTGGTTCGTAGCCTGCGAGAAGAGGTCCCCAAGTGCGCGCAAAAACATCATTGAGTACAAGCATGGCCATATCGCAGCGAACGCCATCACAGTGTTTGGCGAGTTCACGCAACTCGTCGATGAGCGCGGAGCGCGTGTCGGGCTCGAAGTAATTTAGTTGGACAACGTCGCGCCAGGGAGGGAAGTAAGGATCGCGCCCGTGGGCCAGCAAATTTGGTTCAGCTTTTGTTTCGACAAGATAGAAGTCCGATGGATTCTGTTTGAAGTTATCCTGCGAGCCGCGGACGTAATATTCCGGATGCGACCTTGTCCAGGGATGATCGGGTGCAGTGTGATTGGCCACGAAATCGAGAATCAAACCAATGCGGCGTTCGCGGAGCCTGGCGCGGACGAAATCAAGATCAGCCCATGATCCAATTTGCGGATCGGGCTTATACCGAGAAACGGAATAGGGCGAGCCGATAATCTGACTCAGCTTCCAGCCAGGCAGTGCCGCGTCGAAACCTGGAAAACTCGGGCAGTCTGTTTGAAAAAATCTACGACCGACGGGGCTGCGTTCCCAGACACCCATGAGCCACACGAAATCAAAACCGAGACTCGCGATATTATCCCATTCGCTGTCGGGAATGTCGCGAAGGCTGATTTTACGGCCGAACTCGGCGGAGAGTTCTTCGAGCCACGCCCAGGTGTTGATTTCGTAGAGATGCGGGTGTGGCCGGTAGGCGAAGGCAGAAGATTTGCGGGCGGTGGACATCTCCGCCGTGAGGCTATGCCGTGACACGCAGTGTTGTCAATTTCACAGTTTCTAAAAACGGCGAGAGTCGTTATTTATAATGGATCATGGAGAGAATGCGTGCATCGTCCTTAGAAAGCTTGACGACCGCCACCCCACCCACGCAATGCGTTGTGGTACCACCTCTACCGTCTGAACAATGCAGAGTGCCCTGAACTGTCCAAATGCCATCCTTTAATGTCGCAGTGAACGGTCGTTCGGAAGCAATCTTCGTTTCACCGTACACTGGAATTAATACAGCCTCAGCAATTTTTACAGCAGTGGTCGAGTTAGGGACGTAGCCTTGTTTCGGGACGTGACCCTGCCCGAGTGTGAGTGTAACTAGGAAGAGGCTCCAACAGAGTGCCAGGCTAATTCTCATACCAACTCCTTGTTTAGCAGACTGTGCGATCAAGCGCCGGTTAGGGCGCTGTACTGAGATTTTGTGAGCGGCACGACGGAGAGCCGTCCTTGGCGGACGAGAGGCGAATCGGCGAAAAGCGCGCTGGCTTTGATTTGCGCCAGCGTGATTGGTTTGGCGAGAGCTTTTCCAGCTTTAATTTTCACGGAGGGATTTTTGGGATCGGAAGCGTCAACGGAAACGACCGTTGCGGTTCCCACGGCGCTTTTGCGGGTTCCCGTTTCGTAAATGATCAACCGATCGCCCGGTTTCATCTCTCGAAGATTTTTCACG
>DASYYI010000011.1:0-4199 GCA_035933995.1 Candidatus Acidiferrales bacterium | reverse complement strand
GTGGTTTTTCGCGCGCCTGCCTGCCGTGCTTTTCATCGGGCTCTGGTTCGCGGTGCAGTTCTTGAGCGGCATCGGCTCGCTTGGCAGCGCGCAAGCGGGAGGCGTTGCCTGGTGGGCTCACGTTGGTGGTTTTCTGCTGGGGATGTTGCTGGTTTCGGGAATGCGCCGCAACCAGACCGAGATCTATTACGATTCCTAAGCGCCGGCGCCGGCCAAGTCGTGCTTTGAAATCCGCTCGGCCAGCCAGTCGCCTAACTCTCTGGTGCCAAATTTCCCGCCCAAATCGGGCGTGGTTTTCCCTTCGCGAATCGCGCCGCGCACGGCCGCGTCGATCGACTGCGCCTCGCGCTCCCATCCAAAATATTCCAGCATCATCGCGCCCGCCAGCGCCGAGCCGAATGGATTCGCCACGTTCTTCCCCGCGATATTCGGCGCCGAGCCATGCACCGGCTCGAACAGCGAAACTTGCCCGGGATGAATGTTCCCCGAGGGCGCCAGCCCCAGTCCCCCGGAAAGCTGCGCACCCAAATCGCTCGCAATGTCTCCAAATAAATTGCACGTCACGATCACGTCGAACTGCGAAGGGTCGCGCACCATCTCCATCGTGAGCGTGTCGAAATACAGGTGCCGCGATTCGATTTCCGCGTATTCCTTGCGAACTTCAGTCCACACGCGCTGCCACAGGCCATGCCCGTAGGTCATCGCGTTTGATTTATCGCTCATGCAAACGCGCTTCAGCTTTTTTCGCCGCGCATATTCAAACGCATAGCGAATAATCCTTTCGACTCCTTTGCGCGTATTCACATCTTCCTGCACGGCCACTTCATCCGGCGTGTCGCGCTTGAAATTCCCGCCAATTCCCGCGTACGCGCCCTCCGTGTTTTCGCGGAACACAATAAAGTTGACGTCCTTTTCGTCGCGATCGCGCAAAGGCGTCAGCCGCTTGTCGAACAACATGCACGGCCGCGCATTCACATAGAGGTCCAGCTTGAAGCGCAGCCCCAGCAAAATGTCCGCCGCATGCTGATTCGACGGAACGCGCGGGTCTCCCAGCGCCCCAAAAAGAATCGCGTCGAAATCGCGCCGCAGCATTTCGGGCGCATCATGTGGCAACGTCGTCCCGTCGCGGAGGAACCGGTCAGCACCCCAATCAAAATGCGTGAACGCCAGTTGCTTGCCGCCCGCCGCGCACGCCGCTTCGAGCGCCTTCACCGTCGTTGGCGTTACTTCCTTGCCGATCCCGTCCCCGGCAATCACCGCGATTCGTTTAGTGTTCGTCATTGTGCTCCATTAAAGTATTACATGAACTTCAGTCTCGCGTATTCGGCCTTCGCCTGTTTGAGCACAGGAATGTCTGGATCAGCATTCTTCCACAACGCAAGAAAATCCTGGTACGCAGCGCGAGCTTTCGCGCGAGCGGCGTCCGCATCGGCTCCATGCTCCGCCGCCGCTTCCATCGCATAAGCGCGGGCGAGACCGAAATGCGCCAGCGCGCCAATGGGTTCCATCAAGACAATTCCAGGATGGTCGAGAATTTTCTGGAATTCGGCAGCGGCTTTGCTCCCCTGACGCGCGCCAAGATACGCCTCGCCACGCACGAAGGCCGGATACAAGCAATTCCAGCCGTATGCGCTATCCGTGGTTCCTCCGAGTTCATACGGCTCGGCTGGTTCGAGCGCAGTAATCGCTTCGGAAGCTCTTCCGCCAGAGAGGGCGAATTTCGCGCGGAGCGTGGGCAGGTAGTTGAACTGCACGATCGTATCTTCAGGGAATTTCTTGGCCAAATCATCGGCCAGCGTTTGCGCCTTGCTATCGTCTCCGGCATAAGCGAACGTGAGCGCCGCGGCATACTGCAAGTCGCGGCCTCTTGACTGCGCCAGCGCCAGCGTCGCTCGCCGTCGCGCTTCGGCTGCATTGCCGAACAGGGCTTCGCGCAGACCAGATGTCGCCAAATAGGTTGCGGCCGCTTCTTTTTCTCCTGCTTGTTCGGCGGAATCCATGGACCGGCGGGAAAGCTCCCTGGCGTTCCTAAGCCGTCCGGAATAGGCGGCTGTATCGGCTTCCATGTCCAGCAGCTCGTCCTCTATTCCCCGCACACCCTGTGACTGTGCAACTTGCCGCGCCATGCCCGCCGCGTCGTTCTGCAAGAAGGCAATCTGGTACAGGCCAAGAGGGAAGAGTGAGTACTGCATTTTGCGTTGGAGGGCCCGGGCAAACGTAGCTTTCGCCTCGTCTACGCGATTCAAAGAAATGTAGTCAAAAGCGAGAAGAGCGTAATGGA
Source organism: Candidatus Acidiferrales bacterium (assembly GCA_035933995.1). Lineage (GTDB taxonomy): Bacteria > Acidobacteriota > Terriglobia > Acidiferrales > UBA7541 > DAHUXN01. Next base: position 1,918 of record DASYYI010000011.1, on the reverse strand, counting down.
CGGCAGCGTTCGGGTCCAGGCGGACTGCCTCCTTCCCTTCCTCAACACCTTTCTCGTATTGACCAACGACAGGATAGATGGCTCCGGCCAAGTTATCGCGCGGGTCTACAGCGCGCGGATAGGCCTGTATCCAAAGCTCGCAGAATTGTTCGGCCCTTTCGATGTTGCCGGTGACTTTGTTATTGTAGCGATCGGAGATGAAATACCGCTCGGGCTCGCTGGTGTGTTCGCGCAACTCGTAAGCCTTACGCGTGTAATCGGCGCCGATGCTGGGTTCCCCGATGTCGTTGTAGGCGATGCCCAAAAATGCGTAGGGGAGTGCGAATTTCGGGTCGAGTTCGATGGCGTTCTTAAACAGCGGGATCGCTTCCGCGTCTCCCATTGAATACATGGCCTTTCGGCCCGCGCTGAAGGCTTTGAGAGCTTCGAGCGATGGAGTCGTGGCTTGCTCCAGAGGCGCGTCAAACTTCTTCACAGTACTCAGTGACTCTCCCAGTTTGCTTCGAATGTCCGAGGCTGTCTTTCCCAGCGCCTCGAGCACATGGTTCTTGTCGCTGGCCTGAGCTTCCGTGCTCGCCAGCGTTTCGCCATTCGCGCAGTTGTCCGCTTTGAGCGTCAAAAGGTACTGCGTTCCAATCTGCGCAATCGAGCCGTCCAGCACCGCCGCACTTCCCACTCGCTCGCAAATGTCCCGCGCGATCTGCGGCGTCAGCTTCGCGCCGGGCTTTTGATCCATCAGTTGCAGCGTTTGCTGGATGCGGTCGTCCGAAACCAGGCTGAGAAACGGGGACTGTTCGAGTTCGACAGAAAGTCCTTGCCGCAACGTGCCGTCAAACACAGGATCGCCCGTCGTGTTCGTGAAGTCGGCCAATACGATCGTGTCTTTGTTCGTCAAGGCGTGCGCGCGCGTGAAGAAGCTATTACGAATTCCGCCCAGATTGAAGGCAACGGCGGCGAGGAAAGCTACAATCACGAAAATTGCCGTAGCCAGGCCCCAGCGCGCGGATGGAGGAAACGCAGAGCGCGCCGCCGGGGCATGTTTTTCAGAGGGAGCGGCCCGGCCTGCGTCCGAATCCCGCTTTAGGCGCTGTAGATCCGTGCGAATTTCAGCCGCGCTCTGATAGCGCAGCTTCCTGTCTTTCTCCAGCGCCTTGTTGATCACCTCTTCGAGCTGTGCGGGCACTTCGTGGTTCAGCCGCACGATCGCGACTGGCCTGCGATTCAGTATCGCTTCCGCAATCACCCCCGAAGTCTCGCCCCGAAAAGGCCGCACGCCGGTGACCATCTCGTATAGCGCTGCGCCAAACGAAAACAGATCCGTGCGCGCATCCAGTTCTTCGCCCCGCACCTGCTCCGGTGACATGTACGTGATGGTGCCAATCGCCGCACCCAGGCGAGTGAGCTGGTCCAGTTCGCTCGCTGTGGGCATCGCCGAAAGGTTCATGGCGCCGCCCGCAGGCGCCAGCTTTGCCAGCCCAAAATCCAAAATCTTGGCATGCCCGCGTTTGGTGACGAAGAGGTTCTCAGGCTTGATGTCCCGATGGATTATGCCTCCGGCGTGCGCGGCCTCGAGTCCATCCGCAATCTCAACCGCCAATTCCAGCGCTTGCTCGAGCGGCAAGGGCTTCCCGTCGATGCGATGTTTCAGACTCTGGCCGTCGAGGAACTCCATCGCGATGTACGCGTGGCCATCGTCCTCGCCGATGTCGTATATGGTGCAAATGTTGGGATGATTCAGCGCCGAGGCGGCTTGCGCCTCGCGCTGGAAACGGAGCAACGCTTGAGGGTTTCTTGCGATTTCTTCCGGCAGGAATTTCAGCGCGACAAAGCGATGGAGACGCGTGTCCTCCGCTTTGTAGACGATGCCCATGCCGCCGCCACCGAGTTTCTCGATGATGCGATAGTGCGCGATCGTCCG
>DASYYI010000128.1:0-15854 GCA_035933995.1 Candidatus Acidiferrales bacterium | reverse complement strand
CGGGCGCTCGGCTGCGCCTCGCTGCCGGGCCCCTAGGTCGCCGGTCGTTAACTACGGAGCGTGAGCAATTCCTACCTAGCCGGTCGGGATCTCCCGATCGGCGACACATACCCCCCGGGCGTATCGCGGGTGTATTGTCGGCCCATGAAGCTAGTAATAGCCCAGATAGAGTGGTCGGGATTCCGGGTAATTGGCATTCCGGCCGACCATGTATTGCACGTTGCGCCTGAGCCTAATTACCCGAATGGGTGTAAGGCTCGCCATATGTCGGAATTGTGGGAACGGGTACGTACGTACCCGACGCCCGGAATCCTCTGGATCGATCCCGATATCGCCGCCGACCCAGACGACCTCGCCGCCATGACCGGGGCCGTGGAGGCGGCCCCGGACGACATGCACACTGGCCTAGTCAAGCTCTGGCCCAGCTCCACCGGGTGGCACCACTGGATCTGGTCACACCGTGGAGGTACTCTGGGTCAACCGGCAGCTACACAGGAAGTTCCCCCGATCGTGGCCTATATCGCTACGGGTTTCCTCTGGACACCCGCCCGCCTGCTTGATCTGGTCTTCCCTCGGATCAAGGACGCCCTCTTTCATGAGGTAGACGTGGCCCTGTCTGAGACTGCCCTAGAGGCCGGGATACCGGCCCGGACCGTCCTCGGTTGCCGGCCAAAACACCTCCACTTCAGTAGGGAGCATCATGACTACATCATCCCCGGCCGAACCTGAGGCCACGGACCAGCCGAACCGCTACCTTCCCGGCATGAAATGGGCCGCCGCCGAGGCGATCGGCCGCTATAAGGCCCTGCACAACGTGGGCGAGCTGTCGGCCCTGCTAGCGATCCTCGGCGACCTAGAGCCAAAGGTCGTGCTAGAGATCGGGACCTGGGCGGGCGGATCGGCCTGGGCATTCAGCAGGATTCCGACCGTTAGCCATATCGTGACCGTGGACCTAGAGCCTCGCCCCGAGGCGGCCGAGCAGCTCGCCCAGCTCCCGTGCAGGGCCGAGCAGGTAACCGGCGACTCTCAGCACCCCACGACCTTTAAGCAGGTTCGGGCCCTGCTTGACGGGTTCCGCCCGGACGTGGTTTTCATCGATGGGGCCCACGACTACGTCCACGCCCGCAAGGACTGGGAGCTTTACGGCCCGCTAGTCCAGCGGGGCGGCGTAGTCGTCCTCCACGACACTCAGGGATACCCGGGCGTCGACATGGTCCAGGTCCCCCAGCTCTGGGCCGAGGTCCGGCAAAACTACCGGACTACCGAGCTGATCGACACTCTAGGCGGTCCCGGCGGGACCGGGATCGTGTGGTTCTAGCCATGGCCGAGCAGATACCCGCCGCCCGCAGGTCAACAGACGCCGCAATGGCCCTCGCTCACGCCGCCACGGCGACCCACGCCATAGCGGAGATCCAGGCGGCCGAGGACACCCTCAAGGACGCCTTGATCGCCGAGGCCCGCCAACACGATGAAAACGTAGGCCGCCTGCTGGACAGTTACCACTACTCAGTTAAGGCGGCCCTCGGCCGCTACGCCGCCACCATGGCCACGATCGGCGGAATGGACGACGACGATGAAGAAGACTAGGGCCGCCCTGCTCGCCGCCGCCGCCGCCCTCGCCGCCGGTTTCCTGCTTACCGGGGCCCAGTGCGGCGGCGTCCCCCCAAAGTGCCCTCTCACGACTCACGCCGAGCAGCACCACGGCGAATGGGGGTGCTATCCCAACAGTTGACCTAGTATGGGGTGAGTCGCCCGGCCGTCCAGGTGACGCCCCTCCCGAGGCCCTCGGTAGCGCATTACCGAGGGCCTCGCCCTGTCTAGGCCCAGGACGGCCGCGGTTTGTGGGATACCTCCAAAGATCCGGCCAGCTGTAACTCGAGCTCCGGCCTGGATCCAGTAGGGAACCTACAAACGGCCTAGGGATGATGGGCGATCAACTGCTCTAGGAACCCGGCGAGCAATCCGCCGAGCAGGGCACACGTTGCCACTACGCCGCCCGCCCGCCACTGCCAACGCTCAAGTGATATCACCCGGTCGGCGAGGCGGACCGGAATGGCGACCTCTAGGGCCCTGATCCGGGTTTCATGGTCGGCGACCGTGGCCGAGGTCCGGAGGTGTCGATCGTCCATCACGGTTACCTGAGTAAGGATCTGGCCGACCTCCCGGCGGGTGGCCTCCACGGCCCCGTAGAGGTCGGCCGCCGTCACTGTCCCGCTGGGTATCTGGCCCTCTGACATAGGGCCCATTATGCCGGGCGGGCGTATCCTCGCCTCATGACGACTCACACGACCATCAGTCAGGCCGAGGCGGCCCTCGCCCGGACAGTCCCGCCAACCCGGGATCATCCCTCGGCGGCCGTCAAACGGGCGGCGGTCGTCCAGTCCAGGGCCGCCGCCCCGGCCAACTCCGGGCACCCGGCCGTGTTCCAGCCCTGGACCGTCCTGCTCGCCCAGGCCGACGCCCGCCTCAAGACAGAGATCACGGCCGCCCTGCGGGCCCTAGAGGCCGAGCAGGCCGAGGCGGGCCGGGCCCTGGACCGTTCCTATGCCATGGCGGCCGAGGCGGCCGGGGCCCTGGAAACCGCCGGTTACGCCGCCCTGGATAAGTACCTCAAGGATGCTGACGAAACCCGGGCGAAGATCGTCAACCCGGCCGTGAGCCTCTACGATCGCCTGATCGCCGCCGCTCACGATCGCTACACGGCGGCCCTGGACGACGCCCGCAAGACATACCAACTGCTTGCCGGTGACGCCGCCCAGGCCAAGACTGACGCCGGTCTGACGGCCGCCTAGACCTAGAACAGAGCAGGCGGCGGCCCGAGGTCCGGGGCCGACAGTCGCCGTATGTCTGCCTCGGTCCCGGCGAGCAGGGTTACGAGGTCGTACCCGGTATCGCAGTAGCGGGCGGCCCGGTCCAGTGGCGTCCAGCAGTCCCGGCAAAGTGTCCGGGGCCTCTTGATTTCTTCCCTGATCGTGGCGGCCGATCGCCTCGCCGTGGCGAGGTCTACGTGTCTAGTCCTGGTCATCGGCGGGCCTTTCCCAGAGGCCCTCGGCCCACGGGGCCTGGACGGGCCCCAGGACGGCCCCAGAGGCGGCGGCGGCGGTCTGCTTGAAGTGGAGCAGGTACGTCCCGCCCGAGTCGTCCAGGGTCGTTTCAGCGGGCGTCACGGTCCCGTTTTCCAGGGCCCACCCGGCGGCGTAGGGACCGGCCACCCGGTAGGGCTGTAGAGGCCGGGCGTAACCGTCGGCCACGCCCTGCTGAGACTGCCACGTCATCCCCGGCCACAATCGGGCCATCCATATCTGATCCGAGGTCTGCCACGCCCCTTTAGGCACCCCGGCGAACCTCGGCCGGCCGTCAAGGATGACATGTTGCGGCCCGTAGACCGTGGCCCTAGTGAACTGGGTTTTCTCCCGCAGGACCAGAGGCCAATTCTGATCGTTCCAGAGGGCGATCACCTCGGGCGTCCCGGCCTGCTGCTGTCGGCCGTGGACGTAGCGGGCCGGGAGGTCGGCTGCGAGCTGCTCTAGGCGGGTGTGCGAGACCATGAAACCATCTGTGTCGCACTGCGGGATCGCGGGGCCGAACCTCCCGGTCACGATCCGGCCGAGGCGGGCCCGGACGTGAGCCTCCACAAATGCCAGGACGGCGGGACGTTCATGCTCGCCACGCTGATCCGCCCAGGAAAGCCAGTAGTCGCCGTTGACGCCAGTAATCACGCCCCGCAGACCCGAGTAGAGATCGCTGGTCTGCTCAACCGACCAACCATCGCACGGAGGTCCGACAAACGGGACCGTGGACCACCCTCGCTGGGCGAACTTGCCGATTACCGCCCTGCTGGCGAGCTTGGCCCAGATCCGCACTACGCCCGGGATGCTGCCCGAGGCGTCACGGACCCAGGCGAGGACCTGACGGGCCCAGTCCCGCAGGTGGTTGGTGAGGGTGAATAGCCACCCGTCGTGGACGGCCTCCAGGGCGTGAGCGTCGGCCGCCGCCTGGATATCCGGGGCCGCTAGCACTGTCTTAAACCGGCCGACCGGGTAGAACACACGGCCGCCGACCCGGACCGGCCACCTCGGGACCGTCGTGTTAATCGTCACCTCGGCGAGCATCCCGGCCGGGACGTGGCCCCGCAGGGCGGCGGCCCGATGTTTGTCCATTACCGGGCAGGCGGCCCTAGCCGGTAGCGGGTAGGACGCCGCCACGGTCGGGTAGGCCGCCTCAAAGTCCACCTCGCAGTAACGGCCGGGCGGGAGCTGCCCGACCGTGAACACGTCACGCCGCCCGCCGTAGACCGCGTCCCGTTCTATCTGAAGGATTCCCGGATCGTGATCGATCACGAGTTGCCTCGGGGTGAGGGTGCGCTTGTAGGTCTGCCACGCCTGCCCGGCCCCGGTCACGGTCCAGTGGCCGAGGTCGTTGGCGTCCCACCAATCCATTAGCGTCAGGACGGCGAGGCGGAGGATCTCTACATCGGCGTGGCATCGGGCCGCCCAGGTTTCGTCCGTGTCGCCGCCGCCGGGCAGGTCGGGTTTGAGGACGCCTACGTGCGGGCCGAGCTGGGCGAGCGGCCCGGGGAACAGTGAGGCCGAGTCGGCGATCGTCAGGGTATGACGCCACTTGATCCGCCGCCGGGTGACTTTCCGCCCGTGGCGGACCTCGGTCACCTCGGTTTCGGCGGGGCCCTTGTGGAACACGGCCCACATGCTGTCGCCGCCGACGGCGAACCTGGACGACAGGACCCAGCCCAGCTCGCCGAGGTGCGAGGCGAGGCGGGTAACCGTGAGGTCAAAGGTCACGTTATGGGCGTAGAGCCAAGTGGCCTCGCCGTAGGACGCCCACGAGTCTATTTTCGACGCGAGGGCCACCGCGGATTCGCCTGTCTCGGTCAAGTGTTCGCCCGGCCGCCGCCGGTCCCGCCGCCTCACGATCTGGGCCTCCCAGAGTCGCAGGGTGTGAACCTCTAGCAGCTCCCGCAGGTCGTCACGGGTCTCTGTGTCTAGGAAAATAACGGCCGCCGGGGTGTAGGTCCGCCCGGCCGGCTTCACGTAGTGGGCGGTAGCGTCCAGCATGGCGCTAGACCGCTAGCAGGGTGATCGAGTCAACCGACACTAGGGCCCCGGTCCGGGGCGTCCCGGTCCCGGGCGGGGCCGTGAGCTGGTCGGCGACTCTCAGCTCCATCTGAGCTTGGAGGCTTGCCACGCTGGACGGTAGGACCTGCGAGATATTCACCACGGATATCCCTTTCTGCTCTACCCCGGCGGGATCGACGTAAGTCATTTCTACTCTGGCCTGCCACATTGGCGATACCGCCTGCTCGGCGGCGGCCCGGGACCATGGGGCCTCGGCCACCATGGACTGATCGATACCGGCCACGCCCTCGGCGGCCGTCAGACTGTTGGTTGCGTTGCCGATCGTGCGGGCCCTGCTGAATAGCTGGGACAGGCCGATCGGGTTCCAGCTCGCATACTGTCCGCCTACGGTCTTGGAGATCTGCGAGGCGGCGGCCGAGGCGTCGGCGACGCTAAAGGCCCACCCGCCGTCCTCGGTCTTGGCATTGGCGGCGTAGTTGGCAAAGCTCCACCACGTCGAATACATGGCGGCGGCGGCGTCGGGCAGTTCCACGGAGGTGTCCTCTCAACAGCGCATTGTTGACCGGATATTAGAACGGGCCCCGCCGCCCTGACAGACGACGGGGCCCTCCATCCCAGCGGGACCGGCCCGCACCCCTAACCCGGCAGCTAGGGAACCGGCCCCGTAGGGGGCTCTAGGTTTCGTCCACTACCACGGCGTCAGGGACCGGCGAGGTTGCGAGCCTCGCTATCACAGAAGCGCACGCCGCCATCTGCTCCTCACGACTGATCCCGGCGGCGACAGTTCCGACCTCGCCGCCGAGGTTCACTACGAGGACGACATACCCGGCGATCTGATCGACCGGGACCTTTGACACTTCGGAGACCGCATGGGCGAGGCCCATCACGGGCCCGTAAAGGCCGTTACCCGCCACTTGGGGCACCTCCCGCCGGGGCCGAGTCGTGGGGTGCGCCCAGCTCGGCGGCGATTACCACGAGCAGGTGAGAAACCGCCCGCAGGGATAGCGACACGGCCCGGCCCTCGCCGCCGGGCCCGTCCTCGCCCTGGGCGTCGGCGATCAGGCCCTCGGCGGCGTCCAGGTGATCCCGCGTATTCATGCGACCGGCTCCATGTCTCCCGTTTCCGGGTTTTCATCCCAGTGCTCGGGATCATCGATCGGGCCGCCGCCGCCGTCCCCGGCGGGATCATCGGCCTGGACCTCGCCGCCGTTTAGGTTGGCCTCGGCCTGCTCGGCGGCGGCGAGGGCCTTGTCCGCCTTGGCCTGCTCGCGTTTGGCGTACCGCTCCACGTTGGCGTAGAAGTCCCCGGGATTTAGGCCCAGCTCGGCCGCCACGAGCGGGATCATGCCCGGCCCGTAGTGGTCGTCGCAAAGCTCCACGGTCGCGGGCGGGTTGAGGGTAGTGAGTATGTGGTTGCGAGGGTGCGGCGTACCGTCGTCCCAGTCGCATAGGCCGTCGGCCATGGTTACGCCCCTTTCTTGGCCCGGTCCGGCCGGGCGGTCCGGAATGCCATCGACGGGCCGAGGTCACGGGCCCGCAGGATGATCCGCTCCTGTATCTGGCCCTCGCCGTCCTCCCACGAGTTGGAGATCCAGCGGCCCTCGGCGACTATCCGGTCGCCCTTCTGTAGGACCTCGCACACATTCTCGGCGAGGCGGCCCCAGGCCGTCACGTCGAAATAGGCCGTCGGGCCGTCCTTCCACTCGCCGGTCTTGGAGTCCTTGATCCGCTCACTTGAGGCGACTCGCAGGTTTGTTACTGCGGTCCCGCCATTGGTCCAGCGCAGGTCCGGGTCCTTTGTCAGGTTGCCCGAGACCGATCCCGGGCCCCGGTCGTCATCGGGGTGAGGTTCGGTCTCTGTTTTCCGCTGGGCTGCTTGCTCTGCTGCTTGTCCCGTCGGCATGATGACTCTCCAATTCGATCCGTTGTGACGGGTTGATCGGACCGACCTTGGACTCGGCGGCGGCGGCGAGCTGCTCTAGCCACTCGGTTTCCACTACGCCGATCTGACGGAGGCTCTTGACACAATTCGACGCCACGGCCGAGACCACGATCCAACTGTTCTGTGATCCGAAACCGAGGCGGCAGAGCATCGCGTGAGACCGGCGGGCGGCCCGTTCCGGGTCTGGCATCGCCGGGAGCTGCTTAGGGTCTGGGGTGCGGTCCATTGCTAGGTAGCGTACCTCGCCCCGGCCTAGGTCTGCGCGAACATGCTCCACGAGGCCGTAAAGGCCGTCGTGCCTATGTTGCCCACGACTACCTGTATCGGCCCGGCCGGGGCGATGAACTGCTGGGTCTGAGTGCTTGCCGAGAATGCGGTCGGGATCAGGACGGCGGCCCCGCCATACTGGGCCACGGGCAGGCCCAGCAGGTTGATCCGGTAGTTACTGCTCCCGGTGACAAACGTAAAGCTCACGAGGTCGCCCGGGGCCATGCCGCCGATCCATGAAACGTTGGTGGAGGCCGGGATATTGGCACTGTTCACGAGGCCGAGGCAGGCCGTATCAGAGGGCAGGCTAGGCAGAGTGTTACCCGGGATCGTCAGACCCGCGTCTACGTCATTGCGCCAACGCCAAATGTCGGTCGGGTAGACCCTGCTGTTCTGTAGGACGGTCACGCCGAGGGTTACCGGGTTGACCGTGTCCAGGTTGGTCACGTTCACGTCTAGCTGATTGGCCTTAGTGGGCCCTCGGCCGACGGTTAGCCACCCGCCCGAGACCGTGGCCCCGGGAACGTAGTACGTGTCATGGGCGACCGTGAATCCGGTCGTGGTGTCTACCCAGATCAGGTCCACTTGGCAGAACGGGTTAGCGGTCCCGGCCCCGAACTGGACGTTTAGCAGGATCTCGTAACCGATCTGGGTTACGGCGAGGTGCCCAGATCCGGCCGTGGCCCCATGGGTGACGTTGGGAGTCGCCTGCTGGTAAAGCCGGTTAGACAGGGTGAGCAGCGGGACGCCCGTGGCGGCGATCTGATCGGCGTGGGCGACGTGCGGCGACCAGTCCGGATAGTCGCCTATGACGCTCACGGCCTGGGCCCCGCCGTCGGCGGCGGCGAGCTGCTCGCCTGGGCCTGCTGGATCGTGTTTATCCGGCCGTGTGCCCGCAGGGCGACGATCACGGCCCCGATCGCGGTAACTAGGCCGGTAACGGCCGTGATGATCCCGGCCACGGCCGCCGGAGTCCAGTTGGTCATTGCGGGCCCGCCTCGGGCGTCCCGGCAGAATTGGCCGCTGCCGGGCCCGTAGCGGCCCGCTGAGAGGCGATCCCGGCCACGGCCGACCTCGTGGCCGTCTGGGCGGTCGCCTGATTCTGGGCCGCTGTGACGGCCGTAGCGATCAGATCTTTGACGGTAGGTGCCATGCCCCGATCGTAGCGGGCCGGATCGTTCTGCAGGATGCCCGATTTACTCCGTTATCGATCACTGGGCCCGATCCGGAAAACTACTAGCTAGGTCGTCAGGTGACACCCGGGATCACGGCCCCGGCGGGCGGGGCGACGATCCGTGGAGGCTTGCCGGGTAGCGGCGTCTTGGCCTTGAGCGAGAGCAGGACCCAGGCGTCATACGGGGTGTACCCGATCGCCCCGAGGTCGGCGATAGCCTCGGCGGGCGGGATGATCTCGTAATAGAAAGCGTCCACGATCTGGGTCTCGGTTAGCGTCTTGACGTTGACTGCTGCTTGGAGTTCCCAGTCTTGGATGATCTGGTCTACGGCGGTCGCCGAGATCCCGAGGTGTGAGAGGGCGTCGGCCGCCGCCTGCTGCCCGATCTTGCGGCCCGTAAACAGCGTGGCGATCCGCTGGACCGATCGGTTCATGGAATCCACCACGTACCGCAGGTCGGCGTAATCGAGCAGCAGCCCGGCCGCCTGCTCGCTGACGTGGAGTACGCCGAGGACCTGGACCGCCTGATCGCGGGTGAGTACGTGAGCGATGTACATGCTGATAACGGCCGACTCGGTTAGGCCACGGTAGTCCGAGATCGCCGTGTATTCGGCCTCGCCGACGTAGGCGGCGGCGAGGGCCTCGCTCATGTCGTTTTCCAGCAGCAGGCGATGGGCCTCGGCGGCGGGGAGCTGGCGGTGTGCGAGCAGGGTAACGATCGTGCTCGGCGGCGGTATGTGCTCACTCAGGGCCCGGTAGGCGGGGCCCCATTTGTTGCGGTAGCGGGACTCTTTGACGGCCTGCTGATAGCTCAGCACCCCGGGCCCGATGCCGGTTTCCTTGATGATGCCCCGGGCCGCCATGGCCGACGCCTCTAGCGGCGTCGGGCTGTCGCCGATCGACGCCAGTAGCCACGAGTAGAACTCAAGGTCGCCGCCCAGGCGGGCGTACAGGGCCCGGCCCTCGGTATCGCTTATCTGGCCCTTGAGGGCGGCGTCCAGGGCGTCAACGGGCGTTGGCCAGATCTGGGCCAGTCCCCGGATCACGGGCGCCCATTTGTCGGCGAGGCGGCCCTCGGCGATCCCCTGGGTAAAGGACGTGGAACCGGGCCCGGTCCCGGCCTCGGGTATGAGGCCCCGCCGCAGGGCCTCGGCGAGCTGCTGAGGGCCCGGGGCGTCCCCGGACAGGTGGATCATCGTGGCGAGCGTGGCGGCGTCTACGCCCTGCTTTGCGGCGAGCTGCTCGGCCTGGGCGTGCGATAGGAAGTTACGCACCACGGCCGAGGCGGCGTCGGCGGGCGTGAGCAGGACCCTGGACAGCTCGGCGATGATCGGCGTCCACTTGTTGTGGAGTCGGGACTCGGCGATTCCCTGGGCAAACGAGACCGAGGCGGGCCCTCGGCCGTCGGCCGGGATGATGCCACGCCGCAGGGCCTCGGCGAGCTGCTGAGGGCCGGGTGCGTCCCCGGCGAGGTCGGCCAGTATGGCGAGCATCCCGGGCGTGACGCCCTGCGGGTGGGCCTGGGCCTCGGCCTCGCCCAGCGTCAGGTATGAGCGGAGTACGGCGGTAGCCAGATCCGCCGGGGACAGTCGCACCGTGTGGAGGTTGAGCAGCTCGGCGAACCGCCCGCCGTTAAGGCCGGATCTCGCCGCCTCATCCTCGGCCCTGGCTACCGTGATGATGCCCCGGGCGGCGAGGTCGGCGGCCGTGGCCGGATCGATCACCTGGACCGGGTGAGCGTGGTTTACGTCCTGCTGTACCAGGGACAGGGCGGGCCCGATCGCCGTCCCTACGGTCTGCCCGAGGACGTTCCACAAGACAAGCTGTTCTAGGACGGCGTTGTGCCCGAACAGATCACCGAACCCGGCCATGACCGTATGGGCCCCTAACCGCCGCTGGACAGGGTAGCGATCTGATCGGCGGTCGCCGCCTTGGCCTGGATCATCGCCCGGACCGAGGCGGCGTTGTAATGCGCCTCGGGCACGAACACGGTCCCGGCCGCCCCGGCCCCGGTGATAAACGAGATCCGGTGCCCGTCGATCGGATTCCCGGCCGCGTCGAAATCGAACTGCCCCGGGAGGTCCGAGGTCACTCGCCAGCTAGTCGCCATGGTTGCCTCTCACGCTCGCTTGATCGCCCCGATAACCGCGTCCAGGGCGGCGTTGCCTGCTACGCCTACCGTGTCCGATACGCCCGTGGCGAACGCCTCGGGATCGGCCACGGCGAGGCCGAACAGACCCAGTATCGCAACACTCGCAACCGGCCCGCTTATCTGCTTCCACTCACGCCCGGCCTGCTCCACCTCGGGGCCGCCGTTGTCCATGAACTCGGCCCAGGTGTCCTCTAGGTCCGCTAGCCGGTCGGCGACCGCCCGTTCTGTGTCGTAAAGGTTGGCGGGCGGGCCGCCGCCGGTAAAGGACGCGAGCAGGCGGCCGATCAGGTCCCCGGTGACCTTGTCTACGCCCAGGTGGCCGATCACCTCGGTTAGCAGGCGGCCGACCGTGAACCTCACGAGCGGATCGTCGATCACCTCTAGGTCAATTACCGCCTTAACGAGTAGGGATACTAGGCCGCGGATCTCGGGATTCCGGGCCGCTAGGTCGTTAAGCAGGCGGTTCACGATCGTGAGGCGTTGGTGGCGGCCGGAGTTGTACCCGCTGGACGCCTGCCTCTGGACCGTGGCCAGACATGCCGCCACGGCCTTGAGCATCGCCGCGTGCTCGGCCTGATCGGCGGCGATCCGCTGCGATCGCTCCACGCCCACGAGTTGCCGGGTGTAGGCAAGCGAGGCGTAGTAAAGCCGGTACATCTGGGCCCAGGTCGCAATGAACCGATAGACGGCCCACCAAAACAGGGCCGTGATCCGCCGGTCCAGGCGGGCGACCTGCGGCCGAATCCAGGTAAGCCAGATCCACCGGGCGAGGCGGCCGAGGGCGTCATGTATGACGATCTGGGCGGCGTGAAAGTAGCTGATCGCATACAGGAACCGGGTGACGGCCCGCAGGGCGGGATTGCCGAAAAACCACCCGAACGTGTTGTGGACCTGGGTCACGTAGTGCCACACGGCCTGGACGGCCTTGGCCACGTCGCCGGGCAGGCCGGTTATGAAGTTCCAGGCGTCATTGGCCCACTTGGCTAGCGTCCCGAACACGGTTACGGCCTCCACCCTCGGCGGCCGACCGCCGCCGTCGCCCTGGACGTGGCGATCGTCGCCTTGATCACGGCCGGGATCTTAGTCTCGCCGATCGCCTGCCACGCCTGGGCGGCGGCGGCGAGATTCTGGACCGTGTCGTGCGGCGGCGGTCCGGTTACCCCGGTGAGGCCGTGACCGGCAAGCTCGGCGGCGGCGATCGGGATATTCATGAAGTCCGGTGATCCGGACTCGGGCCACCCAAGGAACGTGTAGCGGCCCGACCTGTAGATATCCAGGTAGGCCGAATCCCAGGCGGCGCAGTTGACGCCGCCGCCCGACATCGCCACGGCGACACGGGCGTTCACGGCCGGGTTGTAAAGGTCGGCCGGGGTGTAACCGTAGAGCGGGGCGTTGGAAGGCATGATCTGCCAGACGCCGATCGCCCCGGCCGGGGAAAGCGCATCGGTCTCCCGGTCCGACTCCCCCATGGCGATAGCCACCCACTCCACGGCCCGTGACTTGGGGCCGCCCGCACCGATCCAGTAATCGGCAACCTGGACGTAGGACAGTTGCGGCATAACCGGCCCCGGACCGGCGGGCCCGCCCGGGACAGGTCGGGCGAGCTGCTCAGCAGGCCGGCCGGTAGCGGGGCCGTGACCGCCGAGGGCCGCTCGGGCAGATCACAGTGGAACGCCAGATAGACGCTATGCGGGTTGGCCCCAGTGTTGTAACCGATCACCTGCCACGCACCCGAGTCCGGGGCGTCGGCGAGCGTCCAGCTCCCGTCCTGATTGTCGGCCACAACGAACAGATCGCCGCCGGTAGGAAACACCTTGATCCCGCCCATGGCGATCTGCCAGCCGAAGGTTCCCATGGGCCCGGGTGGCACCCGCCAGTCAATCGACCGGACCACCCGGACAGGCATGGCAACGGCGACGACCGCCGGGGTAAGCAGAGGCGTCCCGGCCGGGATCGTCGCCGTGAAATGCCGGATATCAGTGGCCACGGCCGCCTACGTTCCAGGCGGCGTGAACCCGTAGTGCCATAGCGGGATAACGAACACAGATCCCCGGATCGTCGCCGTGGCGATCTCGGCCCAGAGGCCGATATCCAGCATGACGCCCAGCGTCCCGAACTGCTGCGAGGCCGAGGCCGACGCCCCCAGCGTGAGGATCGCCACGTATTCGCCCGTGTTGTCCACGCCATTGCGGAGGTTAATGATCCCGGTCCCGCCGCCGCTGTTCTGAAGGTTGAGGCCCGTCAGGATACAACGGCCGCCGTAGAGCAGCGTGTTCTGTGTGAGGTTCGGGAGCGAGACCGGGATCGCCGGGAGTGAGGCGGCGAACCGTAGCCACTCCCAATCGGCCCGCAGGCCCTCGCCGGGTGCGTGACGGACCGCCGGGGCCGCGTGTGCTTGCTGTTGCGGGCCCGGCGGTCTGTCCTCGTGGAGCAGCTTGGGAGGCATGGCCTACCCGAGGCGGGCCAGGATCGGGAACACGCTGCCCGAGACCGACGCCGAGTTCGCCGCCACGCTCACGAACGTTGCGCCCCGGTCGTTGGCGTTGATAACCGGGATGTAGGGCCGGTTACCCTGCTGCGACTGGAACACGAAATAGTCCGTGAGGCGGAGCGTCGGCGAGGCCCCGGGAGCACACACCCGCAGGTTGCCGGTTGCCGGGCCCTTGACGCCCTGACAGGCGAACAGGGCCGACGCCTGGAACCCGAGGACGGCGTACTCGTAGTTGGCCTTGAGCTGGTTTTCCGTGGTCGTTATGACCGTGTCCGACCATGCCCCGATCGTGCCCGAGGACGTGACGGCGACCTCTACCGGCTTCACGTCGATAATCCGGGGCTTCACCTGATCCCAGGTGTAGAGGTTCGCCGCCACGCCCGGCAGATCCGAGTAGTAGACCGACAGGGCGGCGACCGTGTCCGAGGACGCCGCCGCGTCCATCTGGGCCACGAGCTGGTCGGCCGAGTAGAGGGCCTGGGACAGCTCGGCGGCGATCAGGAACTCGGTCGGGTTTTCCAGGGCGTCGAAGCTGATCCCGGTCACGTTGTCGTGGAGGCGGGGCGACAGCAGTCGGAACCGCCTCGGCGGCGTTGTCCCCTGGAGAAACACGTTTTCCAGGGAGGCGTAACCCGAGTCCTTGAATGCCCGGACCTGGAGCGAGTCGCCAGAGGCGAGCGTGGCGGCCGTGAGGCCGATCGCCGACGTGGCGGCGTTGTGAACGTCCAGCAGGACAGTGTCGATAGCGAGACCCATGGTCGTCGTCACCCGTTGAACTGCTGGTGCATGGCGAGCTGGAACGCCGAGGACCGGGCGATGTTCTGCTCCACCGAACCGCGTGGAGGCAGACCGGCGATGATCGACTTCTCCGCCTCAAGGACGGCGGCGATCCTCGCCTGGTACTTGGCCATGCCCGACTGGGCCCCGCCCGCAAGCCTGCTCTGGCCCTTGGACACGGCCTGCTGCTTCCACTGGGCCAGCGAGACCGAGGCGACACGGGACGCCCACTTGTTGGCCGACTGCTGGACGCCCGTCAGGTAACGCTGTTGGGCGGCGGCGGCGAGCTGCCCGGGTGCGACCGTGACGGCCTCCACCCCGGCGGCCCAGCGGGCACCCGCCGCCCCGAATCCCTGACTCCACCGCTGGGCGGCGTCGGCCGCCGACGGGATCTGCTTGGCCATTACGGCCCCTTTCCGTAGTTGACGCTGCTCACGACCTGGACCGTACGGCCCTCGGTATCCCGGCGGGTGAGAGACAAGATGCTCTGCGAGGTCCCGTCGGCCCCGGCGATCTCAAACTCGGCGTCGGGCAACTTTCCAAAGGTCGCCACAACGGCCCGGCCGCCGGTGATCGTGACTTTCACGTTGAAACCCACGAGGCCGATCGTAGCACCAACCTTAAACCTAGGGTTGAGGTAGGAATCCCAGGTAAACGAACCGGCCCGGTGAGGGGGAACCCCACCGGGCCGGTCTTGCCGGGACCGTCTAAGAGGCCCGGCGGGCCCTATTCGGGCTGCTATCGGCCGCCATGCGGCGAGCTGCTCGGGCGAGGGCCCAGCGATAACGGTCCCAGTATGGGCCCTCTTTAGCGTGCATCTGGCGGGCGACCTCGGCGGCGTTGGCGATCGAGCAGGGATGACAGCGCATCGGCGGATCGGCCGGGCCCCGTCGGCGATGCTTCACGCCGCAATCGGGACACACATGCTCGCGGTTTGCGTAGGCCATGGCGGGCCCCAGCTCGCCGCTACCGCAGGGATTGGGCGACGTGGACTACCTGACTGCCCAGTGAGGCGAGTTGGTTCACTCGGGCCCAGTCCACGGCGGGCCGGATCGGGTGCCACGTTGTGTCCCAGACGATCGACAGATCGGCGTGGAACCCGATCGCCGCCTCGCCCCACGCCTGGACTACGGCCGGCCGTTGCCCGTTAGGCAGGATCGTCCCGTCCAGGGTGGTGATCCAGTCGTGGTGAGCGATCCCGGCGAGGGCCGTATCCACGGCGGGCCAGTCGTTACGGTCACAGTAGGCAGTGGGAAATGGCCGGTGCTCGGCGTTCCACTGCTTGATCTTGGCTACGCCCTGGGCGACCGTGAGCAACGTTGGCTCTATATCGGCGACTGTCGCCGTGTTGGTCGGATCGCCCCGGCCCCGGTCGATCACGATCAAGCGGCCGAGGTACTCGGTAAGCATCGCCGGGGTAACGAGATCCGCATAGGTGGCCACCCGGCAACCTGCGAACGGCGGCGAGCTGAGCAGGGCCGGATTGTCGGTATCCAGCATGAGGTCTGGCATGTAACGCCCCTGTCTGTCTGGGTTGTGGAGGTCGGCGGCCCTCGTGCTCCAAGCGCGTAATCGGACTCAGGACGACCGGGCCGCCGCCTGCCACGATACCGGGCCGCCTCGGGCACCTCCACACTCCCGGCGGCTCAGTCATGGCGGAATCCACACTACCGCTAAACCGTACGTACGTACCCGAATTACACCCGGAATTGACGCCGCCGGGGCCAGAATTACCGGGCATAAACTACGCCCCGGGCATGGCATAAACAGCGGATAATGGCACCCAATAACCCGTATAACTAGGCCAATTACCACCCTAAACTGGGCCGTGGCAGTCATGCCCGATAGGTCTAGACCACTGCTGCTGGCACCCGGCCAATCTGACTACGCCACGTAACCACGACCGGCGACCTAGGGGCCCGGCAGCCGAGCGCCGCGAGGCGGCCGCCGGGCCCCGG
>DASYYI010000114.1:0-12344 GCA_035933995.1 Candidatus Acidiferrales bacterium | reverse complement strand
TCAGTAAAGGTTCCGTCTCCGTTGTTGCGATAAAGGGCGCTGCGCAATGGATGCGCGGGTTTGTAAAGGCGCGTCGCGGCGCCGTTCGCCAAATATAGATCGAGCAATCCATCCTGATCGTAGTCGATCCAACCGCAACCCGAACCCATGGTTTCGATCAAATATTTTTCGGAGGAGGCTGCGTTATCGTGACGAAAATCGATTCCGGAGGATTGTGCGATGTCGATGAACTTAACGGAGGGCGCCGCCTGCGGGAACGCAGTGCGTGAACGAAGTGGGGCGCACGCAGCTGCGCTCCCAATGGCTTTGAGCAAGTCTCGTCTTGAAAATTTCGAGAACCGTGGCACTCAATAATTCTCCCGAATTCATGGAGATCAAATTCCGATGCGCAATCAGCGGATGCGACATGTGCAATTAGCGCGGGGCGCTGAGTCCGGCTGCGACTGCTTCCTGCACGCGCGCCAACAATATCTCACGCTGCTCCATCGTATACGCAGTGCTATCCACAGGCGGGGCGAAACGGATCAGAATTTCGCCCGGCACGGTCGCAAGAGTTCCCTTGGGCATGCGCTCGCGGCTTCCGAGTATGGACATCGGGACGACCGGAACGCGTCCCTGAATCGCCATTACAAATGTTCCCTTCTTGAACGGCTTCAGTTGGCCGTCCTTGCTGCGCGTGCCCTCGGGGAAAACCACAAACGAAATTCCCTCGTTGAGATACTGAACGGCTTCATCGATGCTGGCAACGGCGGATTCGCGGTCACTGCGATCGACAGGAACAATTTTGCCCAGGCGCAGCGCCGTCTTGACAATCGGGACGTGGAAGACTTCTCGTTTGGCCAAAAATGACACCCTTCGCGGAATGCCAATCAGTGCTGCGGGTGGATCCAAATTGCTGACGTGATTCGCCGCGAATATGCACACGCCTGCAGGAATATTCTCGATTCCTTCGGTTCGCACGCGCACTCCGGCGAGACGCATGGAAACGCCTATGCCCCACCTGCCGGCGCGAAAAAGAAAATCGCTTGTATGGGTGAGCAGAGAATAGGCAATGACGGGCAGGCCAACGAACGTGATGTAGAGCGCGAGAAAGGCGACGGCCAGAATGGTGCGAGTCATTGTGCAGGCTAAACTATCTCACAAATGCCTCGACGCAGCATTGTGCCCGGCCTCAGGGGCTAAAGCTCCATTTTGCGCGTGGCTGTTTACGGCACGGCTGAAGCCGTGCCCTGACGCAACGGTACGACGGTGGCGCCGTTCAAAATCCCGTTGCGAATCCGTTTTTGTTTTGCGCTTGCGGCGGGCATTTCGGAAATCGAATAGCTCTCAATTGTTTGCTTGCCCAGAGTTAATAAGATTTCGCGCTGGCTGGCATCGCGTTCGATTTGCAATTTCACTTTGTCGCCGGGCGCGTGCGAAGAGAGCCATCGCTGCGTGAATCGCGGAAAGGGTTGGCCATCGAGTTTCAGCAGAAAATCGCCAGCTTGCAATCCCGCCTGCTGCGCTTCACTGCCGGGAACGACCGCCGCGACTTGAAGCGGCCCAGTGCGGCCGCGTGAGACTTCAAATCCAAAATCGGCAATCGACTGCTGCTGCTTTGTGGCCGTGAGGCCGGCAACACGAAGAAAATCTGCATACGGTATGTCATCTGTTCCCGCAACGTATTTCGCAAAGAAATCCTTCAAGCTTCGGCCCGACACTTTCTCCGCTTCCTGCTCGACACCGGCGCTGTCGTTGTAGAAAAGATTGCGATGCGCGTAATCGTCGTCCATCGCGCGCAAAACGTCGTCGAGAGACTTGCGATTATCAGTGGCGCCGCGAATTTCGAGATCGAGCAGCACGCCGAGGATCTGGCCCTTGTTGTAGTACGAAATGCTGACATCGGGGCGATCGTAGTAGTCGTATTTGTCGAGCCATGTATCGAGGCTCGATTCCTCGGCGCTTTGCCAGTGATGCGCGGGGCGTGCATCGAGCGTGGTGAATTGTTGCGCGAGGTCGCTGTAAAATTGATCGTGACTCCACAGGCCTGTGCGCACCATGGTGTAAGCGGCGTAGGTGCTGGTGACGCCTTCGGCGAACCAGAGCGCGCGCGTCCACATTTCTTTCGTGAAATCCACGGGCTCAAGCGTTTGCGGGCGAATGCGTTTTACATTCCACAGGTGGAAAAACTCGTGCGCCGCCACGTTTGCGGCCATCTCGCCCGAAGGCACGGCGATGGCCGTGCAATTTGCGTGCTCCATTCCGCCGCCGCCTGCTTCGGTGTAAGGGCCGAAATGAAAAATGAACATGTACTCGCGGAAAGGCACATCGCGCATCATCCCCGTCTCAGAAGAAACGATTTTGCGCAACGTTTCGGCAAGGTTTTGCTGATCCCAGTCCTTGCCGTCAACGACGACGCGAAAATGCGCGCCGGCGGCGTCGAATTGGAAATCGCGGAATGTGCCGATTTCCGCGGGCGCGTCGACGAGCGCGTCATAACTTGGCGCGACGAAAGTCTGCGCAAGTTTTTCTGCCGGTAATTCTTCCGCGACATGCCAGTCTTCGGGCACATCGGAATACTGGACTTCACTTTCTTCACCGCGGCGTGACGGAATGTAGAAAAGCACTTCGGCTAAGTTCAGGAACGCGTGGCGAGAATTAAGCTGGGAGCTGAACGGGCCTGGCTCGTCCCAATAATCTTCATACTGAATTGTGACCGTGCCCAAATCATGTTGCGAATTGGCGTTCGGAGATGAGATGCGCCAGGTTTGTTTGTCGAGTTTCACGATGCGCAGCGCGGGGCCTGCTGCGTTGGCCTCGTGCGCTTGCACGTCGGTGACACGAAACGCGAAATCGCGAATGTCATACGTGGCATTCCACGCGGGCATTGCAACGATGAGTTCGGGGCCGGCGTTCGGCACTTCCATGGTGACGTGAAAACTGTGCTGTTCGGGGTGCGCGAGGGAGATCGTGTAGTGAATGGTCGCCGTCGCGTCGCGCGGCACGAAAAATATCGCGAAGACGAAGACAATTGCCAGAAGCGATCTGGATGTTGGTCTGTAGGTATTGCTCACGATTTGTGCGCCACCGTACCCTTCCCCAGGATTTCGAGCAAGCGGCCACACAGGCCGTCGAAGCTGCCATTCGACATGACGAGCACAAGATCGCCGGGGAGAAGGTGCGCGGCTAGAAATTCCGCGATTTCGCCAGCGGACACAAAGGCGCGCGCGGGTTTGCCGAGTTTGCGAATCGCCGCCGTCACTTCTTCAGGATCGAGGCGTTCCTCGTCGGATAAAAGTTGGGCGCGATTCACCGCGCCAAGCACCGCGCCGTCGGCCATCGAGAGCGCCGACGCAAGATCGTCTTGAAAAATACGGCGGCGCATGGTGTTTGAGCGCGGCTCGAAGGCGACCCAGAGTTTGCGCTGGGGCCAGCGCGAGCGAGCGGCCTCAATGGTGGCGCGAATGGCGGTGGGATGATGAGCAAAATCCTCAACGACCAATACACCGCCGACTTCACCTTTGATGTCCATGCGGCGGCGCACGCCCTGAAATTTCGCGAGCGCGACTTCCATCGCTTCGCATTCGACGCCGCGCGTGAACGACGTTGCGACGCAGGCCAGCGCGTTCATCACATTGTGACGGCCAGCGAGGGGCATACGAAGGCGCGCCACTTCCTCGCCGTGATAGGCGACGCGGAAATGCGTCATGCCCTCGCGCCACTCAATATCGCCCGCGTACCAGTCCATCTCCGGCGTGAGCCCGTATTTTTCGACGGTGCAGAATGCCTTCGACGTGCAGGCGACAAGGTTCGGCGCCTCACCCCACACGAGAATTCTGCCGCGGCGCGGCACCAAATTCACAAGCCGCCGGAATTGCAATTCAATCGCGGCCAGATCCGAGTAGATGTCCGCGTGATCGAATTCGAGCGAAGTCAAAATCAATTCGTCGGGATGATAATGCAGGAATTTTGGGGCTTTGTCGAAATACGCGGAATCGTATTCATCGCCTTCGATGATGAATTCATCGCCGCCGCCGAGTCCATAGCTTTTGTCGCCGAAATTCGGAACCACTCCGCCGACGAGAAAATCCGGATGGCGGTTTGCGGCGTGAAAAATCCATGAAAGCATCGCGGTGGTGGTGGTTTTGCCGTGTGTTCCGCCAATTACGATTGAGGTGTGGCCCGGCAGAAACAGTTCTTCGAGTGTCTGCGGCATCGACCAATACGGAATCTTTTCATCGAGCGCGGCCTCGAGTTCTGGATTGCCGCGAGAGATTGCGTTGCCAACGACGATTAGATCCGGCACCGGCTTCAAATTGTCCGGTCGAAAGCCTTCGGTCCAAGGAATCTTTAGCGCGGAAAGCAGCGTGGACGCCGGAGGGTACACGCCCGAGTCGGAACCTGTGACGGCGTAGCCGCGCTCCTTCAACATGCCCGCGACGGGCGCCATGGCCGCGCCACCGATTCCGAGCAAATGAATGTGGCGGAGAGTTTGTTTCAGGAGCGTCGTGACTTGTCTCCTCGTTTGGTTTCGAGATGCTGCGCGTTGGCGCAAGCGGGTTCGAGAATTTCCAGGCGGCCGCTGCCGTGCGCGACGAGGCGGGCCTTGATTCCCAACGGGATCGTGAGCATAGCGCGCGGCGTGTGCCCGACGGGCGCTCCCCACACGGCGGGAATTTTCAGCGGCTCGATGATTCTCTCAAACACGTCGCGCACCGACGTGTTGCCTGGCGGCACTTCGCATTCTGGAAATTCTCCCAAAACCATTGCGCGCACGCCCTTGAATTTTCCTGCCTGTCGCAACTGTGTCAACGCGCGATCGACCTGGTATGGCTTCATGCCACGATCTTCGAGCAGTAGAATCGCGCCGCTGGCTTGAATTTCCCAGGGCGTTCCGAGCGTGGCTTCGACCAGTGTGAGACATCCGCCCGCAAGAGTGCCCTCGGCTTGCCCGAAGAAAAGAGTTTCACCGCGGAGATCGATTTTCCAAGCGTGGCTCGTCTGCGTAAGCGCTTGCTGAAACGATTCGGAATCGTAGCCTCCGGCAACGTCGGCGCCCTTATCAAAACCTGAAGCGACCATGGGACCGTAAAAAGTAACCCAGCGTTTCTTGCGCCACAAAAAAAGCTGCAGCAGCGTGATGTCGCTATATCCGAGGAGCGCCTTCGGCGATTTCAGGGCGCGCGTATCCAGGCGGTCGAGCAAATATCCGGAGCCGTATCCGCCACGGGCGCAAATCACGGCGCGTGAAGCGTTCTCCTCGAGCGCACGCGAGAACTTCGCGAGCCGCTCCTCCGCGCCGCCAGCAAAATATCCCTGGCGAGCCAGGACGCGCGGATCCCAGCGCGCTTCGTAGCCGAGACGCTCCAATTCCTCGCAGCCCTTGCGCAGCGCCGCTTCTTCAACTGGACTGGCAGGCGCAACGATTCGCACGGTATTTCCGCGTTCGAGCGGCGGCGGCTTGACGGCAGGTGGCATTTAACGGCACCGAGCATAGAAAACTTCCAGAGGCGAGTCCAGCGAACGAATGCGCGGCGCGTCCGATTAGTTCACTCCGGCAAAGGTGAGTACACCACGGACGCTGGCTCTAAATGCGTCAACTGTCGCGTTGAAACTCCACAGGGACTGTTTCGCAACGCGCGGAAAGAGCGCTGAGGCGCTTGAGCAATTCATGTTCCTGGGGCACGCTGATGTCCGCGTCGAATTCCATCACGGATTCGTCGGCAGCGCGGCGCAATTCGGAATGTTGAATCGGAATCTTCAAATCCTGGAAAATCTGGCGCGCCTGCTTCATGACCGCATCGCCATCCCTGGCGGTTAAACGAAACGTGGTGAGACGCGCCTTGATTCCCAAGCGCGTTTCCGCCCAGCCGACAGCGGTCAGCGAAATCAGGATTAGCGCGGTGGCAAAAATGGAGGTGACATACATGCCCGTGCCTACGCCCATTCCAACCGCGGCGGTGGCCCAAACGGTGGCGGCGGTGGTGAGCCCGACCACGTTGCCGCGTTCGCGCAGGATCACGCCCGCGCCAAGAAAGCCGATTCCGGCAATGATTTGCGCCGCGATTCGCGTGTGGTCATCTTCGGGATGCGTGGCGGCTATAGCGGAAATAATCATGAAGAAGCATGCGCCCATGCAAATCAACATGCTCGTGCGCAAACCGGCGGCTTTGCGGCGGAGATTGCGTTCGAGTCCCACCACGCCGCCGAGCGCCGCCGCCAGCATGAGTTTTCCAGCAATCGTATAGGTTAAGTCAATCGCCATTGGGCCGCCGTTGGTGCGCCGATTCTACTCTGCTGGGCTGTTGTTAAAAGAGAAAATTCGCTTTCGTGCGCTAGAGCTTTATGTGCATCATGCGAACGAGCTGGCGCGCGCGGGATTCGGCTTCGCGGCGTTTGATCGCACGCAATCGCTCAACGCCTAACTTTTCCACGGCGAAGCTGCCGAGCACGGATCCGTAAACCATCGCGCGGCGCAGCGAAACGTGATTGGCCTGGGCGTGGCTGGCGAGATAGCCCATGAAACCGCCGGCAAAACTGTCGCCCGCGCCCGTGGGGTCGTGGACTTCCTCGAGCGGATAAGCGGGAACAGCCAAAATGGAATCACGATGGAACATCATCGAGCCGTACTCGCCGCGCTTGATGACAAGCGCTTTTGGCCCCATGCGCAAAACGCTTCGCGCGGCGCGCAGCAAGTTGCTCTCTCCGGCAAGCTGGCACGCTTCTTCGTCGTTGATGAGCAGCGCGTCGATTAATTTCAAGGTTTTTTCGAGTTCGGCGCGCGTGCCGGAGATCCAGTAATTCATCGTGTCGAGGGCGACAAGTTTTGGACGGCGGCGCATTTGCTTAAGGACGTTTCGCTGGAGCTGCGGGTCGATATTGCCGAGGAAGACAAATGAGGAATCGCGGTAGGCGTCCGGCAACTTTGGCGCGAAAGCGGCGAAGACATTCAAATCGGTCCGCAATGTTTCGCGGGTGCGCAAATCATCGCTGTAGCGGCCGGCCCAGAAAAAACTTTTGCCGGCGGCGCGTTCCAGGCCCGCGAGGTCAATTTTTCTGCCGTGGAATACGGCTTCATCGTTCGCGGCGAAGTCTTCGCCGACCACGCCGACGAGTCGCACAGGGGAAAACAAGGACGCCGCGAGCGAAAAATACGTAGCCGCGCCGCCGACGGTGCGCTCGGTCTTGCCGAACGGTGTCTCGATGGCATCGAACGCAACAGAACCGACAACAAGCAATGACATTGGGAATTCCTCTCGTGTTCAGGAAATGTATTTACCGATAATCGAAGCGAGGCGCCGCTTGGCCGCCGCGGGAATCAGTTTGCGGTCGGTCAAAATCGCGTGCGCGAGAGCGGAGGCGCATTTGCAATCGCGGGCGTTTGGCAGAGTGCGGACAGTTTCGCGAATCACGCGCTGAACGTTCGCGGCATTTTTCGTGAGGTTGGCGATGATGTCCGGCACGGAGACGGAATCGTGCTCGGGATGCCAGCAATCGTAATCGGTGATCATGGCGACGGTGGCATAGCAAATTTCCGCCTCGCGCGCGAGCTTGGCTTCGGTCAGATTGGTCATGCCGATCACGTCGAAATGCGACTGACGGTAGAAATGCGATTCGGCGAGCGTGGAAAATTGCGGGCCTTCCATGCAGACGTAAATTCCCTTCGCGTGGGCTGTCACGGCGGCGCGAGAGCATGCGTCCGCCAGCGACTTCGCCAGTTGCCCGCACGTGGGCTTGTCAAATCCGACGTGCGCGACGATTCCATCGCCGAAAAAAGTGGCGATGCGGCCGCGGGTGCGGTCGAAAAATTGGTCGGGAATCAGGAATTCAAGGGGATGCAAATCCTCGCGCAAAGAACCGACGGCGCTTACGGAGAGAATGCGGTCGACGCCGAGCGTTTTCATGGCGTAAATATTGGCGCGGTAATTGATTTCGCCGGGGGAAAAGCGATGGCCGCGTCCGTGACGCGAGAGAAATGCGACGCGCTTGCCTTCAAGCTTGCCGATGACAAATGCATCGGAAGGAGCGCCAAAGGGAGTTTTCACGCGCATTTCGCGCGTGTCGCTCAGGCCGTCCATCGAGTAAAGGCCGCTGCCGCCGATGATGCCGATGCGCACAGGTTCGTTCGCCGCGCGCTTCGCTGCTTTTCGGTTTGTCGCCATTCTCCTCACCATTCATTTTTTCAGGAATCGTGTACAGGACTCAATCGATTTGAGCCGGCTCCGCTTCGTAATTTCCATTGCGCTCGCGCAGATACGCGGCGCGAATTGCGCGGTCGTGCGCAAACAACGCGAGCCAGCCGTTCGTTGCAATTTGCGGGAGCCACTTCTTTCTGTTTTCGAGCGTGGTGAGCGGAAAAAGATCGAACCCCATTATCCATGCCAGCGGCAGATGCGCGGTGGTCGGCACCAGATCAGCTAGAAAAATGGCGGTCTTGCCGGCGCCCGTGAGCTTGACGCACTGCATTGCGTGCGTGTGTCCCGGAACGGGAAAAACGGTGACGCCGGGAACAATTTCCGTTTCGCCTTCGAGGAGCCACCACTGGCCCGCCTCTTCGACGGGCAGATAATTCTCGGAAATAAAACTGGCGCGGTCGCGCTCCGTCGGATTCTTCGCGTGGTCAAAATCTTTTTTCTGCACGACGTAGCGCGCGTTCGCAAATGTGGGGCGCGCTTTGCCATTTACGATGCGCGTGTTCCAGCCGCAATGATCGAAATGCAGATGCGTGTTGATGACGAAGTCGACGTTTTCGGGCTTCACTCCGTGTGCCGCGAGCTGATCGGGAAGTCTTGGCGAGCCTTCGAAAGCATAGATGTCGCGCCGCTTGGCGTCCCATTTGTCGCCCGCGCCCGTCTCGACGAGAATCGTTTTACCGGCGGCGCGAATCAGGAGGCAATTCATCGCGAGCACAATGCGATTGCGATCGTCGGCGGGCGATTTTTTCTCCCACATCGGTTTCGGTATTACGCCAAACATTGCGCCGCCGTCGAGACGCAGTGTACCGTCGTTCAAAACCAGAAATTCCAAATCGCCCAGTTTCACCGCTCACTCCCCAGTCCTGCTCTTTCGAGCATCTCGTTTACCGCTGAATATGGATCGCGCTTGCGCTCGGCGACTTCCGCAGCCAGTGATTCGAGCGTGCCGTCCATGGCGAGTTTGTCCACCACGCGGCGCACGAGGCGTTCGCGCAGCAAGTTCAGCAAACGCTCACGCCACAGAGCGATCTCTTTCGCACGACGTTCGGATTTTCCGTGGAAATGCGCACGGAAACGTTCGATTTGCCGCGACAGCTCGTCGACGCCTTGATTCTCGGTGGCCACCGTCAGGACGATTGGCGGCTTCCAACCGTTTCTTTCCGGAACGAGTTGCAAAATCGCGCGAAGCTGTTGTTCGAAGCGGTCCGCGCCTTCGCGGTCGGCTTTGTTCAACACGAAAATATCGGCAATTTCCATCAGACCGGCTTTCAAATTCTGCACGTCGTCGCCCATTCCGGGTACGAGCACGACAAGAGTGCAATCGGCGAGGCGCACAATTTCCACTTCGCCCTGGCCAACGCCGACGGTCTCGACAAGCACGTAGTGTTTTCCAGCGGCGTCGAGGAGAAGAGCCGCGTCGCTGGTGGCTTGCGAAAGCCCGCCGAGCGAACCGCGCGTGGCCATGGAGCGAATGAAAACACCGCTATCGGAGGCGTGGCCTTGCATGCGTATGCGATCACCAAGAATCGCGCCGCCCGTGAACGGGCTCGACGGATCGACGGCGATCACGCCGACGGTTTGCTTCTGTGAACGGTAATGCGCCGCCATGCGGTCGACAAGCGTGCTCTTCCCCGTGCCGGGGGCGCCGGTGATGCCGATGCAATATGAGTTTCCCGTGTGGGGAAAAAGCTCGCGCATCAGATTTTCGGCATCGCCCGTGCGGTTCTCGATTTCCGTCATCGCGCGAGAGACGGCACGCACGTCGCCGGCGCGCACTTGTTCAGCCCACTGGGCGATTGTGATGGATTGCGTGGAGGCGACGGGCATCGATGCGCTTCCCTACCCTTTTCCGAGGAGCTGGCGAGCGATCACCAGGCGCTGAATTTCGCTGGTGCCTTCACCAATCGTGCAGAGTTTGACGTCGCGATAATATTTCTCCGCCGGGTAATCCTTGATAAAGCCGTAGCCGCCGAAGATTTGCACCGCTTCATTGGCGACGCGGACGGCGACTTCCGCAGCAAAAAGTTTGGCCATGCTGGATTCGCGCGTGAAGCGGACGCCTTCGCCGCCCTTGGCACGCGACTTATCGGCGAGGTACGCTGATTGCCAGACGAGCAGGCGAGCGGCTTCGATTTCCGTGGCCATGTCCGCGAGCTTGAACTGAATGGCCTGAAACTCGCTGATGGTTTTGCCGAATTGCTTACGCTGCTTCGCGTATTTCACGGCGGCTTCGTAAGCGCCCTGGGCCATGCCTACTCCGAGCGCAGCAATCGAAATGCGGCCGCCATCGAGAACCTGCAAGCTGTTGATGAAACCTTCGCCGTCTTTTCCGAGGAGATTTTCGGCGGGCACGCGGCAGTCGCTGAAAATCACTTCGGAAGTGTCGCTGGCGCGCATGCCCAGCTTGTTCTCTTTTTTGCCGGGGCGAAATCCCGGCGTGCCTTTCTCGACGACGAATGCGGAGATGCCGTGCTGCTTTTTCGCGGCATCCGTGACCGCCATGGCGACGCAAACGTCGGCATAGTGGCCGTTGGTGGTGAATGTTTTCGCGCCGTTGAGCGTCCATCCAGCGTCACTTTTTACCGCGACGGTGCGCGTGCCGCCCGCGTCGGAACCCGCGCCTGGCTCGGTGAGGGACCAGCAGCCAAGTTTTTTCCCTGTCGTCAGGCCGGGCAAATATTTTTGCTTTTGCGCCTCGGTGCCGAATTTATAGATGTGATTCGAGCACAGCGAATTGTGTGCGGCGACGATGAGTCCCACGGAGCCGTCCACGCGCGACAATTCCTCGATCACGATGGAGTATTCGAGATAGCCAAGTCCCGCGCCGCCGTATTTTTCAGGGAAAATAACGCCGAGCAATCCCATTTCGCCGAGCTGAGGAATGATTTCCGCGGGAAATTTGGAGGCTTCGTCCCATTCCATCACGTGCGGAGCGATCTCACCCTCGGCGAATTCGCGGACGGTGCGCCGGAGGTGCTGCTGTTCATCAGTCAGAGAGAAATCCACGTCACCTCACGTTTCGAGCGAAGCTTGCGCGAACAAACAAAAACTTTACCACACCCCTGACATGGGCGAAAAGCAGCTCCGGCCGATTGTGACATTTATGCGTGGGTGCGGTGCGAAGCTTTGCAAATTTCCTCAAGCGCGGCGATGGCGCGGTCGATTCCGGCGCGATCGACGTCGCAATGAGTGACCATGCGCACGGAATATTTGTCGGTCGCACCGGCGAGGATTTTGCGCTTGCCCAGCTCCGCGCTGATTTCCGCGGCGGTCTTCCCCGTTCCGCGCACGTCGAAAATCACGATGTTCGTGACCACATTTTTGGGATCAAGCGCGATTCCGGGAATCTTCGACAATCCTTCGGCCAAGTGCCGCGCGTTTTCGTGGTCGCGATGGAGAGTTTTGGGCGAATCTTCGAGCGCAATCAATCCCGCGGCCGCAAGAACGCCGACCTGGCGCATTCCCCCGCCCAGCATTTTGCGGTAAATGTGCGCCTTGTCGATAAAATCGCGAGAGCCGACGAGCATCGAGCCGACGGGCGCGCCGAGACCTTTCGACAAGCAGAACATCACGGAATCAAATTTACGCGTCAGATCTTTGACGCTCTTCCCAAGCGCCACCGAGGCGTTGAAAATGCGAGCGCCGTCGAGATGCACGGGCAATTTCAATTCGTGCGCACGCTCACAAATTTCCTCGGCAACCTGCGTTGGATAAATCGTGCCGCCGGCCATGTTGTGCGTGTTTTCGAGGGCGACGAGGCCCGTCTGCGAATAGTGATAGCCCTTGGGGCGCAGCATCGATTCGATCATTGTCCAGGTCAAAATTCCGTCCGGCGCAGCGATGGGGCGCGGCATGCATCCCGCGACCGCAGACATCGACGCGAGTTCGTATTGATTTACGTGCGCGCGCTGTTCGCAAATTATTTCCAGGCCGGGGCACGTCCACGTCTTGATGGCAAGCAGATTTCCCATCGAGCCGCTGGGCACAAACAGCGCGGCTTCGCGGCCGAAAATGTGCGCGGCGCGTTCCTGCAATTTATTTACGGTGGGGTCCTCGCCGTAGACGTCATCGCCGACTTCCGCTTCGGCCATGGCGCGGCGCATCGCCGGAGTCGGACGCGTTACAGTATCGCTGCGCAGATCGACCGCAGCGCTATTCGCATCGTTTGTG
>DASYYI010000443.1:0-10868 GCA_035933995.1 Candidatus Acidiferrales bacterium | reverse complement strand
GTGCCCATGTGCGGCGCAGGGTTCAACATCGCGGAGGTTAATTAAATGATTAGGACGAAGGTGAGAAGTGTGCTCGCGGTTGTTGCGGTGACCGCAATTTACGGGGTTGCGCTCGCGCAGCAGGCACAGAAGCCGCCGATGACAGCGCCGCAGCCTGTCCCCAATGTGACTGCTCCCAGAGCGCCGCAGAATCGGCCAGCCGCAGCGCGCCAACCCGGTCAGGGCGTCGTCGAGGGCTATGTGTACTGGGATGCCAGCGTCCTCAAGCACTCGCCTCCCAATAGTTGCGCCGGCCTGTCAGTGACGGTGAGTAGAGGAGGAATCCCTCTCGTCACGATGACCGACAATTTCGCCTACATAGGGAATGTCGGAAGCGATGCCGTTTGCAGGTATGCCGTGAAGGGGTTCCCGGTTGAGGAGGATCTGCAAGTGCAGGCTAACGTCACATCGCCTGCGGCGTTTTCTCCCGCCGCGTTGCCCAGCGGTGGGAGCAAGAGCATCACCCTCACGACCGGCACTCCGGCGTGCGCCCCAGGGGGTCCGGTGAATCCCTCGCAGTCGGACCTATCCTCGGGTTGGAGTTCGTGTGCAGACGTCGCGTCCAATGTGAACTTTGTTCTCGTGCCAGCGCGCCTGTTGGCTCCGCTGGGTGCCCGCATGCCGTATCCACCCAAGAACAGCACACTTTTGGCTTCCGGCGAGCAGAAAAC
Source organism: Candidatus Acidiferrales bacterium (assembly GCA_035933995.1). Classification (GTDB taxonomy): domain Bacteria; phylum Acidobacteriota; class Terriglobia; order Acidiferrales; family UBA7541; genus DAHUXN01. Next base: position 10,158 of record DASYYI010000443.1, on the reverse strand, counting down.
GCTGCTCGGCGATGGCAGCGTCCGACCGACTCCTGTAGGCACGCTCGGGCCGAGCCAGACCATGAGCGCTCAGGGGAATGCCAGCTCCAACGCAGGACCTGCGCCCGCTCCATCGAAAGGGCACGGAAAGAACCAATATGAGGCGATGACGCTGGACCGTGGCGTCACCCGCGACAAGGCCTTTTCGACCTGGGCAAACTCTACCCAAGCGCCCGGCAAGGGCTCGCCGTCAACCTCTGGGACAAATCCGGCGATAAACGTCGGCGGCACGGGCGTTTCGACGGTGTCTGCGCCTCGCCCGGTAAGTTCGCTTGCGGCGATGGGGCGGGTTCCATCTCAAGTGAATCTGCAGGTAGCCTCCGCCTGCGCCAAGGACCCATCGTTCCGAATTCTTTTCGTATCCGGGACTTCCGACGGCAAGACGCTCACGGTTGGGCCGCAGTACACGGTCTGGGGCTGCTCATTCGGCAACATGCCCGCGGCCAAACGGCCGACGCCTCCCGTGGTTTCGCCGTCGCAAAGCCAAACGGCGTCTTACCCATCCTATTACAACGTCGCCGTATGGACGTCGCAGCCATTTTTCGAGATTGACGCTCACATTGCGTCTTGGAGTGACAACGCCATTGTTGTGTCATTTCCCCCTCGCCCCGCAAATCATCCCGGCCCATCAACTGCCGGTCTTGTTCTCCCCGCGCAGGTTTTGGTTACGCGCGGAGACGGCCAGACAAGAATCTACCCGTCTAACAGTGATGAGGGGCCACTTATATTCATCCCCGCGAACTGATCAGCGCGCGCACGGAGGTGTTTTCAAATTTGGATTTGGCACAGGGTGTTCGGGAAGCGTGGCAAAGCTGAAATTTGCACGAAGGAGCGAAAACATGATGGCGAAAGACTTGAAGATGGCGGCAATGCTGGGCTTGGGTGTGGTTGTGATTTGCGGCGTTACGTTGGGCCAGCAAGCCCCGGGCCCGCGATGGCAAATGCCGTCCGTAACCCTTGTGCAGGCGGCGGGTTCGCAGGTGCTGCCGCTGGAAAAAACACAATTGGCGGAAACGAAGGCAAAGCCCACATCCATGGCCAGTCTGGCCGGCGACTCCGCGGTGACGCAAGGGATTCAAGCAGGCGTCAATGACGCGACCTGGAGCGCAGCTTCGCACATGAACTCGGCGGTCGGTGGCTCGGCCGTGGAACAGGCGGGGGGTATTTTTGGAGGAATGATGGCACGACGTCAACCCACCGTCACCTACGTGTGGGGCGTGCCAGGTCCGGTGTCGTCGAACGTGCTGCAAACGGCCACGCCGACATTCTCCGTGAATTTTGCAAAAGCGCCCGGCGTGAATCCGAATGACTTCGCGCCGGAAATTGTGATGTTGACGCCCGCACAGAATACCTGCCGACTGGTCGGCGCGACGCGAGGCAAAGAAGATGCGCGCTCGCACGAAGCTGCCGATTGGGAAATTTACTCATCGTTCGTGGAGGATCGGGTTGCCGTGAACCTGCAAAAAACCGCAGCAGGCGAATACCAGATGTCGCCGCAGTCGGCGCTATTGCCGGGCGAATATGCGGTGGTGCTGCGGCCGGTTTCGAAGACCGAGAAATTTTCGGGCGGAGATGTAGCACGAAACCAGCGAGGCGGAATGATGTTCAATTCGATATGGTCGTTCCAGGTCTCCGAAAACGCGCAGTAGTGAAGGGAAATGAGCACGTAATGAAAGCGCGCGAGAGCGAGCGGCGCAAATGATGAAACGAAACAGGGGATTGAAGAGCGCTGTGGTGATTGTGGTTGCCGGTTTGTTCGGCGGCGGCGCGGCGACCGCGAATGTGGATCTTAAGCCCGGCAAGTATGCGCTGACGATTACGTATGAAGTGCAAAACCAGAGGCAGAACGAATCGCGGAGCGGCACACGTTGCATTACGTCGCACGATTTGGACAATCCCGAGAAAATTTTCAGTGACCGGGTGACTGTGAGGCCGGAACAGGAAGAATCCTGTTCCGTGAAACAACTCAGGAATATCGGCGGAAGGATTTCGTATGACGCGGAGTGCTCGAATCGGATGGTGCATGTCGAAGGAAATTTAAGCGCCACGGAATTTTCGGTGGTGAGAACGGTGAAGCCGAAGGCGAGCCAAGGAGTGTCTCTTAAGTTCACCGTGACGGGAAGGCGGACGGGCGGCTGCGTGACGCCGGGCAATGCCGGGGAACGTTAGTGAGCAGGCAAGGGTGCCAAGAAATCTGCCGGTGGAGGAGCTCCGATGGGACCACGGGAATTTCGTTTTGTGCGCCACGCAATGTGGATTGCGCTGGGAGCAACACTGACGATGGCGTCAGGATGCAATTCCGGATCGCAGAGCAACGCGGGTTCCGCACCTGCCGTTCCCATGACACAGCCGAACAGATTCAACCCGACCGGCGCGAGCGTCTGTCTGCAGCAAATGATCAAGAATCCGCCGGGGCCCTTCCATGTGTCGTTCGCAGAGAAATCGTCGGCGCAGGACGCCTCGAGCGTTGAAGCGGACGTCACGCCGGCCACCATTGACTATACGAAACACGACATTAGCGCCGGACAAACATCCACCGACACCAAACACCTGGCGCGGGCGCAGGTTACGGAAATGGAAATTGATTTTGACCTGATGAAGCCCGTGCCGTGGCACGGAGAACTGGTGGCGGCACAGGACGCCGCGAAATCCGCCGGCGCGGGAAACGTCAACGGCTACAACGCGATTAAATACTCGATTGATACCGCAAACGAGCCAGCGGCGCGGAAGGCCACGTTCCTTTCGCTTATGGCGGTGAAGGATTACAAGATCGTCGGCTCCGCCTGGGTAGCGACCGATAACGGCTGCCTGGTCAAATACTCGATCGATTTGGAACAGGATGGCAAGGACGGCAACGTGAAACGGACTCACTTCGAAGGGAACGTCACGAAACGCTAGTTGCTGCCGCGCCGAGGCGGAAGCGCGGGTAAACGCGAATTCAAGTAAGCGGCCCAAATTGAGAAAGGACTAAGGACGAAACGAAAGGAGTTTGACATGGCAAATTGTACGAAATGTGGTGCAGCGGTAGCGGAGGACAGCGCGTTCTGCGGAGCGTGCGGGCAGCCAAGGGTGCAAGCGAGCGCGGCCGCGCCGGCGAGTGGTTCGGTTGGGTCTGCACCGGCGATGGCCGTCGGCACCAGCACCGTTTCCAGCGGAACAGCGACCGACACAGCCAGCGCGCCCGGGCTGACCATGAATATGGCGGCAGCCTTGTCGTACGCGCTGGGAGCGATTACGGGAATTTTGTTTCTGGTGCTGGAGCCATACAAAAACAACCGCTCTGTGCGCTTTCATGCGATTCAGTCGATCATTCTCAACGTGGCAATCGTGGCGCTCGCAATTGTGTGGAACATCATTGTGGGAATTTTGGTGAGCATCGGGGGATTCTGGGTGCTTACGGTGGCTTTGCCGCTGGACTGGCTGTTTGGCCTGGGAGTTTTTGCGCTGTGGCTGTTCTTGATGTTTCAGGCGTACAGCGAGCGCGAATTTCGCATTCCGTGGATTGGGGACATTGCAGCGAAGCAGGTGCACTAAGTTTTGTAAGCGCGACGATCAGTTTTGGTTCGCAGAAATTGTTGAGCACACGGAGAAGGGAATTCCGCGGTGCGAAAAGGAAAATGGAGGCTGGATTATGTGGTGCGCGAAAAATGAAAGTTGGTCATTCGGCATCTTGCGCTGCGTGGCTGCGGCAGCGCTTGCACTGCTGACGGCGCAAGGCGCGCCTCCCGCTCGAGCGCGAGGCACCGGCGCTGCAGGCGGAATTACTCCTTCGAATGTCACGCTGAGTTGGACCAACGCTCCAGTGGTGGGCGGAGATGTTGCTTACGGGCAAGTGCTCCTGGCTCAACCGGCGCCGAGCGGAGGCGGCAAGTTAAGCATCGCGGCTGCCCCAGCCGATAAGCCGCTCGTGACACTAGCGCCGACAAGCTTAACTGTACCAGCAGGCGCTACCAGCACTCCGCAGAAAATCATGGCGATCACCAAGCCAGTGGCGAAGACCATGGTGCTAACGATCGAAGTCACGTACAACAAAGTCGTGACGGCATTCAAGCTGACAATAGAGCCAAACGGCGTTTCCTCGGTCTCCGTGCAACCCGGCACGGTGAACTGGGGAGGCTCGGCGCGCAGCACGGTAACGCTGCAGCATACTGCGCCGACAGACGTGACTTATTACAAGAACGTCGCGCCGAAGGGCCAACCGCCTCTGATGCAGAAAACCGTGCGGAAGGGCGGAGTGACGGTCACACTGAACGGTGGCGGAGCAACCGTGCCGGCGACGGTGAAAGTGCCCGGGGGCCAAAGCACGGCCCAATTCACGGCAACGGCCCCACAGCAATCGTCGTGTTCGATGGGCAATGGAAGCCCTATGACCGCCACGATTGTGGCGACGTGGCTGAAGTCAGCGAGCGGGACGCTGCAAGTCGGGCAGAACAATGGGAAGCCAAGCCGCTACACGAGCAACACGATTCGAATCGATCCGTACGCGATAGTGGGCGTAAGCCACGATGCGCAGGTGGTTGTCCTCAAAGGCTCCGTCTGCGCTAACAGCTTGGCCGCCGGAGACGTCATGTTCATCAAGAAACTCGGCGTCCTCAAAGTTGGAGCAATCAAAAAGATAAAGACCCCCGCGGCCGAGGTTGCGGTGGGTGTGAGTTCCGCCTCGCTCACCGACTTCATAAATGACGGTACCATGCAGATGCTCAAAGAAACGCCGCAGACCGCGAACGAGCCTGGCGGCTCAAACAGTTCTGGCAATCCCTGGGCGGACACCGCCGAGCCCTATCACGAGCAAAGCCCCGGAGAACAGCCGTGGAAATATACAACGAGTGGCACAGCGAGCAGCTATTCGTTCACCGCGTTCAAAGAAAACAATGGGCTATCAGCCAGCGTTAGCGGCAAGGGTCAGGTAAATGGCGGCTACAATTTCCTGGTGGTGATTCATCAAGACAAGCTGCAGCAGGCAACCTTCACGGTGCCGACTGACGGCACGCTGGACGTCACCTGGATGGCCCAGACCACTGCTGCAGGCCAGGGCATTGGAGAATCACGCCTCAGAATGGCCCCTTTGTATTCCGGACTGGTAGACGACCGCGCGGATGACATTCCTTTTCTCTTTCAGATCTACGCCAATTTCATTTTTAAGCCCGGTTTTGGAGAGAAGGCCGCTGTGCAGGGGCATTTCAATATCACTTACAAAGGGGAAGGAGGCATAGATGGTTCCTCGGCGGTGAACAATTCTCTCGATGCAACACCTGATATATCGAGCACAACCTCGTCCGCAAAGGCGGCGCACGGCGTGGTAGCGGCGATCAATGCGCCAAAATTCGCGATGACGTTCAGCAAGGATAGCTTCCTTTGGGCGGTGGCCAACCGGCTCCCCAGCGCGTTGAACCAAAAAGGCGCGGACATGGCGGACGGTCTGGAGGGGCAGTTGGACGTAAAGATCAAACACGACGTCAAGTACCCTCAGTCGGACGACTACTTCAAGCTGCCGCGCGCAGCTTACGTCCAGTGGGTCGCGTCAGTGGCTTACGCCGGCCAGGGCCTAATGGGGGCAGGCCTCTTCAGTCCGGTTCCGTGCCAACAGTATTACCAGAACTATTTAGTTCAAGCAGGCATAGACAAAGACATGCTCGGCTCCATCAGCGGTTCTGTTCCGCCGGACAAAGGAGTAGAGGTGTTCAAGAAGACGGGAGTTTCGGCAATCCCGTCCATTCAGGGATGCATGCCCAAGAAGTAATCGCGGGTAAACCGAAAACGCTGTCGGTCGAAATGAGTGCAGCAGGGAACCGCGGAACCTGAGAGGAGAACTGAAATGAGATCGCAGGCGGATGACAGACGTTTCTTAGGAAGCGTTCTTGCGAGCGTTGCCGCACTGGCACTGCTGGCTGCGTCCGGATGCACCTCTGGTGCAAAATCAGGCGGCGCGGACACACAAGATGCAGACGGCGCGGGTGTTCACATTGATGTCGGATGCATGCTGGGCCGTGTCGAGAAGCCGACAGAATCCTTCCACTATTCCTATAAGTACTCGGATGCGTCCCAGTCGGTGGATGCTGAGGCGGATGTGACGCCAGAAGCCGTCGATATCGTGGTCAAAGGTACGTCCGGGTCGCGCTCGCTCCATGCTACCCGCTCGGACGAGAACAGTTGGAACAACGCGCTGCTGAGCCTCTCCAGCCTCGCATTCACCGGGATGACTGGCAGACTTGCCGGCTTGGAAGGCATGTCCGCGATTGTCAACCGCGGCGCGGAGCCGGTGAACGGCTACCAGGCAACGAAGTATTCCATTGACACCACAAGCGCCAACTCGTCGGACAAGCAAACAATCGAGACGCTTTTCGGCGCGGGGAGTTATGACAGGGGAACGGTCTGGATGGGTCAGGATGGCTGCGCGGTGAAGCTCATTCTGGATGAAGGAATCGTTTTCCCGAACGGCGTGCAGAAACGGCACTACGAAATAGCCCGAATCAAGAAATGAGATGGCGAACGGTTGGCAGGTTGGAGAATGACCGGCTCGCTTGCGATGTATCTGTGAGCGGAGGTTGAGATGGCGATTACGTGCAATCAATGCGGAGCGGCGCTGACCGAGCGCGATGCGTTTTGCACAAAATGCGGCGCTCGGCGGAACGATGCGGTCGCGCCCGTTGCGGCGAAGCGCTTTTGCAAGAAGTGCGGCGCGCCTCTTCTGGGCGAGACGAAGTTCTGCACGAAATGCGGAGCACCCACCAGTGTCGCTCCAAGTAGCCCGGTGGTGGCCGCAACAAGCAGCCGAGACTCCGCGGAAACATCTGCGACGACAGCTTCGACCAGCGCGGCGACGGGAGTGGGGTCTCAGGCTGCTGCTTCCTCTGCGAAATCCGCGGCGAGAATTCCGAAAGGGGCGATCATTGGCGGCGCTGTCGTGGTCGTAGTGTTGGTGTTTGTCGTGGCGATCGCCGGTTTCATTAACGCAGCTCATCGCGCGCGGCAGAAGGCAGCTGCGGACGAGGCAGCATCCGACTTCGAGAAAAATCTTGCGGACATGGCTGCAAAGGCGAACGCCGCAGGACAAAACGCGAAGAAACAGACGCCGACGGATATCAACAAGAGCCTAACTGATCTGGCTGCAGCAGCAAACGCGCTAGCGCAAAACGCGCAGAAACAGGGCAGCGCGAACCCACTGAGTGCAATTCCCGGGAACGCTGGCGGCAACTCTGCTCCAGGTTCTCCTTCTACCCCCGCTTCTGCGCCCGCACCTGGGTCTCCCGCCGCCATTGCCGCAGCCTCGGCAGCGGTCGATGCCGCGCTGATCCCGCCGCCGCTTCCCAAGCCCGCCCCTATCGTGCCGGTCGCCGGCACGGGAGATCCGGCGCATGACTGGCCGCTGGAATACGAACGCACGGTGGGTGGCCCGGAAGCAGACTTGGTGGTGCGCACCGGTGACATCAACAATCTCGGTTTTGGCTGGCCGCAGGGATTTGATCCGTTTTCCGGAAAGTCAACGCCGCCTCATCAATGGCCGGATATCAATCACATTCCGCCACAAGCGCCGCCTGGAACCGACCGGATAATGTTAGGCACTGGTGTGATGCCTGTACATATGAGCATACAACGCGTCCCAGGCCAAGCGGACCGTATAGCTGTCGCCGTCCTTGTGAAGCCGGGGTTACCAAGCGACGGATACAGCGGTTCCCTCGGAGATTGCTCCCTCGTACGGGATTTCGAAACGCAACTCGAAGATCCGCACGCGCCGATAGTTATCGCGTCCAAAGAAGAAGGCCAGCAAGAAATGACACGGTACTGGGCTCCCAAGTGCACACGCGAGCGCGAGCTTACAGATCCAGTTCCAGTTGTGATGCCAGTCGGTGCCCTGCCCGCGAAAATCGACGCCATAGTTTTCCAGATTTTTGCAGATGATTTTCAACCACGCCCCATGCACTCGCACTTCCAGGTGAGCCTGAATGGCACGCGAATTCCGAGTTTCGAGTACGCGATAAATTCGCTGGACCAGAGCGGGCCGATCGGTAAACTGCTCACTCTCCGGCTCCTGCCGGAGTATTGGCCGCTCCTGAAATCCGGGACAGTAAATCTGTTGATTGACGATCCGACCACGCATGTCCCCGACGGCTATGCGATTGACTTTGCGCGCATTTTGGTGAATCCGCACAAATTCAAATATCAGGTGTCGCTCTCAGCGACAGTCACGGACGCCGACACGCACAAGCCAGTCCCCGGCGCGACCGTCACTGCCGGGCTTGGTTCGACGACAACGGACAAAGCCGGAAAATGCGAATTGAAAGGAATTCCTGCGGGACTTGTGGTTGCGACCGCTGACGCTCCCGGATATGACGAAAATTCCGTGCCCGTGGATTTGCCAGCGGGGCAAAGCGGAGACGCCGAGATCCAATTGCATCGTCATCAGGAAAGCACTGCCGCGCTCGAGCAATCCATCGCGCAAACTGGTTCGGCTACGATTTACGGAATTCATTTCGACACCGGTTCGTCGAAGCTCCGCCCGGACAGTCTGCCGGCGCTGAATGCCGTGCTCGGCCTGATCAACAACCATGCGGGCTCGCGCTGGATTATCTCAGGCCACACCGACAATCAGGGCTCCGACAGACTCAACGTCCCGCTTTCCAAGGCACGCGCGGCTTCTGTTGTCACATGGCTCACGGCACACGGCGTTGCGGGAAACCGGCTCGAGCCGGAGGGGTTTGGCGCCAGCCGGCCGGTGGCGGACAACGCCACGGCGAGCGGAAGATTCTTGAACCGTCGCGTGGAAGTCACGCTGGCGAAATGAGCGAGGAAGATATTGCCGTGGAATGAATTTGGTGGAGGTGACGACATGAATTGGAAACCTAGAATTGCAGCGATTCTCGGGACACTTTTTGTTTTTGCAATGTGCAGTTCGCGAGTGGCGTACACTGCGCCGCCTGCGGATACTTGTTCGCTGCTCACGCCAGCTCAGGTGAGCGCTGCGCTGGAAGTCCCGGCCGCAAGCAAGAGTCTTGGTCCAAAGGTGTGTTTTTGGGATCAGACCGGCGTGAAGCCGGGCTCGCCAAGACGGAGAGTCGATGTCGTGATGCTGATTATGCAGGGATATACCCAGGGGTACGCGGTTGCAAAGATGCCAAACGCGCCAACCTCTGCGACACACGTCAGCGGCTTGGGCGATGACGCCTACTACCTCAGCATGACCTCCGGAAAGGGCATGGAGCTCCGCGTCAAGAAGGGAACGATTGCGTTCGGTATCCGAGTGCAGCGCAGCGGCACCCCTTTCACGATCGACCAGATCAAGGCGAAGGAGAAAGCTCTCGCGCAAGATGTTCTCGCGAAGCTGTGAAGGGCTTGCCGTGGCGGTGGACGATTAGTCGTCGCTACGAGCCGAAGATTAAATCTGAGGAGGATGACGATATGAATTGGAAATCTAAAGGGACAGTAATACTGGCAGCATTTTTTTTGTGCGCGCTGAGCGGTTCGCAAGCGTCCTACGCGGCACCGCCGGCGGACAACTGTGCTCTGCTCACCCCAGCGCAGATTCAGAAGGTTCTCGGGCAGCCGTTCGGCGCGCCCGGGGAGAGCAAATGGCCGCCGGCCTATGGCAAACAGCCGTGGGGCACGCAGTGCCAGTACAATTCGCAAAAAGGACCGGACACAAAGGTCACTTTCATCGTTTACTTCGAGCAAACAGCCGCAGTGGCGAAGCAGACCTTCGATAAGTTGTCCATGTGGTTCCCGGCCAAATCGAAGCCGGCCATCGGAGATTCCGCGTACATGGATAACAGCCATGCGATTCATGTGCTGAAAGGCAAGGTTCGCTACTACATCTCAATTGATCCCGCCAATGAAAAGCAGGCGAAGGATCTCGCCGCATCCATCGCGGCGCGAATTTGAAGTTATAGACCAGTACGGGCCACGAATTTCGAGCCGAATCCAAAACTTTTAAGGAGGAGTGAAATGAGAAAAGCAATTGTAGTGGGAGTGACTTGTTTGGCAGCTCTAGGCTTCGCGGCCACAGTGCTGTTGGCGCAATCGCAGTCGAGAAAGCCCACGACAGAGGCGGCGAAGGCGGCAAGCGCGCAGCTCACGCCGCTGAACATGAAGACCGGCGTTTGGCAATCGACTATGACCGGGAAG
>DASYYI010000415.1:0-1946 GCA_035933995.1 Candidatus Acidiferrales bacterium | reverse complement strand
CGCCAAAGGCTCGCCAAAGCTCTACGACAATTTCGCCGACAATGTGGCCTACCGTTGGGAACTCGAAGGCGGGGACGTCGCCGGCGCTTTCAAGAAAGCCGACAAAGTCATCAAGCAGCGCATGGTCAATCAGCGCCTGATTCCCATGGCCATGGAGCCGCGCGGCGTCGTCGCCACGTTCGACCCGGGCGAGCCCAAATTGACCATCTGGACTTCCACGCAGATTCCGCATCTCGTCCGCACGCAAGTTGGCGCGATGCTCGGTTTCTCGGAGACCTCGATTCACCTCATCACGCCGGAAGTCGGCGGCGGCTTTGGCAGCAAATTGAACGTCTACGCGGAAGAAGCGCTTTGCGCGCATCTCGCAATGAAAATCGGCAAGCCGGTGAAGTGGATCGAGTCCCGCCGCGAGAATTTCCAGGCCACGATTCACGGACGCGATTTCATCAATTACGTTGAACTCGCCGTCAAGCGCGACGGCACCATCCTCGGCGCGCGCTACAAAATCATCGCCGACCTCGGCGCCTATTATCAGCTTTTGACGCCGCTGATTCCCACGCTCACCGGCCTGATGCTCTGCGGCAGCTACAAGATTCCCGCGATTCGCGTCGAAATCACCGGCGCGCTCACAAATAAAATGGCCACAGACGCGTATCGCGGCGCGGGCCGTCCCGAAGCCACCTATTTCATAGAACGCGCCATGGACATCGTCGCCGCCGAACTGGGCAAAGACCCGCTCGAAATCCGGCGCAAGAATTTCCCCTCGCCCAAGGATTTCCCCTACGCCACTCCCACCGGCTTGATTTACGACACGGCCGCGTACGAAAAGTGCTTGGACGCCGCGGCCAAGTCCTCCGGCTACGCGAAACTTCGCAAAGAGCAGTCTGCGGCGCGCAAAAGTGGCAAGCTCGTCGGCATCGGCGTTTCCAGTTACGTCGAAATCTGCGCGATGGGGCCCTCGAGCGCGATGCCCGCCGGGGGCTGGGAAAGCGGGACGGTGCGCATCGAGCCAACCGGCAAGGTGAAAGTGCTCACCGGTTCTTCGCCGCACGGCCAAGGCCAGGAAACCAGCTTCGCGCAAATTGCCGCCGACATGCTCGGCATCGCGCCGGACGATGTGCTCATCGTGCACGGCGACACCAGCGAAGTGCCCTACGGCATTGGCACATTTGGCAGCCGTGCCACGGCCGTCGGCGGCACGGCCATGTACAAGTGCCTCGAAAAACTCCGCGACAAGCTGTCGAAAATCGCGGCGCACATTTTGGAAGTTGCTCCGGAAAAAGTGGCGTTTGGCGATCGCAGAATTTACTCCAAAGCCGACCCGAAAAAGTTCGTTAGCTTCAACGATCTTGTCGGCGCAGCCTACGTTGCCAAGACGCTTCCTCCCGGCGTCGAACCGGGCCTCGAAGCCACCACTTTCTTCGAGCCCACGAATTTCACTTTCCCGTTCGGCACGCACATTTGCGTCGTCGAAATCGACCGGGATACGGGTGACGTCAAACTCAAGAAGTACGTCGCCGTCGACGATTGCGGCAACGTCATCAATCCTTTGCTCGTTGACGGCCAGGTCCACGGCGGCATCGTCCAGGCCATCGGCCAAGTGCTTTTCGAAGAGGCGGTTTACGACGCCGAAGGCCAGCTCATCACCGGCGAGCTCACCGATTATGCGCTGCCGCACGCAGCCGATATCCCGCGCATGGAGACCTCCCGCACCGTCACCCCCACACCTGTGAATCCCATGGGCGTGAAAGGCGTGGGCGAGGCAGGCACCATCGGCGCCACTCCGTGCGTCGTCAACGCCGTCGTTGACGCGCTTGCGCCGCTCGGCATCACGCACGTTGATTTGCCCATCAAACGCGAACGCATCTGGAGCCTTTTGCAGAAACCCGCTCCGCGCGCAAAAGCGAAATCCGGGAGGGCGCGATGATTCCATCCGAATTCGAGTA
>DASYYI010000385.1:0-8705 GCA_035933995.1 Candidatus Acidiferrales bacterium | reverse complement strand
GTGCTGCTTTCCAGCGTGATTCTGACGCGCCGAGGATTCCGGCCTTCGCTCGTGGCGGGATTTGGGTTGATGGGCATCGGCGTCGCGGCGCTCGGGTTCGTTACGTGGATTGTCGGATTGATCTCCGTCATATTATTCGGTCTCGGCCTGGGCTTAACGATCCCCACAACGAATCTGCTGGTTGCCGAGTCGAGCCCGCATCGCCGCGCCGACGCGCTCAACACTTTGAATCTGGCGTGGTGTGTCGGCGCAGTGTTGTTTCCGTTCATCGCGACGTGGTTCGTAAAAATTCACAGGCTGCCCGCCATGATCTTGTTACTGGGCGGCGGCGTTTTCGTGTTCTCGCTGATATTTGCGAGCCCGATAGCGGTGATTGTCGAGCGCCGCGATACTCCTCAAACGGATGCGACGCCCAGAGGGCCGCGCGTTCAAGCGCGCGTGCTTGCGATCCTGGGCCTGTTGTTTTTTCTGTACGTGGGCACGGAGGGCGCCGTCAGCGGCTGGGTCGCCACGTTTGGACGCCGCATGCATACGGGCGCGGGAATCGGATGGGTGGTGGTGCCATCTTTTTTCTGGGGCGGGCTGTTGCTGGGACGCGCGTTGGCGCCGCTTCTTTTGCGGCGCGTCCGAGAAATTCCGCTGGCTCGCGCGGGACTTGTGCTTGCGCCTGTGGGCACATGCGTCGTGCTGATTTCGAAGAATCTGCCGGCGCTGACCGCGGGAGTGGGACTTGCAGGACTCGGGCTGGCCGCGGTTTTTCCGATCACCATCGCGGAACTTTCGCGGCGCTTCGAAGGATCGGCGTCGCGCTTCGTCGGCGCAATGTTCGCGCTGGGCGGGCTCGGTGGCGCAACGCTGCCATGGCTGGTCGGCTACGTTTCAAATAAGTTTGGCAACTTGCGCGCGGGACTGTGGGTTCCCGTCGCAGGATGCGTGATCCTGCTCGCTCTGTATTTGCTGCGCTGGGACAAGGACGCGTGCGAGGTTGCTATACAACTTGATTCACACTGAGACGCAGTTCCGCGTGTTGCACTGCAACCTTACTGCAAACCTGAACTCCAAAGCGGCACCCTTCAACAACCGAAGGGTGCGGCACGCAGAAGAAAAGGTAAGATTCCTTAGCGCGTTCAAGCGTGTGCTCCAGGCACAACTGGCGCGCATGCGAAATGAAGGGTGTTTTTGCGCCGGAACCGCGAGAAACATTGAATGATCGGCGATTTGAGGGGAGGTTGAAAAAGGGCTTATACTAGACACACCTGTCAGTCTAGTTGACCAAAAAGGTAATATAGAAGAGAGTTTATTTGCTTGACTTGCCTTATGTGTGAGGAAATCGATTGCCGGAGTAAACCCCACGCTCAGAACGCGGCACGCGCTGTTACACAGGCTGCGATGCCTTATGATTGCTGCAAACTCGAGCTCTAAACCCGCACGCTTCAAAAACCGAAGCATGCGGCACCCAGAAGAAAAGTCAAAATCCTCTTAGCGCATCAGGGACGCGCCGCCCGCCGGATTTTCGGTGAGGGAAAATCAGACGATTTTGGAACGTGTTCCCCCCCCAAAGAAGCACGAACAGGTCGAGAGACAGATCGTCTTGCGGGCCCTACGGAGTTTGAACCGGACTCATTGGGTGTCCTTCTCCGATGCCTTTGCTAGTTCGGATTCTCCCTGCTGGGAGTTCACTAGCGTTACCGTGCCGCTTCCTTTGAGAAAGGCCATTTTGAGGTTCAGGCGGACGTAATAAGTCTCTCCGGCTTTTGCGTCGAGATCGATGCCTGAGTCCTTCGCAGTCGAATGGATACGGTGTTTGCCCGGCGAAACCGTATATGTGAACTTTTGATTGCGACCGAGACTGCCGACATTCGCGTCATCAATAAAGAGGCTGGGATGAATGGCCGCGCCGACGATACTAGAGGTGCGGTAAAAACAGACCGTGGCCTCTGCTGGCGCGGATGCGGGTACTGCCGCAGGCGTCACTGACTTTGGCGCTGGCGCCGGTGAAATCGGCGTCGGCTTCACGACATGGCAGGCCATTCCGTTGATCAGCGTCTCGTCGGACGAGATGAAGTTGTTTTGTCCCTGTACTAATCGCCTGCACTCCATCTTGGTTTGCGCCGCGCTTGGCACTGCGTTGCTTTGCGCAGCCACAAACGCGGGGCACAACCCGATCATGGCCGAGATTAGAATCGTTCGCATGATTTGTCCTCCGACCATCAGTATGTCGAGGCACATGCATCTTCCGCTAGTTGGCCGGGAGGACAGTTGAAGCGAAAGAGTTAGTGCGGGGATTCCAGTCCTGTATTTGAGCACAAGACTGTGAGCGAATCCCAGGTGAGCGCGATGGACGCGCTTAGCACAAAATTCGGAACTTGGAACGACCTTGCAACGTCGGCGCATGCACGCCCGAACTGAAAATGCGCAAGGCCATAGAAGGAAATGGGATAGATGGAGCTGGTGTTACGCGTGAAGTAATGAGTTGTCAGAGCAAGCCCCACGCTCAGAAAGCGAGCATGGGCCACCCCCAAAAGCTAGTCCCGAGCCTGGGCCACCCACCGTCGTGGACTAGAGAATGCCGAAAAAAGCCCCACGCTCACAAAACGAGCATGGGGCACCCGCAAAAGCCAAACATTAAGGTCTGGGCCACCCCGCCCAGGCAGGAAGGAAGCGCGAAGTCCGAATTGGTAGGTACAATTTGTACTATTTTGGTACAGTGAAACTGATCAAAAAGATGAGGACTTGTACCGAACATGAAAGCGGACACATCAGTTGCTGTTAGGTACTGGATCGCTACTAGTAGGCCTGGTGATTTCCCAGATCTCGACGGAATCCATGATTTTCGCAAAGAGCTCGCATCCCACTATGTTTCCATAGTTAAGGGCCGACCGACCGGAGCCGGCGGCATAGCCCGGCTTTACGTCGAAATCATTTCGACGCTTTCTTTGTCGCACATCACTCAGCTCTTAATTGATGGCATCGCTTTCGATTTGATCAAACACGGCGCCAAGTCTTTCGTGCTTCGTCCTTTTCTTGCCGCATACAGGAAACTCCAAAGAAGAAACTGCAAACTTTTTCTAGACATAGTGGAGCTACAGATCGAGTTTCAGGATTGCCTACTGGTAATCCACGAAACATCGAGCGATGCGATCTTGAATCATCTTGAGAGAATCCTGGTGACTCTTGCGCAGAACTATAGTCGTCTCCTGCTCAACAACGGAGAACGGCCATTTTCCATTCATATCCCCGTATTTGAGGACCCGGATGCGGACCGCCCGTGCAGATTCCGCGTTATCGGTGACATCGATGAAACAATCAGGAGTGAGGGCCCGGCGGACTACTTTAGGTTTTGGGGTCTCGTATACGATCGCGCTCGCGTGGTAAGAGTCTATGATGTCATGAGGCAATCGATGTTAGACGAAAATTTTAACACCCTAGAACGCCACTGGTTTGAGATGAACAGAAGGTTTCGTGCGAAAATCAAAGAGCCGAACCCTTGACCGAAATCCTGACTCGCATCCAAATCTGAGGCCGCTCTAACAAACTGGCGGATGGTCCGCCCTTTCGCTTCGCAGAGGGTGCCGCACGCTTTGGTCTTTAAGGGTGCGGGTTTTCTTCGGTGCGGAATCCTCTTCCATCGGTTTTCGCTGAAGCGCGATTCAAACTCAAAAATCTGGAGCCGCGGGGCGGACTTGAACCGTCGACCTGCCGATTACGAATCGGCTGCTCTACCAACTGAGCTACCGCGGCTGTAATTTGAATTTAGCATTGCCGCGCGCGAGCGTCAAACGACGCGCAGGTTTAGTAACGGGTCAGTTTGAATTTTAACCTCTTGTGTCACGATCAAGAAAATTCAAACTCGCCGCAGATTTAATGCGAGAAGGGGTACATCAGCCAGCCGATGGCCACGGAAATTACCATGAAGAGGGCGAAGTAAAGCAGGGCGCGGCTGAAACGCTTTCCGGCCGTCGGCTGCGAGAGCGCCGCAAGCGCCACGGAAATCAGGAGAGCGCAGAGCAGCAATGCTGGGAAATGGGACATAAATTCGCCGCGAACGATCATAACGGCTTGTTGAAAAAGTGCTTCTGATGCCATCTCCGCCGTCGCGAGGGAACCGGAGCTTGCACAAATTCAAGGAAACAGCAGATTCCTCGTCGCGGCTGCTCCTCCCTTCGCCGAAAACGCTCAGGGCAGGCGGAATGACAGCAAATGAGGTCTTTTAACAAGCTGCCGAGTAATCGACCCTCCCGGAGGCTTTAGCCATTTTCCGGACGCGCGATTCCCCACGCGTCCAGGACGCAGAGAAAATTCAACAGACCGGCTATCGCCAGGAAGCGGGTGCCGTAAACTCCTGCGACGAGCGCCGTATCCGCGCCGTGTGGTTCGAACAATCGCGCGAGAAAATAGAAAGCTCCCGAGCCGATTTCGGCGAGATAGCCCATGGATTCGAACATATCTCCGCCGCGCATCGAATAGACCTGTCCGCGCATCGCATAACCCGCGACAGCCAAGCCGCCGACGCACAAGAAAATAACAGCGGCGCGTCCACGGCGTTTTAGCAAAAGATGGCCGAGCCCGGGAACAAGCCACGCTGCGAAGATAGCGGCGTAGCGCGCGGGAGACAACGCGTCTGAATCAGAGGTGATATTCGTTTCGGACATGTCGAGTGGCTTACCCTTCAGTGGATCGGAACTTTTGGAGGCTACGCGGCAACTCACAGCCACAGACCTCAGCGGCTGAAGCCGCAGCGATACTACGCCGGTTACGGCACGGTTGAAACCGTGCCCTGACGCAGAAACTGAGGTTCTCACACAGAATCTGAAGCTCCGGCCTCCTGAAAAGAAGAGCTACATATCGCCGGGACAGCACACTAGCGAATCGCCTACTCGAGTATCGGAATGATTTCTTCCTGCATGGGGCCGGTGACGCTCGCTTCGCCGTCGCCCACATAAACATTCACTTCGGTGCGCACGCCGAACTCTGGCAAATAAATTCCCGGCTCAATCGAGAAGCACGTATGCGGCACGATGCGGCGGTCGTCGCGCGTTTCCAGGCCGTCCATGTTCGCGCCGTTGCCGTGAACGTCCTGCCCGATGCTGTGGCCCGTGCGGTGCGTGAAAAATTTGCCGTAGCCGGCTTTGCGAATCACCTCGCGCGCCGCTCGATCCACTTCCCATCCGTACGTGGCGCGCCCCGAGGAAACGGATTGCTTTACGAATTCGATGGCCGCATCGCGGGCCTGCCGCACGATATGGAAAATCTTCGTGAATTTCGCGGGCACCGATTCGCCGAGGTATCCCATCCAGGTGATATCGTAAAAAACGGCACCGGGACGGTCGAGTTT
This sequence comes from Candidatus Acidiferrales bacterium, assembly GCA_035933995.1. Classification (GTDB taxonomy): domain Bacteria; phylum Acidobacteriota; class Terriglobia; order Acidiferrales; family UBA7541; genus DAHUXN01. Next base: position 3,370 of record DASYYI010000385.1, on the reverse strand, counting down.
GCCCCACACGTCGAGAAGCATCAAATCGCCCTTGCGAATCGGAAAACTTCCCACCGCTCTGGGCTCGTAATGCGGATCTCCCGCGTGCGCGCCGACGGAAACATTGGGCGCCGCGTCTGCCACCACCGAATTCGCGCGGAACTGCGCAGCCATCCACTGCGACAACTCGAATTCGGTCAGCGATTTATTCTCGCGCACAAACGATCCCGCGCGCGCGAAAGCCTCTTGCGTCACGCGATCCACGATTCGCCCGGCCAGTTTGTGCGATTCGAATTGTTCGGGCGTCCAGGCCGCCTCGAACTTCTGCACCAAATCGGCCGAGCTGACCACCTTCGCGCCAAGTTTCCGCACAAGTTCGATGGTTCCCGCGTCGACCAATCCAATATAGGGAATATTGTTCTGCGGCGAATACTGCATGGCGATGGCTTTCGAGCCGTTCAGAATCTTGCCCAGGCCTTTGTGCAGTTCCTCCCATCCGGAATATTCGATTTTGCGGCCGGGAAGGCTGTCGAGCTGTTTCGCCTCGATGCGGTGAACCAGCTTGCTTGGCGTGCCGCGCGATGGAACAAAATAAAACCATCGGCGGGTCGTCATTCCGTTGGACCCGAGTCCGAGGACGCGAGCGGCAATCGGATCGCGATGATGATGGTCGTAGAACAGCCAGCCATCGAGTTTTTGCGCGCGAAGTTCAGATTGAATTGCTTTGAGGTCGGGCATGGACTCTCTTTTCTTGGAGTGACGCGGCGCTCTATGCGAGCGCCTGAATTTGCGCCGGCGTGACGCCGCGCACCGCCACTCGCTTCATTCGGCTCTTCTCGCCTGAAAGAATCTTAACAGCGGAAACGGAGACATTCAAACGAATGGCCAGAAGGCGGCGCAGCGCGTGGTTAGCTCGGCCGTCAACGGGCGGCGCGGTAACGTGTGCCTTCAAGGCTCCTTCAAATTCGCCGTCAATCGAATCACGGCCCGCCCTGGGCACGATGCGCACGACGAAAACGACCGCACCGTCGCGTAGCGTCACGTCGATCATTGCTTTGCGGTCATTCTTTCGCGCGTTCGCCGAAGATCGCGGTCCCCAAGCGCACCTGCGTTGCGCCCTCTTCGATGGCAATCTCGAAATCATGGCTCATGCCCATCGACAGCTCAGGAAGCGAGCGGTCAAACTGTTTTTCGAGATCGTCGCGCAACCGCCGCAGCCGCCGAAAATGAGGACGCGAATCGCGCGGATCGTCGCAGAATGGCGGAATTGCCATCAGACCGCGAAGCTCGAGATGCGGCATCTGCCCAATGGCTTCGGCGAGGGCTGGAAGGTCAGCTTGCGCGACGCCGGATTTTTTTTCGGCGGGATCGAGTTGAACTTCGATCAGCACCGCGAGCCACTCGTTCGTTTCGCCCGCGGCATCGTCAAGCTTCAGCGCGAGCGCTGCGCTGTCCACGGAATCAATCCAGTCAAAGAGGCGCGCCGCTCGACGCGCTTTATTACTCTGCAAATGCCCGAACAAATGCCAACTTGCCTTCAGATCCGTCAGCTGCGGCTGTTTTTCCTCCCACTCCTGCACACGATTTTCGCCGAACGCGCGCACGCCCGCGTCGTAGGCGGCCCGCACCGCTTCGGCGGAAACCGTCTTCCCGGCGGCGACCAGCACAACTTCTTCCGGCCGGCGATCCGCGCGAGCTGCCGCCCGCGCGATGCGTTCGCGAATCTGTTCGACGTTCGACGCGATTGTCGCTGCGCGAGGCATGACGCATTCTAGCACGCTCAATCGCCATTCTTTTTCGGGACGCTCTTCGAAAGAGTCCAAGTTGTCGAATATGTTAGACTGTCCGCCACTCTGATGCCTGCCCGCGGGAAATTCATCGCGCTTGAAGGAATCGACGGCTCCGGCAAGCGCACGCAACTCGAAATGCTTTCGCGCGCGCTGCGCAAACGCGGCGTAGCCCACATCACCGTCAGTTTTCCGCGTTACGAGGGGTTTTTCGGGCGCATGGTCGCGCGGTACTTGAACGGCGAATTCGGCAACTTGACGGAAGTGGACGCGCATTTTTCCGCGTTGCTCTATGCGGGCGACCGGCTGGAAAACAAATCGCAACTTGAAGAAAATCTCGCGCAGGGGAAAATGATTCTTGCGGACCGTTACATCGGCTCGAACCTGGCGCATCAGGGCGCGCGAGTCCTCCGGCGGCAATTGCCGGAATTTTTGCGCTGGCTGGAAGAGTTGGAATACGGCGTCTACGGCTTGCCGCGCGAAGATCTAGTGATTTATCTGCGCTTGCCCGCCGCGAAAGCCCAGACCATGGTCGGCAAGAAGAACGCGCGAGGCTATACGCGCCGGCGGCACGATTTGCAGGAAGCAAATCTGGCGCATTTGAAGGCCGCCGCGAACGTCTATGAGCGGCTGGCTAAGCGCCCAAATTGGAGCGCGGTGAACTGCATGAAGCGGAACGAACGCGAGATGCTTGCGCCAGAGGTGATTCATCGCCAAGTTATGGAGGTTGTCGAAAGCCGCGTTTTGCGAAATCCGCGGCGCTCCGGCAAATCGTGATGGGCTTGAGCGACTTTCTCGGCAACGAACGAATTGTCTCTTCCCTTCGCGCCATGCTGAGCCGTGAACACGTGCCGAGCGCTTTGCTTTTCGTAGGTCCGCAAGGCGTGGGCAAATACACGCTCGCGCGCATGTTCGCACAGGCGGCAAATTGCGAAAGGCTCCGCGACGACTTTTGCGGCGAGTGCAGCACGTGCGTGAAAATCGCGCGGCTGGCTGATCCGACCGCGCTGATCGAGCAGGGCCTGGCGGAGCGAGGAGAAAATCCCGACGCCGCGACAGTGGAGCGCATGCCGCTGATTCTGGAAACTCACGCCGATGTGTGGACCATCGTCCCGGATCCTGTTCGCCGAAAAAATCCCGTGGCTCGGCCGATGATTCGCATGGGCCAATTACGCGCCGTGCAGCGCGCGGCATATTTCCGACCGCAGGGGCGGCGGCGCATTTTCATTCTCGATGGCGCCGATACGATGCGCTGGACAGACGCCGACGTTTTCCTCAAGATTCTCGAAGAGCCTCCTGAGAGCGCAACGTTGATTCTGCTAGCTCCGCGCGTCGATTCCCTGCTCCCGACGATCCGCTCGCGCTGCCTGACTTTCTGGTTCGCGCCCGTGCCCGCTGAAGAAATCGAGGGATTGCTCAAGGAGCGCACGAAATGGAAATCTCCCGAGCGCAAACTCGCCGCGCAGCTTGCGGACGGGCGCCCCGGCGCGGCTTTGGGACTGGATTTGGAGGAGTCAGTGAGGCTTCGTCGCGAGGTTTTGCGCTTGATTGCGGACGCAGCGGCCGGCAAATCCTACCGCGCGATTTTTGCGGCGACGGCGCGG
>DASYYI010000371.1:0-1675 GCA_035933995.1 Candidatus Acidiferrales bacterium | reverse complement strand
GGCGCGGCCGCGAGTTTCATACGCACGGATGTCTCCATCGAAGCAGATGTGAAGGCTATGATCGACCATGCTGTCGGCTGTTTTGGCCGCCTCGATTGCCTGGTAAACAACGCCGGGAGAGGCTCGCAGTTCGCCTCCATTGCCGACGTTGATCTGGAACAGTTCGACGCGGTGATAGCCGTGCATCTGCGAGCCGTCCTCGTCGGCATGAAATATGCATCGCGCGTCATGGCCGCGGAAGGAACTGGCAGCATTATCAACGTCGCGAGCGTCAACGGAATACGGGCAGGTTTGGGAGGGCACTATTATTCGGCGGCAAAGGCCGCCTCCATTCACCTGACGCGGTGCGCAGCAATGGAGTTGGGCGAAAAGGGAATTCGCGTGAACAGCATCTCGCCAGGGATGATTGCTACGGGAGCTTTCAGCAAGTACGCCGGCATGCAACCCGACGAGGCGGACGACCATCCGGAATATGCCGAGGCCGCTATTCGTTCCGTCATGCCCCGATGGCAACCGCTGCAGTCTGTCGGGCGCACGGATGACATCGCGCAAGCGGCGCTGTTCCTGGCCAGCGATGCTTCGCGTTTCGTGACAGGACACAATCTGGTGGTTGACGGCGGCATCAGTGCAGGCTGGCCAATCGCCGCTGTCCGCTCGGACCGCGAGTTGTTTTTCCGCACATTTCAGGCGGGCCAGTCGGCCCGTTCTGCCTAGATGCAGTCCCGCGTCGACCGCGACGCTACTGAGCGCTTGCTCGCTTCATCAAATCGCTGAGCTGTTCGACGTTCGCGGCGCTCGTATCGCCCATCACGAAATAGCGCAGCCCGCCCGCGCTCCACGTCTCCACCCAGAATGACGTATGCCGCACGGGCGCGCCCGTCGTGCTGACGTTTTTCCATTCCGGGCGGTCCTGAAAAATAAATGCCGACAGCCGGTGTTTGCGATACTGAAACAGCAGCCCCGCGCCCGGCTCTTGTTCGAGATACGTCACGCGCCCGCCAATCAGAGTAAACGGCGCATCTTTCAGATCGGGCACGTTCACGGCAAACGGCAGCTTGCCCTCGAACCACGGCTTCACCGTGTGCTGATCGGTCGAAACTACGTCCACCGGATTCGCGCTCGCCAGCGTTGCGATGTGCGCGTCGATCAATTCTCCAAGCATTGCGGTTTGCGGTCCATTCGTCAATCGCCCCAGCATCCACGCAGCGGCAAACAGAATCACCGCCGCTGCCGCAACCGCTGGAATCCAGGTAGCAGACCAAGTCCGCTTCCGCGGCAGCGCTTGATTTTCGATTTTCCGTCGGAAATCCGCGCTCGCCGCAAATCGCCGCCCCGCGCGCTTCACTGCGCTTTTCAGTTGAACGCGATTCGCAATGTCCGCCGCGCAAGACGGGCACGCGCGCAGATGCGCGTCGAACTCCCGCTGCGCATCCGCGGAAAGTTCCCCATCGACGAACGCATCCAGTTCACCGCGTCCCAATCCGCCGGAAAAACGTTCACACGCCATCAGGCCCTCACCACTTTATCTTGCAATTCACCGCGCAGCACGCGACGTGCACGCGCCAACCGCGACATCACCGTGCCAATGGGAATCGCCAGCGTCTCGGCAATTTCGCGATACGGCATTTCCTCCACATCCGCGAGCAGCAACACTTCGCGAAAGGGAAGCGCCAGA